>DASTML010000064.1:0-29023 GCA_035714175.1 Bryobacteraceae bacterium | reverse complement strand
GGCCTACCAGTACAACCGGCCCGCAATCTGCAGAATGCGCGGGTCTAGCGTAGAGGTCACCAGTCCGAACGTCGGCGTGTTGTACGTCGCGTTCGGATTCAAGAACTGCGTATGGTTGAAGAAGTTGAACCATTCAAACCGCAGTTGCAACCGCCCGGCCTCGCCCAGGAACGGCATGCCGAAGTTCTTCGCCATCGACACGTCCCAGTTGTTAATGCCAAACCCGGGTTGCGTATTCCGGCTCAGCGTCCCGAAGGTCCCGCGCGCCGGCAGGGAATAGGCGGCCCGGTCTAAACCCAGCAGTCCATTCGTCCGCGGATCTAGCTTGGAAGGCGCCACCCCGGCCGCATTCGCCCGTTGTCCTCCGGTCGCCACATTGGCAAGGTCGCCCGCCGTCGAAATCGTGTACGGCGTCCCCGTGCGCATGTTGGCAATGCCGTTCAACTGCCATCCGCCGATCACAGTATTCACCACCGGATTCGTCAGGTTCCAGCCCCGGCCTTTCCCCACCGGCAGGTCGTACACAAACCCGGCGATGAAGTTGTGCCGCACGTCCGTATCGGAAAGGCCTCGCTCCGCGCGCCGGTTGTACATGTTCTGCCCCGGCCCGGACACGTCGATCATCTTCGCCCACGTATAGTGCGACGTCAGGCTCAGTCCGTGCCACATCCGCTGTTCGAACTTGATGAACCACGCATTGTAGTTGGACCACTGGTAGTTGGTCGTCTCGGAGAAGGTCGGCAGCGCCAGCGGGAACGGTACCCGCGCGGCAAACGGTTCCGGTGAGGCCGGATTGCTCGGTAGGCGCGGCTGGTTCACATACACGGAGCCCACCTGTTTGTGTCCCGTATTGCCCATGTATCCCGTCTCCAGCAACAGCGTCGAACTCAGTTGATGCTGAATGTTGAAGTTATAGGAATACATATAGCCGTCGCGCCGTTTCAGGTCATTGTGGGAGCCCACGCTGCCCGCCGCCTGCGCCGCCGTCGGGAACAGGTTGGAGGCAACAAGCGTCGGCGTCGTTGAACTGGAGATAAGGTTCGCCTGCACGAAAAACGGGACCGTGCTCATAATCCCGTTCAGCGTCGCGCCGCCCGTGTTCAGCAGGCTGAAAACGCCGCCGCCCGCACGGATCACCGTCTTCGAACCAAGCCGGTAGGCCAGTCCGACGCGCGGCATGAAGTTGTTCTTGTCCGTGATGATCGGCCGTTCCGGCAGCGCTGGCGATTGCGTCTGCACCAGCCCCACTCCCGGCTCGTAATAGAAATTCTGGCCCGCCAGCAGTTGCCGGTTCGTCGCTAGATCGAAGTTAGCCAGCCGTCCGCGCCAGTTCTGGAACACTTCGTATCGAATACCCAGGTTCAGCGTCAGCCGGTCCGTAATTTTCCAATCGTCCTGCAAAAACGCCTGATACCGCGTACCGATCGCATACTTCGCCACACCGCCAAAATCCCCAATCGATCCCAACCCGCCCTGCGCGCTCAGCGGGAACCCCAGTAGGTAGTCGCCGAAAGAATCGCCCGTAAAGTTGTTCGCAAAATTGAAGATGCCGTTCTGGTTGGAGCCCTGGTCATATCCCACCATCAGCCGGTTGATGTCCCCGCCGAATTTCAGGTTGTGTTTTCCCCGGATGTAAGTCATCGTCTCCGCCAGCCGGTAATAGATGTTGTTCTGCACAATCCGCAGTCCATAGCCCACAAAGCCGGCCGACCCGTTCGGATTTCCCGGCGCATATTCAGACAGCGTCACCGCGGGCTCCGTGAAGTCTCCCGGTATCCCAGCCAGGTTCTTGATTCCCAACTCCGCCGCATAATTCTTGGAAAACCGGTCGCCGTCGCTGATGCGCGCCAGATAGGCCTTCGTAAAGCCCAGCCGGGTCTCGCTGATCAGATTTGTCCCGAACGTGTGCGTATAGCCAATCGCCATATTTTGCGTCCGGTCCGGCCGTATCAGTCCTTTGCCCACGCGGTACGCCGCATCGCCCAGTGAGTTGTCCGCAAAGCTATACCGGCCAAAGAGCGACCCGCGCGGGCTCACCAGATAATCAAGCCGTCCCGTAATCTGGTCCCGCCGTTCCACATTGCTCGGGGCCACCAGGAAGTTCACGCCCGGCCGCCCGCTAAAGTTCGGCGTCGGGAAGTAGGGGAGCAAAGCGTTGGTCAATCGATCGAAACGGGCCGCCGGAATCTGGTTTCCGGGAAACGGCGCGCCCCCGTTCATTGGATCACGCACGGTCTTTCCCGTTGCCGTGAAGTCCCCCCGTTTCATCGCTTCGGTCGGAATAAGGCCCTGCAGAATCGTGCCCGTGCTGCGCCGCCGGCCTTCGTAGTTGCCGAAGTAGAACAGCTTGTCTTTGATAATCTTTCCGCCCGCGTTCCCGCCAAACTGGTTGTAGGTGAACCGCGGCGCACCGGCGGGCGGACGGAAGAACTGCCCGGCCTGGAAGGCCCGGTTCCGCACAAAGTCGTACACCACGCCGTGGAACGAATTCGATCCGCGCTTGGTCACCATGTCGATGCCCGCCGCGCCGTACCCGTAAGAGGCGTCCATGAAGTTCGTCTGCACCTTGAACTCCTGTATGGCGTCCAGCGACAACGCAATCGCCGGGTTATTCACGTTCGCAACGGAAAAGTCCACGCCGTCGAGCGTCGCGTTGGTCGACGTATTCCGCACGCCGCCAATCTCAATCGAACGCTGGTCCATCACGCTCGATCCGCTCGCCACCCGGATGCTCCCAGGAGTCAAAGCGGTTAGGTCAAAGAAATTGCGGGAATTCAACGGCAGCTCAATCATTGTTCTTCCATCGATTACCGTTCCCATCACCGCCGTATTCGTCTGTAACTGCGGAGTCGTCGCCTCGACTTCCACCCTCTCCGTCACCCCGCCCACCTGCATCACCATATCCACGCGCAACTGCGAATTCACTCGCAGTTCCAGGTTCGATGCCGTGGACGTCTTGAAGGAAGCCCCCGCCGCGCTCACGGTATAGAACCCGCTCAACATCGCGTTGAATTGAAAATTTCCGTTCGAATCCGTCACCAGGTCCCGCGTCTCATTGGTGGCGTTGTTCGAAGCCGTTACTTTGATACCGGGCACAACTGCGCCGGACGCATCCGTCACAGTGCCCAAAATCACGCCCCGGCCGTACTGGCCGTAGACGGAGATGGCGGCCAGCGCCGCCATCGCAAAGGCTGGCAGTCCCCGCCTTTTTAAGAAATCGTACATGTTTGCTCCTTGCCCTTCAGGCAATCCTTGCAATCAGGCGAGCGTTGATCGCTTAAGCGCTCGCCCGCATCATATGTGTGTCGCTGGGCTGTGTCAAGATGGGGTTGTCTGGTCATGATTCTTGACGCCCCCCTCCCCGTCGCCTTCGGTAGCAGTCACCTCATCAAAGATTCCATCGCCGCCCGGATGCGCCACGAAATTCTCGACGGCACCCTCGCTCCCGGCGAACCGATCGTCGAAGGGAAATGGGCAGTTCGTCTCGGCGTCGCCCAGTCCAGCATCCGCGCTGCGTTGAACATTCTGGAGTCCGAAGGCTTCGTCGAACGCGGCAACGGCCGCAGCGCCCGCGTCACGCATGTCTCCCCCGATGACGTGCCCCACAATTTTGAAGTACGCGTCGCCCTCGAATCCCTCGCCGCACGCCTCGTCACCATCCGCCAACCGGACCTCTCGGACCTCGATCAGGTTGTCGCCGACATGCGTTCCGCCGTCAACTGCCGCAACCTCCAGGCCTTCTACGAGCGCGACCTCCGCTTCCATCTCACGCTCTGCGAAAAGGCCGGCAACCCCGTCCTCACCCAGATGCTCCGCCGCCTATTGGTGCCGTTGTTCGCTTTCGTCATCATTCGTACGCACGAAAAGATGGGCGGAGCCGAACGCTGGCTCCGCAGCATCACCCAACACGAACAGATCCTCGCCTCCATACGCGCCGGCGATCCGGCAGCGGCGGCCGCCGAAGTGGCGGGCATCATCGGCTACTTCTCCACCGACATCGACGAACTCACGCGCCGCAAATCCAAAACCCGCAAATCCCCTGCAAAAAAGGCGAGGCGCTAACCCCGCTGCTACGCCGTCACCCGCACCCACCTTCGAGCTTTCATTTCGAACCGGGGCAGCGTGCCCGCCGCCGCCACTGCTACGGGAATCCGTAAGCCGAACGCCGCTCGTAGCGCAGTTTCCAACCGGTGCGCCGTCTCCCCCTCCGCCTCCGCCACCAGCCGTATCTCCGTCATGGAGCGGACCGTCGAAACTTCCACGCGGTACTCCGCCACCTCGCCGCACCCACGCACCACATCCTCCACCGCGCTCGGGTAAATGTTCACTCCCCGCACAATCACCATATCGTCGCGCCGAGTCAAAATCCCTCCGGCCAGCGCCGTCTCCCAACTCCCGCACACGCACTGCCCTGGAGCCTCCGGCTGCACAATATCACCCGTCCGGTAACGCACCACCGGCGATGCGGTCCGCCCCAGATTCGTCAATACCAACTCTCCGCTCTGCCCCGCTTCCAAGGGTGCGCCCGACTGTGGATCCACAATCTCGGCATAAAACGCCGGCTCCATCACATGCAGCACGCCCGTCCGCAACGGGCATTCATAGGTGACCGGACCGGTCTCCGTCATGCCGTGATGATCGGCAATCCGCGTCTCCGGCCACAACCCCTGTAGCAACGCCCGCGTTCCTGGCACGCTGCCGCCCGGTTCGCCGGCCACCACCAGCGTACGGACCGCCGAGGCGCGCAAGTCCACGCCCTCCGCCTGCGCCGCCTCACCCAGCCGGATCGCATACGTCGGCGTGCAGCAGATCACCGTCGCCCCGGAATCGATTAAGGTGCGCAACCGGGCCGTACTGCTCATCCCGCCGCCGGGTATCGCCAGGCAACCCATCCGCGTCGCGGCATCGAACGCCGTCCAGAACCCTAGAAATGGTCCAAACGAGAAGGCGAAAAACACACGGTCACCCGCACGCACGCCCGCCGCCGCAAACACCCGCTCCCAACGGTCCAGCATCCAGCCCCAGCTCTCCGCCGTATCCAGCCATCGCAGCGGATGCCCCGTCGTGCTGCTCGTCTGGCAGAATCGCGTGTAACGGTCCAACGGGTAGGTGTGATTCCTCCCAAACGGCGGATGCAATCGCTGATCTTCAGCTAAGTCGGCCTTCACCGTAAACGGAACTTGCTCCGCGAACGCCGCCAGGGTATCAAACGGGGTCGCCATACGAGGCCCGTAAAACGCATTCCCCGCCCGCAGCTCCCGTTGCAACGCATGCAACCCGTCCAACTGCGCCGCCCCAATCGCATCTCGATTCATTCCGCCCCCAACAGTTCCGCCGGAGCCGCCGCGATCTTACTCGCGATTTCCTCCGGAATCGATACGCTCCGCATCGTGCCGCTCGCGTCCTTTCGCACGCAGGCCGCCGCCAGTTTCCCGCGCGCCACCTCCTCGCCGTCCTTCCAGAATCGGAACACATACACAATGCTCCGCTCCCGCCGCTCCTTCACCAGCAATTCCACATCGAACTCATCTTCGAATCGCAGGGGACGGCGGAAATCACAGGAAGCATGCACCCGCGGCCAGCCTACCGCGCCCTCCCCGCTCGGCGCGATGCTCATCCCCAACGAACGGAAAAACGCATGCTCCGCGGACTCCATATACCGGAAAAACTGGCTGTAGTGCACAATCCCAGCCATATCGGTTTCTGAAAACTCTACCCGCCGCCGGATCTGAAACCGGAATAGCGGCTCCGCCTCAGGCATACCGGGCATTCTGGTGTTCCGGCAAAAAGAAACGGTGCAGCAACCGATCCACCTGCAATACCCCATCCCGGCTCAACCGTACGCCGCTCTCATCCAGAGAGGCAAACCCATCCGCTCGCAACCCCTGTAACTCCGACGCAAAACGCGCCCGGGGGTCCACGCCGTACTTTTCCTGAAAGTATCTCCACTGCGTCGCGCCCAGTTTCAGCTGCAGGATAAACTCCCGCACTAGCCGTTCATCCGCCGTGGGCGTCAGTGCCCGGAGCAAAGGCAGTTCTCCCCGTTGCAGCCGCTCAACATAGGTTTCAAACGAATGTTCGTTTTGGTAGTGCGTCCCGCCTACATGCGAGAACGAAGCCACTCCCAACCCCAACATATCGGCCCCCGCCCACAGCAAATTCCGGTACAAAAATGTCGCTTTTTCGGCGTCTTTTACGGCCGTATACGCGCTTGTAACCGTATATCCGGCCTCCCGGAACGCGGAAAATCCATACTCCGCCCACGCCCGTTTCACCGTCCAGTCCGCCACCGGAGCCACTTCCTCGCCCCGCACCCGCATTTCACGCGAAATTGTCGTATTGAACGGCACTTCCATCTGGTAAATCGTCACGCTATCGGGAGCCATCTCCACCGCGCGCCGCACCGTTTCCCGCCAGTTCTCTTCTGTTTCCCCGACCATTCCCGCAATCAGGTCGATATTGATCTGCGGAAAACCCACCTGCCGTGCAAACGTATACGCCCGGTCAATCTCCTTCGATACATGCGCGCGCCCGTTGAGTTGGAGAATTTCATCGTCGAAATTCTCGATACCCAGGCTCAGCCGCGTCACGCCCATCTCGCGGAGCATCTCCAGCTTGCCCTCGGTCAGCGTTCCCGGCTCACACTCGAAAGTGACCTCTTCCACGGCGTCCCACGGAAAGACTTCTTTCATGACGGACACCAGCCCGCCCAGTTGCTTCGTGGAGAGGTACGAAGGCGTCCCGCCGCCAAAATAAATAAACCGCGCCTTCCTCCCGCCGATCACCGGGCGGTCCGCGTACAGCCGGAGTTCGGCCCGTACTGCGTCCAGGTAGGTCTCAATCTCGGTCGAATCTTTGCCCGTATAGACCTTGAAGTAGCAAAAATGGCAGCGTTTCCGGCAAAACGGAATATGAACGTAGATGCCCAGCGGCGTATCCGGCGCCGGTTCGCGTGCAAGCGCTGCTTCGGCCTCTCCTATCCGCTCCGGTCGCCAAAACGAAAACGGCGGATAGTTGGAAACGAAATAGTTCCCCTCCCGAGTCTCCTCGCGCCGCGGTTCGTCCGTCCGGTTTCCGATCGTGACGATGTCCATATCCGCCACTATCTTGACACGCCGGGTATCATGATGGAAAAGAGGCTTGTTAACGCGTGCCTCGTCGCAGCGGAAACGCTGGACACAAAGACAGCTTTTTCCCGCGACGGAACCCGGAAATACCTGAAAACAAACAACCGGGAACCCGAGCAGAACCCAAAGTAGAACCCAGCGGAACCCAAAAAGCGAAGGGAACCCGAGGGAACCCGGGAACTAAACGTCCCGGACGCAACGGAACGTAATGTTAGTCGTGGCCGAATCCGGCGTGTTTTTTGTCCGGGCCGCCACGCGATACCGGTTGCAATAGCTCTTGTGGCAGAGGTACGATCCGCCGCGCATCGCCTTCTGCGCGCCGCAGCCCGGCCCCACCGGGTTCACCCGCGTCGCATTCCAGTGCCAGAACGGTTCAAACCAGTCCGCGCACCACTCCCACGCATTGCCCACCAAGCTATAGAGCCCATAACCGTTCGCCGGGAACGCGCGTACCGGGGACGGAGCCGTGTAGCCGTCCTCTCCCAGGTCCGTCGATGGGAACTCGCCCTGCCAGATGTTGCACAGGTGCATTCCGCCCGGCGTCAGTTCATTGCCCCAGGGATACGTGTTCTGCTCCCGCCCGCCCCGTGCGGCGAATTCCCATTCCGCCTCGGTGGGCAGCCGCTTCCCGGCCCACTCCGCGTAAGCCGCCGCGTCGTTCCACGAGACCTGCGTCACCGGCATCTCATCCCGGCCGGCAACGGACGAATCCGGCCCCTCCGGGCGGTCCCATCGCGCCTCGTTCACTTTGCACCACCACGGCACGCCATGCACCGTGTCTTCCACCAGCCGCTTGTAACGCTCCGGGTCCAGATGGCCTTGAAATACAAACGACCAGCCGAATCGCTCGGACTCCGTCACATACCCCGTCGCCCGGATGAACGCGGCAAACTGGGCATTGGTCACCGGCGTCACGTCCACATAAAACGGGTCCAGCCTCACCTCGCGCACCGGTCCCTCGCCATCGGCCGGAAAGCCTTCCTTGTCCTCGGTGCCCATCAGGAACGGACCGCCGTCCAGCTTCACCATTCCGTCCACCGAACCGGACCGCGCCGTGCGGCGCTCTTCGCTCCGCCGCTGAGACACCTGTAGTTCATCGGCCCGCGACTTGCTCGGCACGCAGCAGGGGTTGATCCCCACCACCTGGAACGGATTGCTCATACTTTTTTGACGGTCTTCACGTCCGCTTTGGCACGCAGCGCGTCCACATAGTCTTCCAGCGCCTTCTCCTGCCGCTCCCGGCCCAGTGACGCCTCAATCTGCGGCTTCACATCGTCCAGCGTCCGGTAGCCCTCCGGCCGCTTCTCGTGCACCGTCGCGATGTGCCACCCGAACACGGAGCGAAATACATCGCTCACCTGCCCCGCCTGCATCGGGAAGACGACGGCCTCGAACTCTTCCACCATCTCACCCATGGGGAACCAGCCCAGGCTGCCGCCCTGCCCCGCGCAATCGGAGTACTGGTCCGCCACTTCAGCAAAAGGCCGGCCCTGTTTCAATTCGGCCTCCGCTTCCCGGATCGCCGCCAACGCCGCTTCTTCGTCCCCACCTTCGCCCACGTTCTTCACAATGTGCGAAGCATGCACCATCGGCGGCGTGCGAAATTCCGCCCGATTCTTCTTGTAGAACTCGGTGATCTCTTTCTGCTTCGGCTTCGGGGCGGCGTCGCTCACCTTGCGAATCAACGCCTCCACGCGGAGCTGCGCCTCAATTTCCTGCCGCGCCGCGTCTTTATCAACGCCCGCGCGCGTCGCGCCCGCTTCGCAGTTCTCCAAATCCCCGGCCGGCGGAAACATCGCGGTCAACCGCTCTTCAATCTCTTCCGGCGCCGGAGCGGGAGTCTCTTTGAATGCGGCCTGCCGCAGCAGAACCCGTTCGATGACGTTTTCCCGCGCCCACTCCCGGAGTTGCATCTCCCGGGCGATCGGGTCCATGTCCTGCATCACTTCTTCATAGCGCGGACGCATGGACGCCGCTTCCTGCCGGATGACCGCGTCATCCACATACTCGCCGTTGATTTGTAGAGCCATCGAAAAAACTAATCCATGTTACAACGGCACTATGAGGATTTCCGCGAAACTGCGCGCCCTGACCCTTGGAGTCCTGCTGACTGCCTCGGCCTTTACGCAAACGGCCGGCAAGATCGAGATCAATATCCCGTTCGAGAAATTTGTCCTTCCGAACGGACTTACCCTCATCGTTCACGAGGACCGTAAAGCGCCTATCGTTGCCGTCAACGTCTGGTACCACGTCGGCTCCAAGAACGAAAAGCCCGGCAAAACCGGTTTCGCGCACCTCTTTGAACACCTGATGTTCAATGGATCGAAAAATTTCAACGACGACTATTTCCAGGCCCTCGACCGGCTCGGCGCCACCGACCTGAACGGCACCACGAACAACGACCGCACCAACTACTTCCAGAATGTGCCCACCTCCGGGCTCGACCAGGTGCTGTTCCTGGAGTCCGACCGCATGGGCCATCTCCTGCCGGCCATCGACCAGAAGAAGCTCGATGAACAGCGCGGCGTCGTGCAGAACGAAAAGCGACAGATGGAAAACGCGCCCTACGGCCTCGCTTACGAACTCGCCACCAAGGCCACCTACCCAGCCGGCCATCCCTACTCCTGGACCGTCATCGGTTCTATGGAGGACTTGAATGCCGCCAGTCTTAAGGACGTGCAGGACTGGTTTAAAACCTATTACGGCGCCTCGAACGCCGTTGTCGTGATCGCGGGCGACATCGACGCGAAAACGGCCAAGGAGAAGGTGGAGAAATACTTCGGTTGGATTCCGCCCGGCCCGCCGCCGGTCCGCTACAAGTCCTGGATCGCCAAACGCACCGGCATGCAGCGGCAGGTGGCGCAGGACCAGGTGCCCCAGGCCCGTATCTACAAGATCTGGAACGTACCTCCCGGCAACACCCGCGACGCGGAGATGCTGGACCTCTCCGCCGCCATTCTCGGCGGCGGCCGCACCTCGCGCCTCTACAAGCGGCTGGTGCTGCAGGACCAGCTCGCCTCCTCCGTGCAGGCGCAGAACGAGAGCAACGAGATTGCCGGCCAGTTCAATATTGAAGCGACGGCGCGCCCCGGCGTCCCGCTGGCCAAGCTCGAAGCCGCACTCGATGAAGAGGTCGCCCGCTTCCTGCACACCGGCCCCACCGAGCAGGAACTCAAGCTGGCGAAGACCCAGGCGCTGGCCGGTTTCCTGCGCGGCATCGAGCGCATTGGCGGATTCGGCGGCAAGTCGGACGTGCTGGCTACTTGCGAGGTCTATACCGGCGACCCCGGCTGTTACAAGAAGTCCATCGACATTTTTGAGAAGGCCACATGGCCCGAAGTGAAGACGGTCGCCAACCAGTGGCTGCGCGACGGCGTCTACATTCTGGAAGTCCATCCGAAATCGAAGTTCAAAGAGTTCGCGCCGGATTCGGACCGCTCCAAGCTGCCTGCGGGCGGCGCGCCCTCCACGCTCCGCATCCCCACGTTCCACCGCACCACGCTCTCCAATGGCTTGAAGATTGTGCTGGCGGAACGTCACGAGACACCCACGCTGAACATGTCGCTCCAGTTTGACGCCGGCTATGCGGCCGATCTCTCCGCGGTCCCCGGCACGGCGTCCATGACGAATAAGATGTTCACCGAGGGCACGGCGAAACGGAACGGCCCGCAGATTTCCGAACGCAGCGCGGAACTGGGCGCGCAGGTAAGCGCCGCGGCGAGCCTGGACACTTCCGCCATCAACCTTTCGGCGCTCAAGATGAACCTCGACGATTCGCTGGAACTCTATGCGGATATCGTGCGCAATCCGGCCTTCCCGGCGGCGGAGTTCGATCGGGTAAAGAAGTTGCAACACGCGCAGATTCAGCGGGAAAAATCGGAGCCAAACGCGCTGGCGCAGCGCCTGTTGCCGGGTCTGATTTACGGCAAGGGCCATGCCTACGGCAATCCCATGAGCGGCAGCGGCACGGATGCCAGCCTGGAGTCCATCACGCGCGATTCGGTGGCGAACTTTTATAACACCTGGTACAAGCCGAACAATGCCACGCTGCACATTGTCGGCGACACGACGATTGACGAAATCAAACCGAAGCTCGAAAAGCTGTTCGGCGACTGGAAAACCGGAGAGATACCGAAGAAGAACGTCGCGCAGGTGCAAAATCGGGAAAAGCTGGCTGTCTACATTGTGGACCGGCCCGGCGCGATCCAATCCGTGATCATGGCGGGCCAGGTGGGACCGCCGCGCGCAAACCCCGATGAGCCGGCCATTGACGTGTTCAATTCGCTGCTCGGCGGTTCGTTCGTTTCGCGGCTGAACATGAACCTGCGCGAGGACAAGCACTGGAGCTATGGCGCGTTCACGACGTTTGTCGGCGCGCGCGGCCAACGGCCCTTCCTGGCGATTGCGCCGGTACAGAGCGACAAGACCAAGGAATCCCTGGAAGAAATGGTCAAAGAGTTCCGCGGCGTGGTGAGCAGCAAGCCGGTGACCGATGAGGAGGTCGCCAAGATGAAGGAATCGCTCACCCGGTCCATGGTGGGAGAGCGGGAGACGAAGAACGGCGTGCTGGCCGATATGCTGGCCATCACGCGGTATGGCCTGCCGGAAGACTACTTCACCGCCTATGCGCAAAAGGTAAACAATTTGAAGAAATCCGACGTGCAAACCGTGGCGGAACGAATCCTCCGGCCCGACCGGATGATCTATGTAGTTGTGGGCGACCGCGCCCAGATTGAAAAAGGAATCCGGGAGTTGAACCTCGGCGACGTACAGTTGCTGGATGCCGACGGAAACCCGGCCAAATAAGCTGCCTCCATGTTCGGGTTGGAAGACAAGAAAACGCAAAACAAAGAAGTACTGATGCCCAGTGACGTGCCGGCGGGAGTAATTATCTCGCCGGACACGCAGCGGGAGAACCGGATTCCGCCGGGGCAATCCCGCACCTTGAAATGGCCGGTGCTGGATGCATTCGGCCCCGTGCAGGTCCCACTGGACAAGTGGAAACTGACGATCGGCGGGCTGGTAAACGAGCCCGCCCGCTTCACTTGGGAGGAGTTTAACGCTCTGCCGCGGGTGAAGGTTTTTGCGGATTTTCATTGTGTGACGCGCTGGTCGCGACTGGGGAATCTCTGGGAGGGCGTATCGGTGACGGCGTTGCTGGAACTAGCAGGCGGCGCGAAGCCGGAGGCGAAGTTCGTTGTGGCGCACGGCTACGACGGCGGCTGGACCACCAATCTGCCGTTGGCGGAGTTCCTGACAGAAGATGCGCTAGTGGCAACTCATCATGACGGCGAACCGCTGAGCGAAGAACATGGCGGGCCGGCCCGGCTGATCGTGCCGCGCCTGTATGCGTGGAAGTCCGCCAAGTGGCTGCGCGGACTGGAACTGCTGGAAGAAGACAGCGCGGGGTTCTGGGAGCGGAACGGCTATCACATGAACGGCGACCCTTGGACGGAAGAGCGTTTCGGCCATGGCTGGTAAGTTTGCCCGCCGCGCACTGCTGGGCGGGGCGGCGGCGTTCGGCGGCGCGTTGGCGTGGAACTGGAACCGCATTCCCTTCGGCTTCGTCCAGCAGTATGTGAGGGAAATGGACCGCCAAATTCTAACCGCCAAGAATCATCCCGATCCGCGCAACTGGCCGGACAAGGGGATCCATGCCGCGTGGCTGGGGCATAGCACGGTACTGATGAAGATTGACGGCACGACCGTGATCACCGATCCGGTGTTCAGCCAGCGCGCCGGTATCGACTTGTTCCTATTTACGATTGGCGTGAAGCGGCTCGTCAATCCAGCGCTGGATTTGAAGCAGTTGCCGCCGATTGATTTAATTCTGGTTTCCCATGCGCACATGGACCATCTGGACATACCGTCTTTACGGGCGCTGGAGAACAAGGGTACGCGCGTGGTGACCGCGCCGGAAACCTCCGACCTGTTCCGAGCCCAGCGCTATGGGAGCCTGCAGGAGTTGCGTTGGAATGAGTCCGCCCAGGTGGGCGAGGCCCGCGTGACGGGGCTGGAAGTGAACCACTGGGGCGCGCGCATGCGCACGGATACGCACCGTGGTTACAACGGCTATCTGGTGCAGGTCGGCTCGCGCCAGGTGCTCTTTGCGGGCGATACCGCGGACACGCAAGCGTTTGCCCAACTACCCGGCAATGCAAAGCCGGATGTTGCGATCTTCCCGATTGGCGCTTACAACCCGTGGATCCATGCCCATTGCACACCGGAACAGGCGTGGCGTATGGCAAACGAAGCGCGTGCCGAAGCCGTGCTGCCCGTGCATCACCAGACATTCACATTGAGCCGCGAACCTTTATTCGAACCCATCGAACGTTTTCACGCGGCGGCGGGCACGGCCGATGGCAGGATCGGCTGGCAAGATATTGGGGCTACCTTCCATTGGAGTTGAACGTAAAGGTGATTCCGCGCGCGGCCAGAACGGAGATGGCCGGGGAAATGGCGGATGGGACAGTGAAGATCCGGGTGAAGGCTGTACCGGAAGACGGAAAGGCCAACGAGGAGTTGTGCCAGTTCCTGGCCAAGCACTACCGCGTGAGCCGCGCTGACGTGGAGATTGTCGCTGGAGCAACCTCCCAGCGGAAACGATTGCGAATCCGCGACTAGAGGGCCGTCTGGCAGGGCAGAAGCAGCCGGGCGACACAGCCGGGATGCTCGTCCCGGTTGGTAAGCGACAACGACCCGCCGTGCGCTTCCACAATCTGGCGGCAGAGCACCAGACCGATGCCGGAACCTCCGGGCTTGGTGGTGAAGAACGGTACGAAAAGATTAGCCGTCGCCGCGAGTCCGGGACCGCTATCCTCGATTTCGATGACCAACTGCCAGCGGTCCATATACCAGTGGACGGTGATCTCTCCGGTCTCCCCCTGCCCTTCCATGGCATCCGCGGCGTTGCGCAAGAGGTTAATGAAGACCTGCTCCAACTGATCCGCGTCCGCCTGAATGACTACATCCGGGCCGGGCACGATGCGGACCGGCACGCGGGTCTCCAGGCGCGTGACGCGCGGCAGCCAACTCACGATCTGGAGCGGGGCCAGCGCGGGGCGTGGAAGGCGCGCCAGCTTGGCGTAAGCGCCCAGGAAGCGCGCCAAGGACTCGGCGCGGCCGCCGATGATACTCAGCCCGCGCGTCATATCCTCGTGCCAATCGTCGGGCAAGGGATCGCGTTTCAGGATGGTTTCCAGGCTACCCGCAATGGATTTGATGGGCGTCAGCGAGTTGTTCAACTCATGACCGAGCACGCGCACCAGCCGCTGCCAGGCTTGCAATTCTTCTTCCCGGAGCGGGCGGGTAAGATCCGTGATCACGAGTAGCTGATGGGGCAGGCCGCCTTCGCGGAAAGAGGTGCGGTTAATGCCCCAGCGGCCAACGCCGCCAGGAAAGGCGCGCTGGACCGTGTGGGCCGCTTCTCCGGTGAGGAAGCTGCCGAGGTCGAGTTGCGCGGCAGGAAGGTCGATCACACGTTGGGCGGGTTGGGCCAGGAGACGTTCGGCGGCGCGGTTGAGGAGTTTCAATTTCTGTAGTTCATCGAAAGCGAAGATCGCGACGTCAATCTCCTCCATGACTTTGCGCAAAAGCGTGGTGGCTTCGAGAGCTCCGAGGCGTTGTGCGCGCAGCGTGGCGCCCATGGCATTCACCTGCTGCATGACATCGGAGAGAGCGTCATCTCCGGTGGCGCCACGGGCCCGGATGGAGTAGTCCCCTTCCCGCATGGCCTCCAGAAGGCTCGCGATAGTTCGCAGAGGGGAAGCGACCCTTTCCCTTACAGCGGCGGCAAAGCCGAGCCATGCGCCCGCCAGGAGGATACCCAGGGCCCAGATGACCTTGGAGGAGTATCCTCCGGTCCAGAGCACATAGGCGGAGAACAGGAGGGAGGGCAAACCAGCAGCCAGAGCCAACAGTTGCGCGCGGCGTTCGTGGGAGATCCGCTCCTTGGAATCCATGTCAGAGGCCGTAGCGCTCCAGACGGCGGTACAGAGCGCTGCGGCTTAACCCTAACACGCGGGCGGCATGACTGACGTTGCCGTCGTTTTTGGCCAGGGCCTTCTTGATGAGAAAGACCTCCACCTCTTCCAGGCTCATGTCTTCCAGGCGGCCGGAGGACTCCCTCGCAGCGCGGAGGGCCAGATCGACGGCGCGGATCTGATCGCCCTGGGCGAGCAAGACAGCGCGCTCCACGACGTGATTCAACTCCCGGACGTTGCCCTGCCAGGAGTTGTCGAGCAGGAGCCGCATGGCCGGCGCGTCAAAGCCGTTTAAGTTCTTGCGGTAACGGCGGGCGTGGGTGGCGAGGAAGTAGCTGGCGAGATGGGGAATGTCTTCCTTGCGCTCCCGGAGAGGCGGGAGATGAATTTCGATGGTATTGAGCCGGAAGAGGAGATCCTGCCGGAAGCGGTTCTCGCGCACTTCGACATCGAGATTGGCGTTGGTGGCGCTGATGACGCGCACATCGACGCGCTTAGTCTTGGAGGAGCCGACGCGTTCCATTTCTCCGATTTCGAGAACGCGGAGGAGCTTGGACTGGAGATTGATGGGAACGTTGGCGATTTCGTCCAAAAAGAGCGTGCCGGAGTCGGCGAGTTCAAAGCGGCCGACACGGTCCATTTTCGCGTCGGTGAATGCGCCTTTCACGTGACCGAAGAGTTCACTTTCAAAAATGCCTTCGGCGAGGCCGCCCGCGTTGACGGTGATCATCGGTTTGTCGCGGCGAAGCGAAAGGGCGTGCAGGGTGCGCGCCACCACTTCCTTTCCCGTGCCGGGCTCACCGGTGATGAGCACGTTGGCATCCGAGGGGCCGACGCGGGCGATCATGTCGAGCACGGGCTGCATGGCGGCGCATTCGGCGATCATGGTGGAACGGCCGTCGAGGTTGAGCAGACGGTTTTCCGCTTCCAGTCGCGCGCTGCGGCGGAGCGCTTCGCTGAGTTCCAACTGGGTGCGCACGATGGCGAGGAGCCGGGCATTTTCCCAGGGTTTTTGCACGAAGTCCCGTGCACCCTGGCGCATGGCTTCCACGGCGAGTTCGACGCTGCCCCAGGCGGTCATGACGACAACGGGGAGAGAAGGATCGATGCCCTGGATCTGTGCGAGGAGTTCGAGCCCTTCCTGGCCGGAGGTAGTATCGCGGGTGTAGTTGAGATCCATGAGCAGGCAGTCAAACTCACGAATCTCCAGGGCGGCCACGACGGCGTTGGGAGAGGAGGCGGTTTCAATCTGATATCCCTCGCCCTTGAGAAGAAAACGAAGCGCTTCCAGGACATCGGGCTGATCGTCAGTCACGAGAATCCGGATCTGTTTATTGGTTTTGGTCACGGTACCGTTATTCCCATTCGATGCAACCCGCCTTCCATTGTGCATGCTATGGGAACAACAGGAGTAAGACACCGAAGTGAGAGGAGGCAAGTGTCCGGTTCCGGGACAAGTGTACCGAAACCGGACAGACTTACTTGGCTTTGCGAATGTAGATGGTGCCGTTCATGCTGCGGATAGAGATCTCCGGGCCACCGCCGTTGATCTGTCCAGAGAGGGAGCGGTTCAGATTCAAGCGGTATTTCGGTCCGTTGTCCCGGCCGGACTCTTCGCGGCTGGTGGTCATTTTGAGAGCGAAATCAAAGTCGCTGTAGGTTTCGCCGCGCTGGTTGTTGATGGTGAAATCCGCCTTGGCGCCGGAAGGCAACGTGAGATCAATGCGGCCGTTGAGCGTGCTGAACGACATGGGCTTGCCGGCGGGAATTTGCTTGAGCGTTGCCGTCAAGCGGCCATTCAGCGCATGGGCGACGACGGGGCCGGACGCATCCGTGATGATGATGGACCCGTTGACGGTCTCCGCGTTAATTTCCCCTTCGACGCCTTCGATGCGAATCTCCTTGGCGTTGATCGACTTCAAGTGCAGGGAGCTTTTCTCCGGGACGACGACGACGTACGACCCGTTGCCGTGCTGCGGCTTAATGGTGACGACGTTGTTTTCTTCTTCGATGTTGATTCCGCCGCCGCCGGTTAGGATCTGACGCATGCCATTGGGCGCGGGCTGGGTACGGGGAGGAGAGTCCTCCGTCTCCACGAGCACATCCTTTCCGCCGTGAGTCTTGACGTGAATGCTGCCGTTGATGGTATTCACCTTGACGAGCGCCGGACGGGAGGGGTCGCGCAAGGGGACGGTAATTCGTTCCGCGAAAAGCGGCGCCGCGAGAAGCAGGAGTGGAAACAGGCGCATGGGGATCTCCTTACGGACGCCCTTTCGCAAGGGAATGGATCAGGATAGAGCCATTCACGGTTTCCGTGCTGATGCGGGGCCCGCCGTTACCGGCGCGCAACTGGCCGAGCGTGCCGCGGCGGTGGATGACCTTCATGCCCGCGCTACCGGATTCGGTGGAGGCCGCCGTGGGGATGGACGTCATGTCGAAATCGGTGAAGGCTTTGCCGTTGACGGTCTTCATCTGAAAATCAGCATTCAACGAGGGCTGGAAGTAGAGATCGAGCTTGCCGTTGACGGTGCGGAATTTGGTGTCATTGGACGGGTTGGCCCGATAAACAGCCTGGACTGTACCGTTGACCGTATTCACTTCGCCGGCATTTTCTACGTCGCTGAGATGAATGCTGCCGTTGACGGTATTGACCTTATAGGGGCCGGATGTTCCCGTAATCTCGATGCCGCCATTGACGGTGCGGATTTCAATGGCCGCATCGCGGGGAACCGATACGTTGAACTTATGGACGATGCGCGTATCGCGGCCCTCCCAGCGGCGGCCTTCGCGGCGTCCGCCCTGGTCCCGGCTGCTGCAATCGCGGTCCGACCACGGCCCCTTGACGCCGGCGCGGACAGCGCCGCCTTCGTGGGTGAAGACGACATCGACTTCCCGCTTCAAGATGTCAAGCACTTCGCGGCTGGGCGCTTCCAGCTTCTCGTCGATGGAGAAGCGGACTTCGTTGCCGCCGTCGGCGCTGACCCGGATTCCGCCGTTGATGCCGCAGACAAATACGCTGCGCTGCGCGCCGGAGAGCGGGAAGGATTTTTGGATGGTTCGGGTGGCTTCTTCCGCAGACCACAGCGAGGCGGCGGCGAGGAGCAGAATGGGGTATTTCATTGGTAAGGATTTCCCTTTGTGCGTTGATTTGAGAGCAGCGCTTGCAGGTAATCGCGTACGTTGGAGTCGAGACCGGAACGGTCTTTGAGAGCGGTCAGGCGCGCGCGGACGGAGGGGTCTTTCCGGCTGACCAGGAGATCGATGACGGCGATTTGAACGAGGGGAGAGTCGTCCTGCTCCAAAAGTTGCCAAGCGGATTCGGAGACAGTGGCCGACATGGGGAAGCGGCGGAGAGCGTCGGCAGCGGCGAGGCGGACGTCGACACTGGGATCGGAGCGAAGGGTGCGGGACAGAGCGTCTACAACCTCCGGGTCCGAGCCGTCGAGCGAGGCGCTATAACGGATGCCGCGGAGACGCTCACTGGCGGATTGTTGATCGAGCAGGGAGAGCGCGACGACCTCGCGCAGGTTCCGGACCTCCTTACGAAGCGAGGCCATATCGCCCTCCGGCGGGCGGGGGGCGGAGTAGCGTCCGGCGAGGAAACCGAAGACCCCGAGAATGAGTGCGGCCGCGGCGGCGAGCCACTGCCAGTTTGTCCGGGACGGGGCGGCAATGCGGGGCTGGAGCCGTTTTTCGAAGCGGGTTTGCAGATTGGGAGCGGGGGCGGCTTCGGGAAGGCCGCCGAGTTTGTCCCACAGGGCGGCGTTGGCACGGCAGGCGGAGCATTCGGCCAGGTGGGCTTCGGCGCGCGCGCGGGCGGCAGGAAGCGCTTCCCCAGCAAGCGTATCGGCGATATCGATTGCAAATTCCGAACAGTTCATTTCAACTTCTCCCTCCTACCACTGAGAGCCCCGGCTGACCGGAGATGCGTTCGTAGATTTCCCTTAATTGTCCCAATGCCCGAAAGACGCGTACTTTGACGGTGTTGGTTTCCACGCCGAGCAGTTCGCCGATCTGGTCGTAGCGAAGGCCCTGAAACCGGCTGAGCACGAGGAGTTCCCGTTTGTCGGGGGGCATGGCCATGAGCGCTTGGTGCAACAGGGCATGTTCCTCATCCTCTTCCAGTTTGCGGGACATGGGGGCGGCGATATCGATTTTCTCCGGCATGGCGGTTTCCCATTTGCTCTTGCGCGTATGGTCAATGAACGCGTTGTGAGCGATACGATACATCCAACTGCTGAACCGCGCCTCCCGCTGCCACGTTTCGCTTTTCCGCAACACGCGGAGAAACACCTCCTGGGTGAGATCTTCACTCAGCGCGGCGCTGCCCGACATGCGGAGGAAATAGCGGTACAAGGCCGCGTGATGGCGGTGAAACAGCTCGCCCAAGGCCGAGGTATCTCCGCCCTGGACCGCCGCCATCAGTTGCTCGTCCGTATCGCTCAACAACAAGTCTGCTCTCACTTTCTGTTACGGGCCGCCCGTGCGTCCGTTACAAAAAAAGCCGGTGGGCCTCGGCGGCCGCACCGGCGGTAGGGGAAATTGAGACTAGAATTACTGGGCTTCGACCCAGCCGTCCCGCAGTTCAATGACGCGGTTGCCGTAAGAGGCGTTCTTTTCGTTATGCGTCACCTGCACGATGGTGGTTCCCTCACTGTTCAGCTTTTTAAAGAGCTGCATGATGTCCTCGCCCTGGGAGGAATGGAGGTTGCCGGTAGGCTCATCGGCCAGGATGATCTGCGGATTGCTGATAACGGCCCTGGCGACGCCGACCAACTGCTGCTGACCGCCGGAAAGCTGGTTGGGGAAGAGATCCTTTTTACCGACGATCTGAAAGCGGTCGAGGACATCGGCAACGATACTCTCCCGCTCACTGCGTTTTATATTGCGATACGTGAGCGGCACTTCCAGATTTTCGTAAACGGTCAGGCTGTCGAGCAGATGGTAGCTCTGGAAAACAAAGCCGAAGTGCGCCTTGTACATTTCCATTCGCTCCTTCTTGCCGAGGGAGTGGATGGGACGGTCCATGAGCCAGTATTCGCCGCGCCAGGACATATCGTGCATGCCGAGGATATGCAGCAGGGTGGACTTTCCGGCGCCGGAGGGTCCCATGATGGAGATGAACTCGCCGGGTTGAATGTCCAGATTGACCTGCCGCAGGACGTAGGTTCGGGAGACGCCGTGTTCGAAGTATTTTTCGACACTGCGCAGGCGGACTAAAGGGTTCATGCCGCGGGGGCCTCTTTAGATTCTTCGACGATACGACCGTCGAAGAGGTGGATTTCGCGGTCGGCGTACTTGGCGTAACGGGGGTCGTGGGTGACCATGCAGATGGTGGCTCCGCCGCGGTGGAGTTCGCGGAGGAGGTCCATGACCTGCTCGCCGTTCTGGGAGTCGAGGTTACCGGTCGGTTCGTCGGCGAGGAGGATGGAGGGATCGCCGGCCAAGGCGCGGGCGACGGCAACACGCTGCTGCTGACCGCCGGAGAGCTGCGACGGGTAGTGTTTGACGCGGTGGGACATGCCGACGCGTTCGAGGGCTTCGCCGACGCGTTTCTTGCGTTCGGCGCCGCTCATGCCGCGATAGGTGAGCGGGAGTTCGACGTTTTCATAGACGGTGAGGTCGCCGATGAGGTTGAACGCCTGGAAGATGAAGCCGATTTCGCGATTGCGGATGCGGGCGCGTTCGGCAAGCTTCAGACTCTGCACGGGGCGGCCGTTGAGGACGTAGGAGCCGCCGGTGGGCGAATCGAGCAGCCCGAGAATGGCGAGGAGCGTAGACTTGCCGCAGCCGGACGGGCCGGAGATGGACACGTATTCGCCGCGCCGGAGATTAAGATGAATACCCGCGAGGGCGTGCGTTTCCACTTCGTCGGTCGTGAACACCTTGGTCACGCCGTCCATGATGAGAAGGTCTTCGCTCATTGCCTGTATATCCCCTATTTCTTGAGTTTGATCCGGTTTTGCGAATCGTGCTGCGACATGTCGGACAGAAGCACGGTATCGCCGACACTCAACCCTTCCACAACCTCGATATGGTTCACCGAGGCGCGGCCCAACTTAACCGGTACCCGGATAGCTTCGTCGGTTCCGGGCACAAGTTTGAATAACGTGATGGTACTGTTCGGCTGCCCGTAGACGGGGCGGCCCACGTAGACAACGTCGGCGATCCGTTCGAGGTCCACGGTGCCATCGACGCTGAGATCCGGGCGGGCTCCGGCGGGCAGTGCCCCTTCCAACTTGACGTCGACGGTGACCGTGCCGTTGATGGCGGCGGGGTCAATGCGCGACACGCGGCCAGGAATGAGGCCGTTCCGTGTGTCGATGGTCGCCTGCTGGCCGATGATGATGTCCTTCGTCTGCGTTTCGGCGATTTTCAGTTCGGCCTTGAGCTTCGTGGGCTGGGCGACCTTGGCCAGGACGGCGCCGGGGAGAACCTTTTGCCCGACTTCGACGGCCATCTGCTGGAGAACACCGTCGGCTCCGGCGCGAACCTTTAGATCCTTTACCTGCTTCTTTTTCAGGTCCCAGGCGGCTTTCAGCTTTTCGATCTGGACTTTCTGGGCGTCCAACTGCGCTTCGACGGAATCGGTGAAGTTTTCGACGCGCTGGTTTTCGATCTTGGTACGGCCGGCGAGTTCGTCGGCCTTGGCCTTCGTGAGCCTGTATTCGAGGTCCGACTTGAGGCCGAGCTTAATGAGGGCTTCATCGCGATCAGCCTGCAGCTTGGCTTGGACGAATTCGCTTTGCACGCGGGCGGAGTTGGAAACCTGGTCGAGACGCTGCGATTCGAGCTTCACCTTCAAATCGCGGAAGGTGGCCTCGGCGGCCTTAACCTGCCATTCGGCGTCAAAGGCGGCGAGTTCGAGTTCCGGGTTGCTGAGCTCCAGCAGGACCGTATCGGCCTTTACGTTGGCGCCGGCGCGGAGGAAAATCCGTTCGACGCGGCCCTCCGAGATGGCGGGGACGAAGAGAATCTCTTCGGGAACAAGGGTTCCCATGCCGCGTACGTTGCGGAGCATAGGCCCGCGCTTAACGGTATCCGGCCACACTGTGGAATACTCCACGGACACGGCCGCGGGCTGGAGCTTGCCCAGCCAGTACGTGACGCCGCCGGCCACGCCCAAAACGGCAATGCCGGCCAAGATCCGCCGGATCAATCTTTTTTTAGCTGCTCCCTCGCGAGGTACGTCCATGCTGGTTTCCTACTTCCTATCAGGCAACTGCGCGGCCAATCCCCTTACGCGGCGTAGTTGCTTTGGCTTCATCACTTTAGCGCACCGGGGAGGACGGAGACCAGGGGTGGACGGTGTCCGGTTGTGGGACTTCGTGGCCAGTTTCGGACCTTAGCGGGGCAGGAGAGTCTTCACGGGAGCGGGTTGGGGACCGGGAAGCTGCCGGGAGTAGTTCCGGCGGAGATCGCTCAGACGGCTGCGTTGGTAAGCGGAAAGGGAAGAGGCCATGGCGTCCAGTTGGTCCAGGAACTTGGCCCCAGAGTCGAGGCGGTGCTGGGCATAGTGAAGTTGGGCGAGTTCTACGAGAGCGGCGGCATGCTGCGGCGAGTGCCGGAGTTGGCCGCTGTTGATTATAGACAGTTCACCGGTGAGCAGACGTTCGGATTCGGTGTAGCGGCCCTGGATGGTGAGCGACTGTGCGAGGTTATGCATGGCGTCCAGGGTGAGCGGGTTGCCCTGACCCAGTTGGGCCGTGCGGGCGGCGAGTACGCGGCGGAATAGGGACTCTGCTCCCTGTACCTTGCCTTGTTTCAAAAAGAGTGCGCCGAGATTTTCGACTATAGCGGCGGTTTGGAGGTGATCGGGGCCGGCGGCGGCTTCCTGGATGGCGATGGCGCGGCGGAAGAGGGGCTCGGCGTCGGCGAGGCGGCCGGTGGCGAGAAATAGCTCGGCGCAGTTGTTGAGGCCCGCGGCGAGGGTGGGGTGGTTCGGCCCGAGGGATTGCTCCCAGAGCGTGTTGGCGTGGACGAGGTGGGTTTCGGCCTGTTCGGAGCGGCCGTCCCGGCGAAGGAGCGTGCCGAGATTGTTATGGACGCTGGCGAGAGCGGGATAGTCCGGGGGTTGCTGGCCTTCGCGGATGGCGAGAGCTTCGCGGTAGAGGGTCTCGGCGCCAGAGAAGTCACCCGTTTCCTGGCGAAGGGCGGCGAGATTATTGAGCAGGACGGCGACTTCGGGATGGGCAGGGCCGAGGGCGCCGCGTTTGATTTGTAGGGCGCGTTGGTAGTTGGCTTCGGCATCGGCGGCAGTGGGAGCGGCGCCGTTGCGGAAAGCCTGGAGTTGCACGGTACCGAGATTGTTGAGGGCAGCGGCGGTGCGGAGCTGATTCTGTTGGCCGATGGCATCGCGGATGGCGAGTGAATCGCGGTAGGCTTTTTCGGCTTCTGCGAAACGGCCGGTGAGGCGGTAGACCTCGCCGAGATTATTGAGCGTGGTGGCGAGTTGCTCGCTCTTCGCCCCCGTTGAACGGGTCCAGAGCGTAGCGGCTTCGCGATACAGTTTTTCGGCCTCGACGTAATGGCCGCTTGCGTGGAGCATGGCGGCGTGGTTATTGCGGCACTTGGCGAGGAGGGTGAGGGGAAGAGAGAATTTGCCGGCGGCTTCGGCGAGTTTTGCGTAGAGTGCCCCGGCCGCGTCGAACTTGTGGGCACGGGCGAGATCGCCGGCTTGCCCGAGATAGGTCTCCCATTCTTCGGAACGTTTTAACTCTTCCAACTCGACGGCCCAGAGGGAAGTACAGAGAGTGAGAACAGTGAGGGTGAGAAACCGCATGCGGCCACTCCTTTCGTTCGCTATACGGGCGAAACGAAGATTCGTTCTCGGGTTGGGACCAGTAGCGCGCGGCGGGGGCGAAACGGACTGGCCCAGTGGCTGCCGCGCACTGCGTCATAATGGTTGGAAGTGACTGTGCTCTCGATTGACGAACAGGTCACCTACCTTCGCAAGGGCTTCTCGGAAATGATCCGGGAAGAGGATCTTCGTGAGCGGCTGAAGTTGGGCCGCCCGTTGCGTGTGAAGGCAGGGTTTGACCCCACTGCCCCGGATTTGCATCTGGGCCATACCGTGCTGCTCCGGAAAATGCGCCATTTTCAGGATTTAGGGCACGACGTTATCTTTTTGATTGGCGATATGACGGGTTTGATTGGCGACCCCACAGGGCGCAACCTGACGCGGCCGCCGATGACGCGCGAGGATATCGACCGGAACGCGGAGACCTATAAGTCGCAGGTTTTCAAGATTCTGGACCCGGAAAAGACCATTGTGGACTTCAACTCCAAGTGGTTGCGGGACATGAAGTTTGAAGATGTGATCCGCCTCTGTTCGCATTACACGGTGGCGCGCATCCTGGAACGGGACGACTTTGCCAAGCGGTACCAGGAGCATACGCCGATTTCTGTTCACGAATTTATGTATCCGCTGGCGCAGGGGTATGACTCCGTGGCGCTGCGGAGCGATGTGGAGTTGGGCGGCAGCGACCAGAAGTTCAATTTGTTGGTCGGCCGCGAGCTGCAGCGGGCTTTCGGACAGGCGCCGCAAATTGTGGCGACGGTACCGCTGTTGGAAGGGCTGGACGGCGTCGAGAAGATGTCGAAGTCCAAGGGGAACTATGTCGGCATTACGGAGTCTCCGGAGGAGATGTTCCGGAAGCTGATGTCGATTGGCGATGACCTGATGTTCCGGTACTTCGAACTGTTGACGGACAAGAGCGTGGCCGAGATCCAGCAGTTGCGGCAGGCGCACCCCAAAGAGACTAAGATGGAGCTGGCCAAACTGATCATCTCCGACTTCCATTCGCGCGCCGACGCGGAGCGGGCGGCAACGGAGTGGGTGAGAGTGGTGGCCGGCGGCGAGGTTCCCGCGGATATTGAGACGGTGGCGATCAGCGAACCGTCTTTGCGAATCGACAAAGTGCTGGCAAAGGCGGGAATTGCCGCGTCAACCAGCGACGCGAACCGCCTGGTGAAGGCCGGGTCCGTGGAAGTGAATGGCCAGCGCGTGACGGAGTTTATCAGCCTGAGTTTTCCGGGCGAGTACGTGGTCCGCGCGGGCAAAAAGTGGAAGAAGGTGAAGGGATGATACGCCCCAAGCGGTACCTGATGAAGCTGGCCGAGCGCGAATTGCAGCTTGGCGACCGAACGCTCATCATGGGCATTATTAACGTCACGCCGGACTCGTTTTCGGACGGCGGGCAAAACATGGACGCCGATCGCGCCTGCGAACGCGCCCTGGAACTAGAAGCCGAAGGCGCCGATATTATTGACATCGGCGCGGAATCGACGCGGCCGGGGTCCGAGCGGATTTCGGAAGCGGAAGAGTTGCGCCGGTTGATCCCGGTGCTGAAGAAGCTGCGCGGCAAACTGAATATACCGATTTCGGTGGACACGACAAAATCTGCCGTGGCGGCCAAGGCGCTGGAAACCGGCGCGGAGATCATCAACGACGCCAGCACGCTGACGTTTGATGCGGAACTGGCCAAGGTGGTGGCGGAAGCCGACGCCGGGCTGATTCTGAACCATATGCGCGGAACGCCCGAGACGTGGGCGAAGCTCGGCACGATGCCGCATCCGATGACTTCTGTGATGGAAGATCTGGAAGCGGGCGTGAGCCGCGCGCGGCGCTCCGGCGTGGACCGGGGGCGGATTTTTGTGGATCCGGGCCTGGGCTTCGGCAAGCGCGGGGAACAGAACTACGAGTTGATCGCGCGGCTGGGCGAATTGGCCGGGCTGGACCTGCCGGTGCTGGTGGGACCGTCGCGGAAATCGTTCCTGGGCCAACAGGAAGTGGAAGACGCCGACCGGGCAACGGCCGCCGCCGTGGTGGCCGCCGTTCTGCATGGCGCGCATATTGTCCGCGTGCATAACGTGGCTGCGATTCGCGCGGTGCTGCAGACGGCCGATGGCATTCTGCGCAGCATCGAGGCGACCGAAACCGTCAAGAAGCCGAAGAAAGCGATTCTTTCGGCGCGCGATGTGGAGTTCAGCGGATCGCGGGCGCCCGAATCCCGCGAGGGCAAGCCGTTGCGTCCGCCGTTGCCTGCGCCGAAAGAAGAACGGGAAGAGTTCGACGGGCCTCCGCCGCAGCGCCGCAGCTTCGAGGACCGTCCGCCGCGGCCTTCCTTCCGGGATCGCGATGGCGGCGGGGATCGCCCGCCTCGTCCTCCGTTCCGTGATCGGGAAGGCGGAGGAGACCGTCCGTTTCGTCCTTCGTTCCGGGATCGGAATGACGGCGGCGATCGTCCGTCCAGGCCGCCGTTCCGGGATCGCGATGGCGGTGGCGATCGTCCGCCCCGTCCGCCATTCCGTGACCGCGATAGTGGGGGAGACCGCCCATTTCGTCCGCCCTTCCGGGATCGCGGAGGAGATGATCGTCCACCCCGTCCGCCGTTCCGGGATCGCGATGGCGGTGGAGACCGTCCGCCCCGTCCTTCGTTCCGTGACCGCGGCGGCGATGACCGTCCACCCCGGCGTTTCGACAGCGGCGGCGACCGCCCCCCCTACAAAAAACCGTTTGGCGACCGGCCCGGCGGCGGCGGAGACCGTCCGCCTTTCAAAAAGACCTACGGCGAGAAGAATGCGGGGGATCGCCCTCCGTTCCGCAAACCGTTTGGCTCTCGCGAAGGCGGCGGGGATCGTCCTCCCTACAAGAAACCGTTCGGTGACCGGGGCGGACCCGGCGGCGACCGGCCTCCGTTCAAGAAGAGCTTCGGCGGCGGCAAGCCGGGGGGCTTCCAAAAACGCGACGGCGGCGGTTTCAAACCGAAGGGCGGATTCGGCCGCGGGCCGCGCCGCCACGATTAGCGTATTAGTGGGCTCCGCTCACGGCGACAAAGCCGGGTAGGAGCTGTTTGGCCACGCGCCCGGCCGCCAGGTCGTCGCGCGTGGCTAACGTCGCGGGAAGGTCGATGCGCGCGGCGGGATTCTGGCCGGACAGTTTGCGGGTAATGGTCTGGACGGAGTCGTAACCCATGCGGAATGGGTCCTGGAGGACAAGCGAGTCAATCCAGCCCTCTTTTACATCGGCGATGAGCGCGTCGGACGCGTCAAACCCGACAAGTTTTACCGAACGGGCATTGCGTGATTTCAGGGCCTGGACGGCTCCGGAGAGGCTGGATTCGTTGTCGGCAAAGAGGCCAGCGAGGTCCGGATGGGCGGTGAGCATGTTTTCGGTAACGGCCATGGCCTTGGCCCGGTCCGCCATGCCGAATTGCAGGCCGACCAGGGTGATGGCTGGAAATTTGGCCTTCAGTTCGGTGGTGAATCCGTCCTCGCGTTCCATGGTGGAGGCGCTGCCGGGCATAAAGCCAATCACGCCCACCTTTCCCTTCCCGTTTAACAGTGCGCCGATGCGGCGGGCGGCGAGGCGGCCGCCTTCGCGGTTGTCGGTGGCGATATAGGAGAGGCGATTGGGCGTGTCGACATCGGAATCGTAGATGACGGTGGGGATGGCGGCGGCGTGGGCACGGTCGACAACGCCGACGAGCGCCTTTTTATCGACGGGGGCGAAGGCGATGCCGGCGAGGCGGCGATTGACCATGGATTCGATGATGTCCTGCTGGCGCTTGGCGTCGATTTCGAGCGCGGGGGCGTTCCATTCGACTTGATAGCCAGCCTCCGCGGCGGCCTTTTCGGCACCAGCCTTTACGGTGAGCCAGAAGATATGGTTCGCGCCTTTGGGGACGACGCCGATCACGCGGTTACCCGGCTTTTGGCAGGCGGCGGTGACGAGCAGCACGAGCAACAGGGGCGTGAGAAGTCGCATGGTAGGGTTATTCTATATGGCGTTTGTGAAGGCCGGATCCTTGGCCCAGTTGGCACCGGGAACCATGCTGGAATACCGGAACGGGGAACAGCAGGTGGCGTTGTGCAATGTGGCGGGAGAGATTCACGCATTGGAGAACCATTGCCCGCACCGTGGGGGCCCGTTGGCGCAAGGGGCGCTGCACGGCAAGATGGTGGTTTGCCCGTGGCATGCATGGGAGTTTGACTGCCAGACAGGGGCGTGCGACTTCAATGCGGAGATCGTGGTGAAGCGGTATCCTGTGCGCGTGGAAGGCGACGACATTCTCGTCGATATCTAGATGCCGGAGCTCCCCGAGGTTGAGACGATTGTACGGTCGCTGCGGCCACGGCTGACGGGGCAGCTGGTGTTGACGACGGCATTTTACGCGGCGCGCGTGATGCGCGGAGCTGCCGAGCCAGACCTGGCCGGGCACCGGATTCTGGCGGTGACCCGGCACGGCAAACACATCCTGCTGCGGTTCGACCACGGAACATTGGCGATCCATCTGGGGATGACTGGAAAGCTGTTGATTGATGGCGAGCCGACGGCGTATTTGCGGGCGGAATTCGTGATGGACGCCTGCCGGCTGTTGTTTGACGACGTGCGGCAGTTCGGGCGGATGGCTTGGAGCGAGAGCTTGCCGGAGAATGTGGCGCGGTTGGGACCGGATGCGCTGGAGATTAGCGCGGAGGAGTTCACGGCGCGGCTGCGGGCGAAGCGGGGACGAGTGAAGGCGGTGCTGTTGAACCAGGCATTCGTGCGGGGATTGGGGAATATCTACGTGGATGAGGCGTTGTTCCGCGCGGGGATTCACCCGGGTGCGGAGGCGGCGGCGTTGACCCGTAAGCGGGGGACGGGGCTGCACCGGGCGATTGTGGAGGTACTGGAGGAGGCGATTTCGAGCGGGGGGTCGTCGATTTCGGATTATGTGGATACGGAGGGGCGGCGGGGGTCGTTCCAGGACCGGCATAAGGTGTATGGGCGGGGCGGCGAGGCGTGCGTTGTTTGTGGGAGTGAGATTGCGCGGGTGGTGCTGGCGCAGCGGGGGACGCATTTTTGTCCGCGATGCCAGAAGATGTGACAGACGGTCGGGGGGATTGGTATACTGAGGGTTTGCAGGGCCA
>DASTML010000063.1:0-5962 GCA_035714175.1 Bryobacteraceae bacterium | reverse complement strand
CGAATAAGCATCAGCGCCCAGGTGAAGCACGTCGCGCGCCATTACCGGCAAGAATGTAATGAGCGGCAGCCCCAACAGCGTCATCAAGAAAGCCAACGCGATTAACGCCAGCATGCCCTCCCGGTCGCGTACAAAAACGATGCCGCCTTTCATGGATTCCAGCGCGCTCTCTTTCTTCGTTGCCGCTGGCAATCGCGCTGGAAGCATCAGCAGGGAAATGATGACCGCGATGAAGCTTAACCCGTTCAGCGTGAAGCACCAGGCCGCACCGAGTTGCGCCATAGCCACGCCGCCGATCACCGGTCCGATCACCCGCGCCAGGTTGAACTGGATGGAGTTCAGCGCAATCGCGTTCTGCAGATCCTCTTTCGGAACCAGCGACGGAATTATGGATTGATACGCTGGTCCGCCGAACGCCTGCGCCGTGCCGACAATGAAGCTGAGGCAGTAGATGAGTTCGACACGGGCCGCCCCGCGGAAGAGCAACACAGCCAGCAGCATGGCACAGGACATCTGGATGAACTGCGAAATCAGCAGCAGTTTGCGCCGGTCCATGCGGTCCGCTACCACCCCACCGATCAAAGAAAACAGGAAAATCGGGATCTCGCCCAGGAACGCGTCCAGGGCGAGTGACCATGCCGAATTCGTCAGTTCGAAAACCAGCCAGCTCTGCGCAAGCTTCTGCATCCACGTTCCCACCGAGGATAGGCAAGCCCCAATCCACATGCGGCGGAAATCCGTGTATTGAAAAGCCTTAAAGACGCGTTGGAACAATGGTTTCTAGTAACCCGGCAGAGGAGCGGGGCGCTCGATCAGATGCAGAATATTGCCGTCGCAATCGGCAAAGAAAACCAGCCGGTTTCCTTGGGTCGTAAACGGTTCGCCCAGGAAGAGCACGCCTTTTTCTTTCAGAAACGCATGGCCCTCATCAAAATTGTCTACTTCGATTGCCATATGGCGGATGCCGGGGTCGCGCATCTTGTTCGAGGGACGCTCTCCTTCGGAAGGAATGATTTCCAACATGGAACCGTTGCGCGCCCGGACGAAGTAATTGCCGGCATATTCGAAGTTGATGTGGAATTCGAGGAAATCCCGGTACCACTCGGCAAGCCTCTGGGGGTTCGGGGAGGCAATCGCCGTATGTTCCAGACCATTAAACATATGGGCGATTGTACCAGCTATCGCTGTTAGTAGATGGTGAAGGAGAACACTGTATTGGAGTCGGCCGGCGATAAGGCGTACTCGCCGTTCGGCAGCGGTTCTGTGGGTTCAAGCCGGTATAAACCCTGGCCCACTTTGGTCATTGTCAGCCGGAACGACTTGGACGAGTCTTTCCGCTTTTTGGGATTGTCGTAAAAAAAGACTTCACGAGAGTTGCCCTTCACTTCCATCTTGTAGAGCGTGAGCCGTTCCGGGGCGATGGACTTGGTTTCGAAGATCAGAATCGGCTCAGCGAGCGGCGTGCGTGCCTTTGCCGCGGCTCCGTCGGCGAGAAACGCAGTTCCATCCTTGCGCTTTTCCTCCTTGGCCTCCTGCTGATCCAGGGGAAGCAGATGTGCTGCGTGCAAAAGGTAGGGCAAGTCCGGCTTCTCCGGTCGTGGGCCTTCATACTTCTGCGCCAAGACGGCGGCCGCAAGCGCAACAGCGAGGGCAAGGGTTCGCATAACTATTCCATCTTACAGACGCCCGGACCTGATGCGCGGTTGCAACCGTGCCATCCACTCGCGCAGGGAAGGGTCGAGGAAGTTCCGGATAGTCAGATCCACGTCCTGCAGCGGTTCCCCGTTTCCGTTTACCCCCACCACGCGCGCGCCCGCCGCTCTTGCCGCGCGTATGCCGGACGGGGAGTCTTCAAAAATGAGACAATCAACCGGTTCTACTCCCAGCAAGGCGGCTACCCGCAGATAGATGTCAGGGGCGGGTTTCGGAAGTTCTACCTGGTGGCCGTCCACAATAGCTTGGAACCGATGGCGCAACCCGGCCGCATCCAGCAGAAAGTCGACATTCGCGGGTTCGGCGTTTGAACCAAGCCCCACTGGCAGCCCAGCCAAATCGTCCAGAAAGAGTCGCAATCCAGGCATGAGCCTGTCTTCCAACTGCGGCGCCATCCTCTGCCGGAACAGCGCTTCTTTCGCTGCTCCGTGGGCGAAAATTGCTTCTTCGGCAGCTCCCTCACCCAGAAGGACGCGCATGATCTGGTCGTTGCGCTTACCCGCCATCCAGGTGTCTATTCCTGCAGACGGCAGCTGTTGCGCCGCCAGATACTCCGTCCAGGCCGCGGCGTGCGTTGGGTTGGAGTCGATTAATACGCCGTCCATGTCGAAGATGACCGCGGCAATCCCCCCGACTATCAACAGCCCCTCCCCGTCGCGGCAACTATTTCGCCTAGGATTATCCCGTAGTGCGCCTCGGGGTGATGCCGGGATTGTTTTAGGAAAAATCCGGCGAAATGCAATGGAAATCCGGCGACTAGTTGGGTTTGTTGAGGGAGAATTGGCGCCTGAGGATGCAAATCCAGACCTTCCGGGCAAGCGTCAGAGTACGTCACCATACCCCATTCTATAAACTCTCGCCGGGGAACCGCCGATAGGAGGAGCAATGGCCGATCGGGTACTTAGTCAGGACGAAATCGATAATGTATTCCAGCGGTTTCAGGATCGCCGCTCGGAAACGGACCTCTCCAAGCGCGCCCAGCCGTATGATTTCCGACGTCCGGACCGGATCGCCAAGGACCAACTCCGCGCAATTCATCTCTTGCATGAAAACTTTGCCCGCAGCCTAGCGTCCAGCCTCTCGGCCTACCTTCGTGCCTACGTGATCGTTAATCTTGTTTCGGTGGAGCAGCTCTCGTTCCTCGAATTTTCACAGTGTCTACCCGCTCCCACCTGTATTATTGCCCTCGGCATGCGCCCCTTTGACGGCAATGCGGTGCTCGAAATCAATCCTTCGCTTGTCTTTCCGATTCTCGAAATGCTTTTGGGCGGGACCGGGAAGAGCAGTCCGCACAAGCTCACTCGAGAGATCACGGAAATCGAACAGAGTATTCTGGAGGTCGTTTACCGCATTATTCTCCACGATTTGAAGGACTCCTGGCGACAGGTCACCAACATTGGCTTCGGCATCGACAGCCACGAAACCGAACCGTCGCTCCTGCAGTTTCTGGCACCCAACGAAGCTGTAGTCGCCATTACGCTGGAAATCCGTATTGGTGAGAGCGTCGGGATGATGAACATCGGCATCCCTTCCATCGTCATCAAAATGCTGCGGCAGAAATTTGACCAAGGATGGTCCAATCGCCGCGCCGGAGCGTCCGAGGAGGAACAGGCCCGCGTGCTCCGCTTGATACGGCCGGCGCAGGTGCAGGTGGACGCCAAGCTGCAGGGGCCTACGCTGCGGATGGAGGATCTCTTGAAGATGAACGCCGGGGACGTGCTCGTTTTCGATCACTCCACCAATAAGCCAATTCACTGTGTTGTCAACGGAAAACTGAAATATCTGGCGCAAGTGGTTGTCTCCGGCAATAAGCGTGCGCTTCAACTCACCGAACCATTTCATCTGTTGGACTGACGCTTCCGCTCAGCTGATATAGAGTATTCGGATATGCCGGAACTGCTGCCAGTCGCGATTGTGGGTGTGGGCCGAATGGGATGGGTACACGCAACGCATTTGTGGCGCCTGGAACAGGCGGGTATGTGCCGCTTGGCGGCCATTGTCGATTGCGATACCGCTAAGGTGGAACGTTTTAAGGAACGCTCGGGATGCCGGGCGCAAACGATGAGTTCCGTCGAAGAGCTGGCTGCTTCCGGAGTGTGTCGGACCACGGTAGTGGTCACCCCTACGGCGCTGCATCGCGCTCACACTGCTGTGCTTGTCCGGGCCGGACACCGGGTCTTGCTTGAGAAGCCGCTTACCGGAACGCTCGCCGGTGATCAGGAGTTTTGTGAGGAATTGGAGCGGGATTATCCCGTTTCGGTGATGCTTGCTTTCCAGCGGCGGTTTGACGCGGCCCTGATTTATGCCAGGGAACTGATGGATAGCGACGTCGTTGGCAAGGTATTCAAAATCTATTCCGCATTGGAAGACTCCGGGCCGGCTCCCAACGGCTACCAAAGCGACGGCATTTTGCCTGATATGTCCGTGCACAATGTCGACGAAATTTTGTGGCTCACGGGGCGCACGCCGGACCGCGCCTTAGCTGTTGGTTCTCGTATTTATAGTCACGCGCTGACCACCTGTCAGGAAGACTTTGATGACGCTATGCTCTATCTCTGGTTCGGCGACGATTTGCTCGGTCAGGTGCAGGTCAGCCGGAACCACGTCAGCGGCTACCGTGTCGAAACAATCATATTTGGACAGATGGGGCAGATTCAGATTGGTCGCTTTGATCAGCGGCCTGCCGAAGTAGTCGTTGAGGCATTTGGCCGGCGTGGTTCTCTGGAACCATTGGCGCGGCGAGTGTTTCCTGGGGGCAAGGGCGGCCCCGGCGCTCCGGAGTTTGTAGATCGCTTTGGCCCCGCTTATAAGCGAGAGGTGGAAGTTTTCCTGGAACGTTGCCGGGAAGGGTCGGCTTTCCCCACTTCCCACTGGGATGGGTTGCGGGCGCAAGAGGTCATCGCGGCCGGAATGCGTGCACTCCGGACCTCGTCAGACGGATTTGCATTGGCGGAACTGGAACGCGCGGCGGCCTCGAACCATTCCCGGATGTGATGCCGCAACTTTTCATGGACTTGCTGCTTGGTGGCGTCGGATCAGAGTTACCAGTTGTCAGCAACAATCTCATGGCGGCAAGGCTTGATTCTCGACGTGCAGCCGCAAAATGCCCCATGCAACAGCCGGGCAGCAACCTCGCCCGACAGCGATCCCACCACTGCGGGGGCGCCTCGAAGTCCCGGCAAAACGCAGACATCGGGGCCCATTCCATGGGGTGACCGCCTTCGTAAGGGAGCCTGCGGAGGACGCACGGGACGACCGTTCGCCGGACCGGTATTAGGCAGCCAATAGAAGTACGAAGAATATTGGTCCATGGTCCACGTAATCCCTTAATCCGTGTTGAAAGGCATACGGACTACAACGGCCAGGAATGTCCAAGCTTGCGACCGGGGAACTGCGCAAGAGGCGCTGCGAGTCGCTGGCCTCACAAACGGCCTTGGGGTCTTTGATGACTTTGAACAAGTTCAAAACAAAACTGCGAAAAGAATGCGAAACAGATGACGCCGTAAGTAGCGGACGGGAAACGATCTTTGCTATACTCAATTTCGTTCGGCCAATGCCGGTGCCTTTCAGCCCCTTTGCCCGATATGCAGTTTTCAAAATCGCAGTTTTCGCTGGCGTAGCTCAGCTGGTAGAGCATCTGATTTGTAATCAGAGGGTCGGGGGTTCAATCCCCTCCGCCAGCTCCAAAGGTTCCCGCAGGCAGTCACGGACCAGCTAGGCAAACGTGGCGGCTGCTGCAAGTAGTAGCAAAAAATCAAGTTTTACCCGGACAGGTGGCGGAGCGGTCAATCGCAGCAGACTGTAAATCTGCCGCCCCTTGGGGCTACGAAGGTTCAAATCCTTCCCTGTCCACCAGAACATTTGGAAGTCCTCCAGGCGAATGTTCGATTGCAGGCAAATAGGCCGCAGTAGAATAGCTTGGACTTTCGGGCCGTTGTAGCTCAGTTGGTAGAGCGCGTCCTTGGTAAGGACGAGGTCACCGGTTCAATCCCGGTCAACGGCTCCACTTGAGATAGTAGTAGCTTCCACCGGCGCCGCAATTGGCGCGATATTTTCCTGAACAGGTTGTAATCGCATGGCGAAAGAAAAATTTGACCGTTCCAAACCACACGTCAACGTGGGCACGATTGGCCATATTGACCACGGGAAGACGACGCTGACGGCGGCGATCACCAAGACGCTGTCGAAGCACAATCCGAAGAACTCCTTCCGCAGCTTCGATTCGATCGACAACGCGCCGGAAGAAAAA
>DASTML010000062.1:0-4262 GCA_035714175.1 Bryobacteraceae bacterium | reverse complement strand
GAGGAGCGGGAACGGCGTTCGGAGAAGATGTACAGAGGGACCGGGACCACTTTCTAGCCACGATGGCGTCGTTTACGGAATAGGACGGGAATGGGACGCGTACAGCCGACGTGGAGAAGTCCCCAGATTCTGCTGACGTTGAGCTTGGTGTTCTGCTGTGGAGCTTTTGCCGGAGCGGTGATCTACAAACTGGCGTCGCAAAAGGTCGCGGCTAAACAGGCCGTTGCCGATTGGAAAGACGCCAATAAAGAACAGACGTTAACCACGCTGAAACGGGAACTCCAGCTGACACCGGCCCAGGCCGAAGAAATCGAAACGGCCCTGGATGACTTCTCCCTCTATTACCAGATGCTCCATGCCCAAATGGAGGAGGTAATGGCCTCCAGCAAGTCGCGCATCGATCAGGTGCTGGATGAGCAACAACGCAAGAAGTTCTCTCGTATTATGAACGAGTTAAAAGACAAGCGCCTTCGCTGATCCGATCGCTGTAACACCGCTTGAAGAAACGAGTTTCCGGAAGGCCCTGTCGGCTAGTAGCCGTTTTTTGAAGGGCGTCTGTGCGAGCGTTGGGTGGCGTTTGTTTGTTGTAGGCGGCGTCCAACTCCCCGGGCTTAGGACTTGCCTACTCCGAGAGACCCGCAAGCGTATGTGCGCGCCGCAATATGCTCCCCTTGCCCCGGCAATGATCGCACCGGACGCGCGCATGGCGGAACGAATGGTTTCCGAAGCTGACTTCGTTGCAAAGAACGCAGTCTCGAGGCCTAAATACTGCTTTGAGCTCTCAAAAGCGGCCGTCTGATGCGCAGAAATGGGAGATCGGCGAAGATTGTGCGGGCCTGGAGATAGTCTGCGACCCGTTCTGAATTGTCCGGGACGGAGACTCCTATAGCCGCGCCCAATCGGCGCTGACCGCGACGCGCCTTGCTTCTCCGCCAGCGTCGATGTGCGTCTCGCCGGACTGTTGCTTAGTGCCGGACGGGAGACGCAATATTCTATTAAAAATTGAGAAGCGAGAGCTGCCAGGCGGGGCGGACGAGAATTGTCGGAGAATCAATGGCACTTAACTATGGAATTGACGCAGTCGCAGTAGCGACAAAAAAAGCCGCCCTGGTAAGGGCGGCTTTTTGGGGTTGATTCGACTAGAATCTACCAGAGCAGCTTCAGACCAAACTGGATCTGCCGCATTGGCGAAACCAAGCTGGTGATGGCTCCGGGACCGCGAACCTGACCGATCTGGCTGGGATAGGTCAGACCGCCCGAGGAGTTGCGGACCGGGAGATAGCCGGTACCGGTATTCAACGTGCCGTTCGGACGAGCGAACTGCGGCGTGTTGAAAAGATTGTAGAACTCGCTGCGGAACTGCAGTTTGACGCGTTCGGCAACCTGGAAGTTCTTGAACAGCGAGAAGTCTACGATCTTGGCGCCAGGGCCTTCGAGGATGCCCACACCAGCGTTGCCATAGCGGCAGACTTCCGGCGTGGCCGTGTTCGAGCAGCTCACCAGACGGAAATCATCCGGATTGAACCACTGGTTGACCGTGGGGTTGGAGATGCTGCCAGGGCCGACGCGGTCCGGACGGATGGTCACGTTGGCGGTATTGGTGATCGCGCCCTGCGTAACCGTCATCGGGAAACCTGTGCGGAAGGTCAGCACACCGTTGGTCTGCCAGCCGCCGAATAGAGCCTTCGTGAAGGCGTGGCCTTCCTTGAAGAACGGCAGTTCGTAGACGAAGTTGGACACAACGTTGTGGGTGACGTCGAAACCGACGCGGCCACGTTCGGCAGCGCGGTTGCGGGGGTTCTGGTAGGTGTTCGGGTTGTAACCGTCGCCTTCATTTCGGCCATAGCCTTCCATCATGGATTTGGAGAAGGTATGGGCGATCGAGAAGGACAGGCCGTTGCCGAACCTCTTCTGCAGAGTGGTCTGCAGACCGTGATAGGAGGCGTTGCCGCCCGAATCCAGGAAACGGATACGGGAGAGCGGCCGAATCACGCCGGCGTCGTTGATGAACTGGTACGGACGGCGGGACTGCAGCGTGGAGGTAGCAGTGTTAAACGCCGGATCCGGAGAGTTCAGTTCCACGGTGTTATCCAGGTGCGTGGTCTTGGAACCGATATAGCCGACGTTGATGACCATGTTCAAGGGCAGACGGCGTTGAATATCGAAGCTCCACTGGTTGACCTGCGGCTGGAAATTGTCGCGATTCAACACGTTGGCGCTGGTGAGCGAGCTGGTGTTGACCGTGCCGAACGGGTTGGCGAACGTGTACGGGCTGGTCGTGTTGAGCAGCACGTTGTTCTGGGCCTGGTTGTTGAAGTTCGCGCTGCCCGACAACGGAGGATTCAGGTTGAGAATCGTGTAGTTGTTGAGCTGATGCACGTTGTAGTACATGCCGTAGCCGGCGCGGATGACCCACTGATCGCTGGCGCGATAGGCGAGGCCGACGCGGGGCATGAACATGTTCTTCTGCGGGGTGTAGAAGTCGTACGTGGTGCGGATTTGCGAAGGAACGAACGTCCAGGTGTTGTTCTGCAGTTCGGCACTGCGCCACAGACCCTGCACGTCGGACGCCATGGTGTTGTATTCGTAGCGGACGCCGATGTTCATCGTCAGCTTGCGGGAGACCTTCCAGTCGTCGGTCACGTAGAAACCGGTGCGGTTCTGACGGACGTCGGTGATGGGGAGGCCTTCCGGCGTGTCGGTGGAGCTCGGCAGTCCGAGAAGGAACTGCGCGAAGCTGTGGCCGGTGATGTTGCCGGTGAAGGTGAAGGCGCCGCGCGGAACGTTGGCCGCGCCGCGGTAGAGGGAGATACGGCGGAGTTCGCCGCCGGCTTTTACGTTGTGACGGCCAAAGCTCAAGTTCAGGTTCGTACCAATCTGATGCAGTTGGTTGTCGTCAAAACCGTTGCCGCCATCGCGTTCGGCGAGGCCCTGCAAACCGTTGGAAAGGTTGATGGAGGGCAGGCCGACTTCCCGTTTGGTGAGCGGGCGGTTGCCGTCGTTGACGACGCGGAATCCGTCCATGCCCAACGCGGCAAGGTTGAAGTCCGTGTTGGCGCGGGGGTTGAAGCTATCGTCCTTGGACCGGGTGTAGCCGTATCGGGTTTCGAGAACCGCCGCCGGCGAGAAGACGTGAATCCACTGGGTGGCGACGTTGTCATTCCGGCCGAGCACCAGGTAGCTGAACTGCGGCGAAGTACCCGCGTAGGTGTTCCAGGAGACCTTGTTCATGGCATAACGGCCCATGATCTTGTCCTTCACCGAGAAGTTGTGATCTCCCTTGGCGAAGTACTGGTTGTCGTCCATGGAGTCGATGCCGCCGCCGGTATAGTTGAAGCCGCTCTGCGGGTCCGCCACCGCGACTTGCGGTTTTTCCCAGAAAGGAAGCAGCGACTTGGCGGTGTTGGAGATGCGCGAAGAGGGGATGATGTTGCCGGCAAAAGGAGTGCCGTTGAGCGGATCCACCAACTGAATGGGGTTGGCGGCGCGCAACAGCTGGCTGAAGTCGCCGTTGCGGAACTCATCGGTCGGCAACAGCGCGGAGGACGCGGCGCCCGGCAGACGGCGGCGGCGGCCTTCGTAGTTGAACATGAAGAACGTTTTGTCTTTGCCGTTGTAGAGTTTCGGAATCACCACCGGTCCGTTAATGACGGCGCCGAACTGATTCTGGCGGATGCCTTGTTTAGGCAGGCGGCGGGCAGAGGTATTGAAGTAGTTCTGGAAGTAATTTTCCGCGTCGAGCTTGTCGTTCCGGAGGAATTCATAAGCCGCGCCGTGGATATCGTTCGTGCCGGAACGCATCACCATGATGAGCTGTGCGCCGGAATTGAATCCGTATTCGGCCGAGTACGTGCCGGTGAATACCTTCACTTCTTCAATTGCTTCAGGAGAGGGAGAAAACGGCACCGTGTTGATGCGCGCTTCGGTGGCGACGACGCCGTCCAGCGTGGCATGCTGGCTGACTTCGCGCTGGCCGTTGGCGACAATCGCGATGGTCTGGCCGGGGATCGGAATACCGCCGCCGCCGCCGCTCTGTCCGTCTAATCCGCCGCGGGCGCCGAACATGACGCCGGCCTGGAGAATGGCCAGGTTGCCTACGTTCCGGCCGTTGACCGGAAGTTCTACAATTCGCTTCTGTTCGATGACTTCACCGATCGAAGATTCGTCCGTTTTCAGCGCCGCAATGGCGCCGGTCACTTCTACGCGTTCGGATACTTGCCCGACCTGCAGCGCGAAGTCTGCGCGAAGCTTTTCATTGATCT
>DASTML010000061.1:0-5325 GCA_035714175.1 Bryobacteraceae bacterium | reverse complement strand
GGCCGTCGACTATAAACACGGCTACTATGTGGCTCCCCACAAGCATCGCCGTGCGCAGCTGATTTTCGCCGCTTCCGGCGTGATGACCGTATCCACCGCGGAGGGCCACTGGACCGTGCCCGCCACACGAGCTGTCTGGATTCCCCCCTGGCAGATACACGAGATCCGGATGACCGGCACGGTTCGAATGCGCACGCTGTATTTTGAACCGCTGGCCGTGTCCGCCCTGCCCGCGGCCTGTGCAGTCGTAGTGGTGACGCCGCTTCTGCGGGAGTTGATTCTGGAGGCGGTTCGGATCCCTGTTGACTACGCGCCGGGCGGCCGCGATGAGCGGATCATGCAGTTGATCGTGGACGAAATACGTACTTTGAAACAATTGCCGCTCCAGCTTCGTTTTCCACAGGACGCCAGAGCGCGTGCGGTAGCGCTGCTGGTGGCCGCGGAACTGGATAGCCAACGCCGGTTGAAGGAGTGGGCCGCGCTCGGAGGCGTGAGCCCAAGAACGTTGGAGAGACTGTTTGAATCGGAACTGGGGATCTCGTTCGGACGTTGGCGGCAACAGGCAAGGCTACAGGCCAGCCTGCCTCTGATCGCGGAGGGCCGCCCTGTTCTGGAAACGGCCCTGCGGTTGGGCTATGAGAGTCCCAGCGCTTTCACCTACGCATTCCGGCGGGCCTTCGGTATGACGCCGTCTCGCTGGGCGGCATCACTGGACGGTGCTGACGGGTAACGCTTCCGCGGCAGTGCCCCTGGAGCGCCGCCGCCGCCAGGCCGCAAAGCGGCGCAGCGAAAGCGCGATTCCGGTATAAGTGAGAACCGCGGCGCCCAGGGATGCGATGCCGGCGATCGTCTGGCCGGTAAGGCCGTAGAACTCGCCCGTGTGAACGAACCGCAGCCACGTCCGCAGCCGCCGGCCCTGGTTCAGGTCTGCAAACGCTTCGCGCGATTTCACCGCTCCGGAACTCCGGTCCAGGGCGAGCGTAATGCGCTGCTGCGGTTGTCCGGCATAACCTTGGTCGATTTGGAAGGATACCGGAGCCCGGTTGGAGTCCGGCACGCGAAGGGTCAACAGTCGCCAACCGCTTGCATGAGATGCTGCTTGTTGCCAAAGCGCGTTCAAGCCCGCGACGTCGGCAGCCGCGGGCTGTCCTTCTCGGCGAGGTCCTTCCCGCCGCGGCCCGCCCGGACCGGAAGGCGCCTGGGTTCCCGTCAGCGTATAGACCAGATTGGAGGCCCAGGGGTAGGAGATCACGGAGCCGCTTGCAACAATCAATACAAGTGGAACTAGGCACCATACGCCGATTGCGTTGTGCCAATTGAAGTCCCGCGCTTTCCCGGAGAGCCCTCCGCGGAACCAGGCAATAGCGCGAACGCTTGCGCGGGTCCATACGCGTGGAAGCCAGAGGTAGGCGCCGCTCAGGACGATGAACAGGAAAGCCAGATTCGCCGCGCCTGTCGCGGCCCGGCCCGTGGAACGGCTGTTTTCACTGGCTGCCAGCCACCGGTGCCAGTCCGTGACGGAGCGAAAGAACTTGCGCACCGAGGTGTTTCCGGGGCCAAGCAGTTGGCCGCTGGCGGGGTCCTGGTAGACGATTTCCCGCCCGTAGGCCAACTGCGCGGGAAGGGCTTGGTCTGAGGGAAGCGAAATGGATACGGGTAGGGAACCGCGCTGGGTTTGGGCGCGTGCCAACAAATCTTCCACCGGTAACCGGCTACCCGTTTGCAATGGAGGCAGGCTGCGCTGATCCGCCCATGCGATCAGTTGTTTCTCGTACATAAGCAGCACGCCCGTGACGGACATGATGAAAATAATGAGTCCCGCGATAACTCCGGCGCACAAATGCAGCCAGAAAAACAGCTTCCGCATGGGCGTGAAATGTTCCTTCCCTGGAGGCTCGCTCGTTGGGCGAAAGATGCAAGCCACTTGCTTTAGAGTATATCTGTCCGGCGGGGGGCGGGTAAGTTTGCAGAAGCCACATGGGGTTTCGGGATAGGCTGGTGGGAACTGTTTTATGCTTTCCGATCAATGGCCCTATCTGGCAACTTTGCTTCGCGTTGTACTGGCGCTGGCCATTGGTCTGTTCATTGGAATGGAGCGGCAACGGCGCGGCAAGGAAGCGGGCCTGCGTACGTTCGGGCTGGCCGGATTGATTGGATGCCTCGGCAGCCTCATTGGCGTGTCGTATGCCATTGCGGCGGTCGTGTTGGTCGGCGTTCTGGTAGTAATTTTGAACGTGCAGACGATGCGGGACAATCGTGGTGCGGCGCTCACCACGTCGGCCGCCCTGCTGGTAACCGGATTTGCCGGGGTACTCTGCGGCCAGGGGCACACGCTGGTACCTGGTTCGGTGGCGGTGCTGACTGCGGCGTTGTTGGCCTGGAAAGAGCCCCTGGTCGGATTTAGCGCCGGCTTGACGGAAGCGGAACTCCGGTCGGCGCTGCTGTTGGCCATTCTTGCCTTTGTGGTGTACCCGGCATTGCCTGTCGGCTACATCGGCCCGTGGAACGCCTTTGAGCCGCGCGCCGCGCTGGTCACCGTTATGCTGATCGCCGGCATCGGTTTCGTGAATTACATCCTGTGGAACATCTATGGCGACCGTGGCGTGGAGTTGACCGGTTTCCTGGGCGGTCTCGTAAACAGCAGCGTTACCGTCAGCGAACTGTCCGCCCGGGTGGGCGAGACGGGTGCGAGCATTGCTGACGCCGCCTATCGGGGCATCCTGCTGGCGACGGCGGCCATGCTGTTGCGCAACGCCATCATTCTTGGAATGCTGGCGCCGTGGGTGCTCGCCGCGGCGGGCCTGTCATACGGCGGAATGCTTGCCGCCAGCACGGCGTTTCTGCTGTTCCATCGGAAGGGGGAGCGCAAGCTGGAAGAATCGGAACGGCCGAAGGTCACACGGTTGACCTCCCCTTTCTCTCTGGCGGCGGCCCTACGGTTCGGCGTCATTTTCCTCGCGCTCCAGTTGGCCGGAGTGACGGGGCAACGGCTCCTGGGGGAAGCGGGCGTCTACGTGGTTAGCCTGTTCGGCGGCCTGTTTTCCAGCGCGAGCGCGGTGGCGGCGGATGCCACGCTGGCGGTGAAGCAAACGATTCCGGAACATGTGGCCGCTGTCGCCACGGTGATCGCTTCCATCATGAGCGTGGGCGTGAATTTGCCTCTAGTCATGAGAGCCAAGGATGCACAGCTAACCCGCCGCCTCTATTGGTCAATGGGCCTTGTCGTGGCGGCGGGAATCGCGGGCATGGCGCTGCAGGCAACGGCCATGCACCTATGGGTCCGTTGGGTGCAGGTTTAGCCGGCGGCAGGCGGAACAGACGATTCGGTGGGGTAGCCTTTGGACGACCAGTCCGTGTGCATGTTCGTCGGTACGCTTAAAACGCGAATCTTCTGGAAGCCAAGCTTCTTCATGGTCTCGTAGGAAGGGCGGATGTTCGGACAGACATCCATTGGGCAGCACCCGCAATAGAGAACGACTTCGGCATCCTTGGAAAGCGCGGCCGCAGCCGTCTCCAAGGACTTGATTCCCTCGGGCTTGTTGCCTGGTCCGGCATACTTTGCCCCTTTGATATGCCGCTGCCTGTACAGGGGCGGGAAGGCGACGCAGAAGATCGGCGGGGCCGTTCCCGCCTGTACCTTTTTCGCCAACTCGGCGGGCTGGATGATTTCGGCGCCGGTCCACGGGTCAGCCGCGGCATGGGCGGACGGGGCCAGGGCAGCAACGGGCAGCACGCGAACGGCGCTGATCAAAATCTCTCGACGGTTCCGCATCCCCTCATTCTTCCAGAATTCAAACGTTGGCGGCGGCCTACTGCCAGCCGCCTCCCAGTGCCCGGTACAGTTGCACCACGGCGTTCAACTCCTGGTATCGCATTTGCGTCAGGGCCAGTTCGCCCTGAAACAGGTTACGTTCCGCATCCAGAACTTGCAGATAGCTGTCCATCCCGCCCTTGTAGCGCAGCGTGGAAAGACGGTCCGATTCGCGTAGCGCGGCCACCAGCAACTGTTGTTCCTCTCGTTGTTGCCGGGTCTTGGAGAGGGTTACCAGGGAGTCGGAAACCTCGCGAAACGCCGTCTGTACCGTCTTCTGATAGTTCAGCGCGGCCTCCCGCTGCGCCGCCTCGCTGTATTTCACGCCGGAGCGGATGCGGCCCGCGTTGAATAAGGGCGCGGTCAGAGAAGGCGCCACGTTCCACATGCGCGCAGGGCCCGTGAAGAGTTCGGACAAATAACGGCTTTGCCCGCCCATGAACCCTGTCAGCGAGATCTGCGGGAAGAAGAGTGCTTTCGCCGCGCCAATGCGCGCATTCGCGGCAATCAACGTCTGTTCGGCCTGCCGGATGTCCGGGCGCCGTTCGAGCAGAGTGGAGGGCAGGCCGGCTGGCACCTCGGCCGGCGTCATGAAAGCTTCCAGCGGCTTGCCGCGCGGAATATTGCCCGGGTTCTTGCCCAAAAGTAGGCTGAGCGCGTTTTCCGAAAGAGCGACGCCCCGCTCGGATGCGGCAATCTGCGCGTTGGCCGTACGCAGTAGTTGTTCGGCCTGGCTAACGTCCAGGCCAGTCGCCGCTCCGGCGGAACGCCGGAGCCGGGTCAGACGCAGTCCGTTTTCCGCGATCTCCTTGGTCTTATGCGCAATCTCGAGCTCAAGATCGGCGGCGCGAAGTTGGAAGTAGCCGCGGGCAACCTCGGCGACAAGTCCTGTTTGAATGCCATGACGCGTCTCTTCGGTGGAAAGGTAGTCGGCTAGTGCGGCGGCTTTCAGGCTGCGGATGCGGCCCCATATATCGAGCTCCCAACTCATCCCGATGCCGGCCTGCGTATAACTGACGTCCAGATTCGCCGTCCGGGGAACGAATACGGCGGAGCCAACGGTGGAACTGCGGCTGGCCGTGAACTGGCTTGCCAGGTTCAGTTGTGGCCACTGCTGTGACCCGGTAATGCCGTACTGCGCGCGCGCCTGCTGCACCCGCTCCGCGGCCGCCAGCAGGTCGAAGTTCTGTGTTAACGCCTCGTTGATCAGGTTGGTCAGGACGGGATCGTCAAAACGTTCGGCCAGCTTCGTATCGGCGAGCGAGGGACCGGGGCCGGATGCCTCGGTGGAGGCTCCGCGGAACTGTGCCGGCGTATCCACTGCCGGACGCTTGTATTTCGGTCCTTTAGCCGCCAGCGGGAGGGCCAGGGCAATGGTGAAGATCAAAAGCCGTTTCATGCTTCCACCCCTTTCCACGAATCGGCCTGCGGCTTAGGCGTGGCGGATCGCCATTCCACAAACCGCTGCGCCAACACATACAACACGGGAACCAGGAACACGGCAAGCATAGTGG
>DASTML010000060.1:0-81960 GCA_035714175.1 Bryobacteraceae bacterium | reverse complement strand
TCCTTCCGAACCGGGCCGCCCAACGTGCCTGCCCACAACTGTTCCGTACCTGGGGCGGGCCGTCCACGCCGCACCAGTTCCGGGATCAGGGATTGGGTATTGGTCAAGGCATCGTCCACCGTGGAGTCGAGTAAATAGCTCGCCGTGCCGTGCCAATGATTTGTTCCGGACCGCGTAATGACATTGACCACGGCCCCGGCCGCCCTCCCGTACTCCGCGTCATAGTTGGAAGTCTGTACATTCACTTCCTGCACAGCGTCCGGGATTTTCACCTGAAACGCCTGGCCCGCAATCGAAATATCGTTGTTCTCCGTACCGTCAATCAGAAAGTTATTTGACCGTCCACGGGACCCGTTCACTGAGAACGTTTCGCGCCCCGTCGCAAACCGGTTCGTTGACACGCCGGGCACTGTCAACGCCAGGGAGACCGGGTTCCGGTTGGCCACAGGCAACTGCACAATCTGCGTCCGGTCAATATTGCCGCCGCGGACCGGTGCCTCGACCTGCAACTGCACAACGGCGGAGCTCACCTCCACGATCGTCTGCGCGTCGCCCACCTCCAGCCGAGCGTCCATCGTTGCGCCCACGCCGGCCTGCAGCAGCAACTCTTTCGAAACAAAAGAACGAAACCCGTCAGCTTTCACCTGCAGGTCGTAACGGCCCGGGTCCACCGCGTCAAACCGGTAGAGACCGGCCTCATTGGAAAGAGTCGTACGCACGACCCCCATCTCGCGGCTGCGCAACTCCACCGCGGCCGCCGGAACCACGGCGCCCGCCGGGTCCGAAATCGTGCCGCTCAGCGTGGCCCGGCTTGTCTGCGCTTGGACCAGAATCGGACTCAACATAACAAGCAATACAATGGATCGGCTCAAGGAACCTACACCTCTGCCGCCGAATTGCAATCGGTTCGCCAACAGCGCGGAACGCGTCCGGCAGCCGGAAATCTGACGTGAAATGCGCTAGGCAGGGGTGAACCGGTCCCAGATTCCGTAGCCTTTGTAAATCGGAATCCGCAAACCGGAAGGCGTTATGCCCGGATTTTGACCGGCCGCCCCAATTCGGCCGCCTCGTGGGCGGCCAGCGTAATTTCGTTGACCTTCCACACGTCGTCCAACGGCATGTCGTTCGGTTTTCCGTTAAAGGCGGCTTCCAGAAACTCGACAAAAATATCGCGCTCCGGCGGCAGCTCCTTTAGTAGTTCCACCTTGCCGCCTTGCCGCAGCACGGTCACTCCGGTCGCAGCCATATATTCGATCACGCCCTTGGAACCGGCAATCCGCACCCGGTCATCGCCATGCGTGGGCGCGGCTTCGCTCCGGTAATAATCCATGTGTAGGGACGCGGTTCCGCCATTGTCCATCTTGAGAATCGTGGTCGTCGTATTCTCCATCTGGCCAATCCCCGGCGGCGCCGCCACCTGCGCCTGGTAGGAAAACGCTTCGGTGAAGTCCCGCCCGGAGGTCCAGCGCATCAGATCGAACATATGAATGCCGATCCATAGGATTGTGCTGCCGTAGGACGCATGATTCTTCATCCACGGCGGCCGCACGCCGGCTTTATACGACTTCTGCGATGAGATCATACCGACCTCACCCACCACGCCATCTCGCACCAACTGCCGCATCGCCAAATACGGCGGCTCGTAGCGGAGCGGAAGTATCAGCCAGATCGGCTTCCCAGACTTCGTCACCGCACGCTTCGTCTTCTCAAAATCGGCCCGGTTCAGCGCCACCGGTTTCTCGGCAATCAGCGGCAACCCGCGCTCTGCCACCGCAATGACGCTCGCCGCGCGGTCTCCGTTGGAGGTGCAAACGCCAACCAGGTCCAGCTTTTCGGCATCCAGCATCCGCCGGTAGTCAGAATAGAACTTGGCCTTGGCCGCCACCGGCCGCTTCTGGATCTTGGCCAACTCGGCCGGATCACTCTCCGCCACTGCCGCCAGTTCCACATCGGGAAGCTGGGGCAGCGGCGACAGAATATTTCCCGCGTGGCCCAGTACGCCCACCATCCCCAACCGGAGCTTGCGAGGCAGCTTCACAGCCGCCGCGCCGGCAAGCAGGGCCCTGCGCGAGATCAAATCCATGGCGAATTACTCTCCGTCTTTTTTCGGTTCATCCAGCAACCGCAATCCAGCAAACGTGGACGGCGACAACAGACCCGCTTCAGAATATACGAACAGCTTGTTCCGGCTGTCGGTAATGTCCAGGTTCCGCATCGTCAACTGGCCAATGCGGTCCTGCGGCGTGAATTCGCCCTTGCCGGATTCCATCGTCAACCGCTCCGGAGCGTAGGTCAGATTGGGCGATTCCGTATCCAGAATCGAATAGTCATTGCCTCGGCGCAGTTCCAGCGTCACCGTGCCGGTGGCGGCTTTGGCCACCCAGCGCTGCAGTGTTTCCCGCAACATCATCGACTGCGGATCGAACCAACGGCCTTCGTACAGCAAACGTCCCAGGCGGCGGCCCAGCGTATGGTACTGCTCCAAGGTGCCTTCGTTGTGAATACCGGTCAGCAGCCGTTCGTAGCAGATGTAGAACAGCGCCATCGCCGGCGCTTCATAAATGCCGCGCGACTTGGCCTCAATAATACGGTTCTCGATCTGGTCCGACATGCCCAGCCCATGGCGTCCGCCAATCGCGTTGGCCTCCAGCACCAGGTCCACATCGTCGGCGAAGGATTTGCCGTTCAATGCCACTGGACGACCCTCTTCAAAGGTCACCGAAACCGTCTCCGCAGTCACCGGACAGTCGTCCTTCCAGAACGGGACGCCCATGATCGGCTCGACGATCTTGATGCCGTTCTTTAGGAACTCCAGGTCCTTGGCTTCGTGGGTCGCTCCCCAGATGTTGGAGTCGGTCGAATAGGCCTTCTCCTTGGACATCTTGTAGCCCAACCCGGCCTTTTCGAGTAGCTCGGACATCTCCTTGCGACCGCCCAGTTCATTGATGAAGTCCTGGTCCAGCCACGGTTTATAGATCTCCAGCGCAGGATTGACCATCAGGCCATAGCGGTAGAAGCGTTCAATATCGTTGCCCTTATAGGTGGACCCGTCGCCCCAGATGTTGACGCCGTCTTCCTTCATTGCGCCGACCAACATCGTCCCTGTTACGGCGCGACCGATTGGCGTCGTATTGAAATACGCGACGCCCGCGGTCGTGATGTGGAATGCGCCGCACTGCAAAGCCGCAATACCTTCCCGCACCAATTGCTGCCGGCAGTCGATCAACCGCGCTTTTTCCGCGCCGTAGCCCAGCGCCTTGCGGGGAATCTCTTCATAGTCCGCTTCGTCCGGCTGCCCCAGGTTTGCCGTGTAGCAATAGGGGATTGCGCCCTTCTGACGCATCCAATAAATAGCCGCGCTGGTGTCCAAGCCGCCCGAAAACGCAATGCCGACGTTCTTGCCGACAGGAAGTGATTGCAGAATGCTACCCATTTTGTTCTGTATTCTAGGGTAACGAATCTATGCGTCCCCGTATACTGATGTTGTTCGCGTTCGTGGCGGCAACCGCGCAGATCAAAGTCACCACGACGCTCGTTCAATTCGACGCGGTGGTAACTGACAACAAAGGGAAACCCGTAACAGATCTCCGTCGCGAAGAATTCGTTCTTCTGGATAACGGGAAACCCCGGGAGATTCGTAATTTCTCTTACGTAGCCACTGGCGTCCAGCAACTCGCTTCCATACCGGCAACCGGTGCAGGCAGGCCAACTGCACTGCCCGCGCTCAAACGCGAAGAAGTTCGCCGCACCATCGCCATCGTCGTTGATGACCTACGTCTCTCTTTCGAATCGCTCCACTACACGCGCGAAACCCTGAAAAAGTTTGTCAACACGCAACTCGCACCCGGCGACCTCCTTGCCATCCTCACCACACGCGGCGGCACAGGCGCTTTGGAACAGTTCACTACGGACCGGAACCGCCTTCTCGCGGCCATTAACCGGCTGCGGCCAACACTTTCCGCTGCCTCAGCCCTCGGCACGTTGAAAACCATCGGCGAAGCCGACGCCGAGTCCGCGTCCGCATCCCGGATGACCAAGCGCAGTTTCTATGTCGGCACGCTGGGAGCCATTCGCCATATCTCCGAAGGCATGCGCACCATGCCCGGCCGCAAGTCCATCATCCTATTCTCCGAAGGCATGCAGGGTAGCCGCCTCCTGAACCCGAAGGTATCTCCGCCAGCGCAATCCTTACAACCCAGCCAGAAGGATGAGTCCATCGTGGATCGCAACGACCTGTTGCGCGTAGCCGAAAGCGCAAACCGCTCCGCGGTTGTCCTCTATGCCGTGGACCCGCGGGGCGTCGTCTACCCCGGCCTCCGGGCCGAGGACGATATCAGCAATTTGGAGGCCTCCGAAATACGGCTAGCCATTGATGATCGCAGCGCGCAGCTCCGCAGCACGCAATCCATGTTGGAACTGCTCGCCGAGGAAACGGGCGGACTGGCCCATATCAACAACAACGATCTGAATGGCGGTATGCAACGTGTTTTGGACGATCAGTCAGGCTACTACCTCATCGGTTTTCAGCCCGACGAAGCCGAAGCGGAAAAGCTCGCCAAGGACAACAAGTTCGGACGAATTCAGCTCCGTGTTACCCGCCCCAATGTAAAGGTCCGTTTCCGGCGCAGCTACATCAGCCCCGCCGCCGCCACGGAAACCCAGCCTCGTACACCCTCGGAACGGCTCGTATCCGCACTGATGTCCCCGTTTGTCGAATCCGCCATTCCCATTCGGTTTGCGCCCAACTTCACAACCGGCGACAAGGACCAACCGCTCATTCGTTCCCTCGTGCATATTCCCGCCAACAGCGTTACGTTCGGGCCGCCCGGCGCCGGCGGCAAAAGCGAGGCCACACTGCACCTCATCGTGCTTACCGAAGGCGAGGAACCCAAACTTTCTTCGAATACCGCCAAAACCTTTACTCTTCAGGCGACGGCAGAGGAGATCGCGCGATTCCAGGAAAAAGGATTCGTCTACGCCGTCGATCACCCCGTCCGCAAGCCCGGCGCTTATCAAGTCCGGATTGCCATCCTCGACGAGCGGTCCGGCAAAACCGGAGCGGCCAGCCGCTATTTGGAAGTACCGGACCTGGAGCGCGGCGCCGCCAGCATCTCCGGCATCCTGATGGCGGACGGAGATCAGCGCAACGCTACGGATAAGGAAACAGGCGTAGATTTTTCGCCCGTGCTCCGTCAGTTCCAACGCGGCCGCATCTTCTCCTATGGAGTCACGGTGTTTAACGCCCGCCGCAACGGTGCGGAAGGGCAACCCGGTATTGAACTGCAACCACGATTAGTACGCGGAGAAACCGTCGTGTGGGAAGGAAAACGGTTCCCCGTGGTACTCCGTCCCGGCATGAATGCCCGACGCATCCCGGCCGGCGGCGTGCTTCGGCTTTCGGAGAAGACGCCCCCAGGCGAGTACGTCCTGGAAATCCAGGCCATCGACATCGCCAACAATCGCGTCCTCTCCAACCAGTGGATCGACTTCGAACTACAGTGAGCCCAGCAACGTCTTCACCGCCGTCTCCAGTTGGATATCCGTTCGCCGGTAGCTTTCGCCCATCGGACGGTTCACCGGAATGTCCACCGGACGTGGATGCAGTTCCATGTCCTCGCCCTTGGCTGTCGTAACGCGCACGGTGGGGACGCGAATCATCGTTCCGTCCAGCAAGGGTTGGTTGGACGTATATATGATCCATCCCGCCGTCGGCTCGCCGACGATCTTGCCCAATCCCAATGCCCGGTATCCTTCGCTGAAATCCTCGGCATCGCTCAATGAATGTTGATTGGTAAGGAGCACCGTAGGCTTCTCAATCGTCCGTTGTCCGAGCGATGCCCGCGCCGGCCCGCGGTCAAAGCCGCGCGGTTCCATGTTCAGGTAGTTCTTGCGCGCCAAAACGTCCAGAGCGTAAGCGTTCACGTAGCCGCCATTGTTGTTGCGCACATCCACCACCACGCCGTCCTTACCGTGAGCCTCTGTGTCCAGGTCCAGCGATAGGCGCAGCAGCGAGGCATCGCCCATGTCGTACATGTGCACGTAGCCCAGCCGTCCCTTGCTGTACTGGTTCACCAATTCACGCCGTTCCGCCACCCAGGCGTTGTAGCGCAACATCTTTTCCGCCGCCAAGGCAATAGGCCGCACGCGAACTTTCTTCCCGCCCGCAAGCTCCAAGTCCACCTCCCGGCCCACAGAGCGCTCCAGCAGCGAGTCCAGATTCACTCCCGCCGTCACCGCCGTACCGTTCACTGACTGAATGCGATCGCCCGCCGTAATTCCCCCAGCCAACGCCGCCGGCCCGTTCGGCCACACCGTGACAATCTGCAGTTTCCCGTCCTTCTCCTCCCAGTCGAGCCCCAACCGCCCAAACGTGGCCGCCGGAGCCCCCATGGGGCCGCTTACCCCCAAGTGGGAAGCATTCAATTCCCCCACCATCAGGTTCAGCACGCGCCGCATTTCATCGGTCGTCCGCGCTCCGGCCACGGCTTCCCCGTAAATCCGCTTCACCTCGCCGTTCCAATCCGCGCCGTGATACTTCGCGTCATAGAAAAAGTCCCGCATCCGCATCCATGCCTGGCGGAACACGGCAAGTTTCGTATCGTCGAACCGCTCGACGAGTTGAGCCGAAATAGCCAGCGGCCGCGGCGTGCGTACGTTGACGTCGATCGTCTGCACGCGTCCCGCGTCAAGATAGGTAATCGTCCGGTTGTCGGAGCCCCAATACAACGCGCTCTTCGCCGTGCTGGTCGAAGTCACCTGTTTCGGCGTCGGAGTGGGCCGGGCATCGCGGTCCAACACGTACGTGTAGAGATTCTCCTGGTTGGCCAGCGTCCCAAGAAACGCCAACGTCTTCCCGTCTGGGCTCACTGCGACTTCGGAGATGTCCATGCCCAAAGGCAACAGCCGTACCCTGTCGCGAATCCCCTCCAACACCACTTCGGTTGCGGGCTTTTTCTTATCGGCCGCGCCCTTCTCGAAGAGCTGCCGGAACGAATCCTCCCGGAAAGCGGGCTGCCTCGGCTTTAAATCCACCATCGCAGCCTGACTATGTTCCGTTCTCTGGCCGGTCACATAAAGAATGGAAGAGCCGTCCGGCGTCCAAACCAAGCCGCCCGCGAAAGAATTGGGCAGCCAACTCACCTGGTGCTTCGCGGTTCCATCGGCCCGCAGCACCCAGGCATTCCGGAAATTCTTCACGCCCGGCAGCACCGTGCCAATCCACACCCCATCCGGCGACCACGCCAACCCAATGCCGCTCCGGCCAACACGCCCTGCATAAATCGTCTTCTCCGCCCCGTCTTCCACCGTCCGGACGCGAATCTCTTCTCCGTTCCGAACGTAGGCCAGCTTCTTGCCATCTGGCGACCACGACGGCGCCGTGTGCACGCCCTCGCCGCTCGTCAATGCCTTCGTTTCCTTCGTTCCAAAGTCGTAGAGCATCAGGTGGCGCGAACCGTCCGAATCAGTGATATAGGCCAACCGCGAAGAATCCGGGGCCCACTGAGGACCGCTATCGGCGTCCGTGCTGCGCGTCACCCGGAACGCGTCGCCGCTTTCTTTCGCGTTTGCCGCCCACACCTCGCCCCGCGCCGTCACAGCCAGTTTCTTCCCATCCGCTGACACATCCAACCCGCCGTATCCGCCCTCCACGGTCACGCGCACCGAAAGATCCGGACCCGATGGCGTGCCGCGAAGCGACACCGGCACCTGTTCCGCTTTCCCCGTCGCCGTGTCCAGGCGCCAAATGCCGAAGTCCCGCTCAAACACCACAGCCTTGCCGTCATAGCTCAGGTTTGGAAACAACACCCGGCCCTGGGTAAACGCCGTTACCTGTCGCTCCCCCTTGCCCATCGTATAGACATGGATATTCTGATGTCCGCCGTTGCGGTCCGAAACGAAGTAAAACGATTTCCCATCGGGCATCCATTGCGGCCATAGTTGCTTCGCTCCCCGGCCCAGCAACTGCTGGTCCTTCACCGCCGCCGCTTCGTCCAATATCCAGATTTCGCTCTCATCCAGGTGGCTACGCCCACGCCGCCACCACTGCAATGCGCCAAATCCGCGCGCCACAAACAGCAACCGCTTCCCGTCCGGCGTCGGAGCCCCGTGAAATTCGCTTGCATACCGGTCAGCGCTCACCTTCTGGGGCGTGCCTCCGCTCACGCGTACCCGATATACATCGTTATGCCCGGCAATATCGCCCGCCGACGAGGAAAAGTAGATCCATTCGCCGTTCCGCGACCAGTTGTCCAGCAGTTCGTTCCCATCCGAATACGTCAGCCGCTGCAATTGATTCGTCGCAAACTCCAGCACGTAGATGTTCGCGCTGCCGTTCCGCGTGGAAAGAAAAGCGAGACGTTTCCCGTCCGGCGAATAGAGCGGGCGGGAATCATAGGCGGCGTGCGAAACGAGCAACCGCGCTTCCCCGCCTGCCGCCGGCACCGTCCAGATGTCTCCGCCGGAAACAAATGCGATCTCCTTCCGGTCGGGAGAAATCGCGGGCTCGGCAAGCGGAGCGATCGCCGGGTACACGGATAGCGCGAAAAGGGCCAATGCGAGCAGACGCATTGGCCCAGGGTAACGCAAATGTTACTTGTTGTTGCCTTTGCTCAACCGCCGGTAGTAGTCCGCCACCTGCTCCGCATAGCCGGGCGGAATCCGTTCCCCTGCGCCGCTACGAACATTGCCGGACTGCTGTTCTTCCATCTGCCGGCGCAAGCGCAGCTCCAACTGTTCCAACTGGGGCAGGAACTGCGCCCGAATCCGCTCCACCAGTTCCGGATTGCCCGTGAATCGGGACGGATCCAAACGCTGCATCTCGCGCATCATCTGTTCAATCTCGCGCTGCATCTCGGGCGACTCGCCCGCCGCTCCGCGCAACTCGCTCAGCGCGCGCATCCCTTCCTGCCAAGTCCGGTTCGCGCCGCCCGCCATGCCGGAAAACTCGCGCGTACCGTCGTTGGTCGCGTCACCGCCCTCCCGCCAACCGCGTTGTCCGCCGGCCTGCTGGCGCCCTTCGCCGCCCATCCGTTCCCCGCCTTGCCCCTGGCCCTGGCCTTGTTGTCCACCCTGCTGGCCTTGCTGGCCCTGACCTTGTCCTTGGCCCTGACCTTGTCCGCCTTGTTGCCCCTGCTGACCTTGTTGCGCCTGCTGCTGGCCCTGTTGACCACCCGGTTGTCCCTGTTGACCAGCCTGTTGCCCATTCTGCCCCTGCTGCCCGGGCTGTTGTCCCTGCTGACCTTGCTGGCCAGGTTGCTGGCCCTGGCCCTGCTTCCCGTTCTGGCCGCGCTGCCCCTGCACCATCCGCTGCAACTGCGCCCGCAGCCGCTCCACACCAGCCAGATTCCGCTCATTCTTGCTGCCGTCCTGCGCATTCGGATCCATCGACTGCTGCGCGCCCTCAATCGCCTTCCGCAGCTTCTCTATATCATTCGCCAACGACTGCTCCCGCGAACTCAGATACGGAGCCAGTCCCTGCCGGTAGTAATTGCCCAGCATCTTATTGCGCAGCGTCACCTGGTCCTGCTGCATCTGCCCCACGGCTTCCCGTAGCTTCGAAGAGGTATGCCGCTGCGAACCCTGCATCTGCCGGCTCGCGTCTTGCAGATCCCGTTCCAGGCGCTCGGACTCCTGCGTCATCTTCTCCTTCTCCCGCGCAAACTCCTGCTGCATCTGCATCTTCTGTCCGCGCATCATCGCCGGGTCGGAGCCCTGTCCCGGTTTCGGTCCAAACTCCTGATTCACGCGATTCGCAAAATCCCGCTGCTTCTCGGCAAGTTGCTTGGCCCGTTCCGCCAGGTCGCCTACGCGATTGGTCGATTGCTCCTGCCGCATCCCGCGCAGCGAATTCTGCGCCTCGCTCAGCCGCTCCGCCGCCCGCTGCGCATCCGAGGACTGCGAACCCTGCTGTTGATTCGCCCGTTGCATATCCTTGGTCGCCTGATCCAAACGGTCGAGCGCCTGCTGCAATCGCGGATCTTGCCGCTGTTGCTGTTGCTGCCCTGCCATCTGCCGCAGCCGGTCCCGCGCGCTGCTCGGCTGTTGTTGTTGCTGCTGGCCGGACTGGCCACCTTGTTGCCCGGACTGCTGACTGGACTGCTGGCCGCTCTGCTGCCCCTGTTGGCCCTGCTGACCTTGCTGTCCCTGCTGCCCTTGTTGACCCTGTTGGCCCTGCTGATTCTGCTGCGCCAGCTCCTGCAGCTTCTTCTTCAGCTCCTCCGCCTCGCGCCGCAGTTGCTCCTGCTGCCACTTCTGCTGGAATGTCTGCTTATTCTGCCGCTGCTGCTGCGCCAACTCCTGTTGCCGTCGCGCCAACTCTTTTAACCGCTGCAGCGCCTCGTCTACCTGCTTTTCTTTCCCATCATCGGAACTATTCTGCTGCTGGCCGGTTTCGTATTGATTCTTCTCGGTATCCAGTTCCAGGTCGAACAGATTGTCCAGGTCGCGCGACTGCCCTTCCCCGCCTCCGCCGCCGCCCTGCTGCGATCCAAACGCCACTTGAATCTGCTTCTGCAGCGCCTCGGCGCGCATAATATGTTGCAGCGCCTTCTGCTCCGACGGCAGCGACTCCTTAAACTTCCGGTTCTTGAGCTGCTCGACCGCCTTACCCATCGCCGCCGCCGCCGCTTCCATCTCTTTCGTAAAGCTCTTAAACTCTTCGTTCGACCCCGCCAGTTCCCGCCGCGTCATGCGCTCGGCAAGCGATTTCGATTGGTCCTTCAGCTTCGACTGCATATCGGAAAGAAACCGCGCATTTTCGCCCACCGATTTATCGCTCGCAAACCGGTTGCGAAGCTGATTCCAAGTAGCCGCGATAATCTCCTTCTGCCGGGACGAAATCTTCCCCTCGTTCTCGCCGCCGCCTCCGCCGCCACCGCCGCCCTGCTGCGACTGGGAAAACTCCAGTTCCCAGGGCATGGCCTCGACAAACACCATGTCCGTCTGCACCGTATACCGGGCATCCCGGCCCACCGCATAGAGGCTCACCACGTCGCCCGGCTGCAATTGGAACGCTTCCAAGGCCAACAGCGTCTTCCCCGTCGCCTGCTTCACATTCGGCGCCGGCAACATCGCCACCGACTTCTCTTCCCCGCCATTCACCGAATACCGCAGCGTCAACTCACGCAAACCAAAATCATCGGACGCCTCCACCTCCACCGGAACCTCTTCCAGCGGATTCACCTTCGCGTCCTTGCCCGGCCGCCGGATCTTCAACACCGGCTCGCCGTCCTCCTGCGCCTCAATAAAAAAGTCGTCCGTTAACCGGACGTTCTCATTCAACTCCCGTACCGCCACATAGTAAACGCCGCTCTTGTCGACGTTCATTTCCACCTGCGCCTTGTTCGGCGCCGTCATCAACAGCGACTTATTTTCCTCGCCGTTTATGACAATCAACCCATTCTGCACAGCCCTGTCGAACTCGATCTCCAGCTTTGCCTTCGCGCCCGTCACGGCGCGCACATCGCCGCCGTTCTCCTCCGTGAAACCCGGCAATCCCAACTGCGGCGGGTACGTGTAGGTCACCCGGATCTTCTTCACGCCCGGCAGATCCACCGCCGTCAACGTAAACGTCTTGGACTTCACCGGCCCCGACTGCACGTAATACTCCACCGTCTCCGGCAGTCCCGCAAACACGAACTCATATCCCGTGCCCTGCGGCATCATCGGCGACTGTTCCCACTCGCTCGCGCCCTTGTACCGCGCAAACAGTTTCACCACGCCCGGTTGCAGCCCGATCAGGCTCGCCGTCACCGTCACATCGCTCCGCTTGCGGACGGCCTTGTTGCCCGGCTGCACCTGTATGTCGTAGAACAGGCCGGCCTCCAGCTTCGGCGGCCCAAACCACAGCAGATTCGCGCCATAGCTCCAATATCCCGGCCCGCTGTTAAATAACCAGAGCAGCGTCCCCAGGCCAACCGCCGCAATCCCGGCCATCATCAACAACTGCCGCGCCGGAACAATCGCCGCCGTCCCGTTTGCCATCGCCACGGGCAGCGCATCCGCCGCGATCAATTCCAAAAACGGATCTGCCTCGTCGCGGTGCTCCACCACGGTGAGCAGCCGGTCACCGAACGGCAACGCGCTCTCGGCCTGCCGCGCCGCGCGCCGCCGGTTCACTTTCAATAACGGGATCACAATCCCAAACGTCAGCGCGATCGCCAGCACCAGGAACAACACAAACCGCGCCACAATCACCGGCCGGTCCGCAAACGCGGTCGAGTTCGTGTAAAGCACCAGAATCGCCGTCGTCAGCAAGGCGCAGAACGCCGCCACGGCTATGCCGCGCGCCCAAGCCGCCATCCGCAGCTTGCGTTCCAACTGCTTCAGGTACCCGTCGAGACTCTCTAATGCGCTCATGCGGCCTCCTTACTTGCCAACTCCGCCGGGGATGGAGCTCCCTCGCCGGATCCGTAAAGATATTGCGACGCGGCCACACCTTCAGCCACCGTCAATCCCAATACAGCCAACAGCAGCCACCACCAGGGGCTCACTGTCTCGGTCCGTTCTCCGCTTGCGTTCACGCGCTGCGTCTCGCCCGGTTCACCCGTTGCTTTCCATAGCGCCACCGTCTCGTCTTCCATCCGCGTGAAATCGGATTCTCTCCGGTCCGCGTTCACCGCCACAAGGCTCGCCCGCCCGTTGCCGCGCCGGATTTCGTAATACCCCTCGGTCTGCGGCGCAAACGACGTCGCTTTCGCCGCCTGCTCCAGCGTCAACGCCCGTTCGCCGCGCGGGTCCAACACCTCAACGCCAATCGCCCGGTCCGACGCCGCCCGTAATTCCACGCCCTCGCCCACCGCCACAATTCCCGTCGATTCCTGTTGCCTCGACAGATACTGCGCCGCCCGTTCCAACAGCGGCACAAACGCCGGATGCAGCGGCAAATTATTACCCAGATTATCCAGCGGCGAGGCGAGTATCAGAATTCGGCCCTCGCCCATCGGCTGTTCAATCACCACCGGCGCCGCGTCCGCCGTCTTGGCCAACACCTTCGCCGATGCGCCCGGGTCAATCGCCACCACCTGATAAAACTTCACGGACTCAATGCCCGCCGTCCGCTCCATTACCGGATGCAGCGGCTCCTTCGCCGCCACGCTCTGAAACATCTCCCGGGACCGCGAAGCCATCCGCGACTCCTTCACCGCCAGCCCCGAAACCGGCAGCTTCGGCAGCGCCCCCGTGAACCCGCCCGCGGCAATCCACAACGCTCCGCCCTTCTGCACATAGTCCTTCAACGCGTTCTCCAGCGAGGGCGGCAACGTGCCTGGGTCGGCCAACATCACAAACGAAACATTGTTCAAGTTCGGCGAGGAAGTCGTCTCATACGCCGCCGTCTCAATCGCGTAGGCATTCGGAACCGCCGCATCCAGCGCGGCCTTCACATAGAGCGCGCTCCGGGAATCCCGGCCACTGTGCAAATAAAGAACCTTCCGCGGATCGGACCGTTCAATCGCGAACCGGAACACATCGTCGCCCGGAAACGTGTCGCCCGCGTTCTCCAGCCGCACCTCTCCCCGGTGAAACCCATATCCGGTATCCAGCCCCGTAAACTCCACCGAAGCCCGCCCGTTCTCCGGAATATCCACCGGCTTCGTCGCCAGCACTTTTCCATCCGCCACCAGCGATACTTGCTTCGTCGCCTTCGGCGCATGCAGCGCCGCGATCGTCGCCCGCACGCGCGCCTTTGCCGTATCGAAAATACGTCCCGGCGGCGTCACCGCCTCCACCGTATAGTTCGTCAACTCCTTGGGTGCAACGTCATGAATCTCGATCTTCGTATCAGCGGGCAACTGCAAATCGGCAAACCGCGCAGGCATTCCGCTGCGTTGCAAGTCGGTATAGACATGCACATCGAGCGGCATGCGGTGCGCCTCGGCCAACCCGCGCAGCACACGCGACAACTCGGCGTACGAAGTCCGGGAGTCGCCCGCCGCCACCGCCTGCACATGATTCCGGAACGTCGCCGCGTCGTCCGCCTTCTGGCCAATCTCGTGCGCGCTCGCGCCGAATGCCACCACAATGCCTGGCTCCGCGCCGCTCACCTTGCCGGCCAGCCCCAGCGCCTGCTCCTTCGCCGCGTCCAGCGCGTTGCCCCGCCGCAGCGAGAACGAATTGTCAATCGCCGCCACCGTCATGCGCTTGCCCGAACCGGCCGCAATTTTGCGTTCCCAGTACGGCCGCGCAAAAGCCAGAATCAGCAGCAGCAACGCCAGCAGCCGCATGGCCAGCAGGGCGTAATAACGCAGCCGCCGTTGCCGCGTCGAGGTCGTCGTCCGCTTCTCGAAAAACATCAGCGACGAAAAATGCACCGGCGTCGTCTTGTGTTGCCGCAACAAATGCAACCAAACGGGCAACCCCGCCAACGCCGCCGCGCCTAAAAACCAGGGAGAAAGAAATCCCATCAGGCTCTCCCCTGCCGCACCAGCAGGAACTCCCGCAGCGCCGAATCCAGCGGTTTGTCCGTCGTGTGCAAATGGTAGGTCAACCCGGCCGTTTGCGCCTTCTGTTTCAACGCCGCCACATGCGCGTCGATCTTCCCGCGATACTCCTGCGCCGCATACTCCGGCGAGGTCTCCAATTCCTGCCCCGTCTCGGAATCGATCAGCAGTACCGGCCCGTCAAACTTCGGCCGCACCTCCTGCGGGTCCAGGATGTGAAACAGCACCACATCATTGCCCCGAAACCGCAGCGGTTCTATCGTCTTGATCACCGTCTCCGGGTCTTCATAAAAATCGCTCACCACCACCGCCAGCCCTCGCCGGTTCCGCAGCGTCGAAAGAAAGTGGAAGAACGGCTTCGCGAAATCGGTACGCCGCCCCGGCGTCGCGTTCTCAATCGCAAACATTGTCCGCCGGAACTGTCCGGCCCGTGACGACGGCGTCACATACTCCCGCACCTCATCGTCAAAAACAATCACGCCCGCCGCGTCTCGTTGCTGATGCGCCATGTAGGCCAGGCTCGCCGCCAGGTACTTCGCATAGTCGATCTTCGTCACCGAATGCGAGCTATAGGCCATCGAAGCCGACGCGTCCAGCAGCAGCGTCAACCGCGAATTCGTCTCGCCCTTGAACCGCTTGATGTAGGCCCGTTCCGTCCGCGCAAACACATTCCAATCCACAAACCGCAGATCGTCGCCCTCGTTGTACATCCGATATTCGGCAAACTCCTGCGAGAAGCCGAACTTCGGCGAGCGGTGGAGTCCGGAAATAAATCCGTCCACCACCGTTTTCGCCACCAGTTCCAGATTGGAGATGGAGGCTAGTACGTGAGGATCGAGGAAGCGCTGGTCCATGGCCGGTTAGTCTCTCGGTACCGGAATCGAATCGATCAACTTGCGGAGCACGGTATCGGCAGTCACCTTATCGGACTCCGCATGGAAGTTCAGCAACACGCGGTGCCGCAGCACGGGAATGGCCATCGCCGACACATCCTCAAAGGAAACGTGATACCGCCGCTGCATCAGGGCTCGTGCTTTGGCCGCCAAAATGATGTTCTGAATGCCTCGCACCGACGCCCCGAAGTTCAAATACTTCTTCACAATATCGGGAGCCGAAGGATCGGTCGCGCGCGTCGCGCGCACAATGGACACCGCATACCGCGCCACGCTATCGGCAATCGGCACCATGCGCACCAGTTGCTGCATCTCCAGAATCTCTTGCGAGTTGGTCACCGTTTCGGCCTGCGCCACGTGGGTGGTGGTCGTCAGCCCCAGCACCTGCATCTCTTCTTCAAACGGCAGGTAGTCCAACAGAACATTGAAGATGAAACGGTCAAGCTGCGCTTCGGGCAGCGGATAGGTGCCTTCCAGTTCAATCGGGTTCTGCGTCGCCAGCACGAAAAACGGAGCCTGCAGCCGGTAGATGTTGCCGCGTACCGTACAGCTTTTCTCCTGCATCGCCTCCAGCAGGGCGGCCTGCGTCTTGGGAGGCGTACGGTTGATTTCGTCTGCCAGCAGAACATTGGTGAAGATCGGGCCCTGCACAAACGTCCACTGCCGCCTGCCAGAGGCCGAGTCTTCTTCAATAATGTCGGTACCGGTAATATCGGTGGGCATCAGGTCCGGCGTGAACTGGATGCGCTTAAACGTCAACCCCAGCGTGTCCGATAGCGTTTTCACCAGTAGGGTCTTTGCGGTGCCCGGCATGCCGGTAATCAGGCAGTGGCCGCCCACAAACAGCGCCACCAGCACCTGGTTCACCACCTCTTCCTGGCCGACGATCACCCGTCGCACCTGTTCAACGATCTTCGCCTGTGTTTCCTGGAAACGGCTCACGCGCGCCCGCAAATCCGCGGAATCCAGCGTGTTCGCAATCGTGGTCGACATGTTTATTTTGATAGCTCCAAGAGTAATTTCTGGGCCGGTCGGAAGCTGGGCGCGGCTTCCAGGGCGAGTACGACATTCTCACGCGCTTCTTCCGTCTTGCCGGCGGCGCGCAACGCCTTGGCTAAATTGTAGTAACTTCCGGCGGCATCCACGGGGTTCGATCCGATGACCGCCGTAAACTCGCGAATCGCCCGGTCCATATCGCCAAGCTCTAGCCACAGTTCGCCCTGGCGTTTGTGATACGCCTCGTCCTGCACCGGGTAGATGTAGTTGATTCGTTCCAGCGTCTCCGCAGCCGCCCGCTTGTTCCCTGCTTCTTCCTGTAGCTTGGCTAACCGTTTGAGCGTCTCCGGCTGCCGCCCGCCGGCCTTTGCCCACGCCTCCAGCACGGAAGTTGCCTTGGCTTTATCGCCCTTTTTCTCCGCCGCATCGGCCAGCAGTTCATAGGCCGACCCGCCGTCCACATAGTCCGGATACGCGCGAATCAGCGGTTCCGACGCCTTGATGACGTCGTCCCATTTCTGCTCCTTCGCCATCGCGCCCACCACGCCAATGCTCTTCCGCCAGGACTCGTAGCCCTTCACCTGCCCGCCCACCTGCTGGTCCAGCCACGTCCGGAACTCTTTGTCGAACTCTTCCGTCTTCATCCCCAGGTGCGACTCCATCACCTCCACCGTCGTCTTGCCCGTGGAGAAATCGCGCAGCATGTCCACCAGCTTCTGCCAGCCCCACTTGCTGTCGATGTAGTCGCAAATCTTCCCCGCCTGGAAGTAGCTCACCGTCACCTGCGCCGGATACGACGGCCGCACAAACCCACGGTCCAGCGTCGCCACCGGCAGCAGCTTGTCTTCTTTAATGGCGCGGATCGTCGAAGGGTCCAGCCGGTCGCCCCACTCTTTGTTCACCGCGGTTTCTTCATGTACGGCCAACCCCTCGGTAAACCACCGCGGCACCCGATGCTTGGTCACCGCCAGTGCATACACATGGCTCAATTCATGCCACAACGTCGAAGCCCAATGGAACGAACCCGGCTTCCGGCCCGATGGGGAATCCATTGCCACCACATTGCCGAACGTCACGCCCAGCGCGCCCAGCCCCGGCAGTCCCATCGTCCGCACCGCAAAGTCCTCATGGTCCGGGTAGACCTCCAGTTGCACCGGCCGCGTCAATTTAAGCTGATACTTCTTCTCAAACACATTCGACGCCCGTTCCAACTCCGCTTCAAAGTACGGCCGCAACAGTTCGGCTTCCTTCTTGTGCACTCGCAGAATCAACATGCCCTTCTTGAAGGTCACAAAGTTCTTGTAGCTGTCCATCAGCCGCAGCGTATTGGTCACCTGCGGCGTGCGCCAACGCGCCTCGTAGCACTCTTCCAACAACTGCCGGGCCTCTTTCTCCTCGCCCAGCCGCATCAGGTTCACGCCCAGCTCCGCCTTGGCATGCAGCAGCGCCGGATTCATGCCCAGCGCCTTCCGGTATAGGGCAATGCCTTCTTCGTACCGGCGGTTGATGACAAAGATGCCCGCCGCCAACGCGTAGCCTTCCCCGTAGTTCGGGTTAATCTTGTCCAGCCGTTCCACCCACTCCGTCCCCGGCTTTCCGTTCAGCCAATCCACCGTCGCCCGGACAATCAGCGCGTTCATCGCCTCCGGCGAAATGGCCAACGCCTTATCAGCCTCTTCCACGGCGCCTTTTTCGTTGTACTCTTCCAACGCCAACCGGGCCAGCAACTCCCGCGCCTCATACAGCTTCGGATCTTTTTCCAGCGCCTTCGCCGCCAGTTCCGTGGCCTTGCTCTCGAACCGGCCCGATGCCACCGAGGCAATCCCGATCAGCGCCGGCGGATAGTCAGGGCTCAGTTCCAGCGCTTCCTGAAACAGCTTGGCCGCCTCTTCCCGCTCCCCATGCTCCAGGAACAGCCGTCCCCAGCGCACGCGCAACTCCGGATCTTTCCCCCGCGCCGCCACGGCGTTGCGGAACAACGTATTCGCCGTCGTGTAGTCGCCCAGGCCCCAGGCCGCCTCCGCCTGCCAGGCCGGATTCTGCGACTGCGCCAGCGCCTGCCAACAGGTTCGTTCTTCGGTCAACCGTCCGCGCCGCTTATGCTCGCGGCACTCCGTCAGCGTAGCGCCCGGAAGGACGCCGGCCAGCAGTGCGAACGCAAAGACCGCTTTCACCTGTCAATCTCCTCCTGTACTTTCGCCAACTCCAACAGCAGCGCCGCCAGTTGCTTCCGGTAGTCGCCCACGGAGATCGCCGCCTTTTCGTATTTCAGCTTCTCCACACGGGCCTCTATCTCTTCCCGTTTTTTCAGCAGCGCCTGTTTCTCCGGCGATTTCGCCGCCTGTTGCAACGAACCGAAACGAACCAGCGAAGTCTGCCCGGCCAAGAGCCCATGCCCGTTGTCCGGCCCCGGCGTCCGCACGCCGGTTCCCTTCCCGGTGTCTTCCAACATCGCGTGTTCAGTCGCTAAACGCTTCTGCGACTCATAGAAATTCACCGTGCGCTTGTCCGCATACCGGTAGGCTTCCAGGACGCTGATCATCTCGTTCTTGTCCACATCCGCCTCCGGGTTCCGCATCGCTTCCACCCAGAACCGGGCAAACTGTGTCGCCAGCCGCTCGGTACCGGATTTGGTCGCCGCAATCACCACCCGGTTGTCCCGGCGCAGCATATCGATGGCCGCCCCGGAGCAGGAGGTCGTATTGATAATCGCCTGCTTTTGCGCCGGCACCCGGTCCATCCACCCGGCCAATTCCGCAGCCGTCACGTCTTCGCCCGGAATATTCACCTTGTAGTCCTGGCCATCGTAATTGCCGTGGCCAATAATGGTCACCACCAGCGTATCTTCCGGCTTGCTAGCCCGGGCCGCCTCTTCCAGCGCGGCATGGATCTTCGCTTTGGTGGCATCCCCGCCGCTCAGAGTCGTCACCTTGGCGTCCGGCGTGGTCCGCACCAGTTTGTCTAATTCCTTGGCCAGCGAATCGAATCGTTGCACATACACCGGATCGCCGCCCAACCCCGCCACCGTCAGATACCAGGTCGAGGCCGGAGCCGCCGTTGCGGCCAATAGTGCCCATCCCGCCATCCACTTCAAACCGCACCCCACCTTCTCCGTAGCAGCCATTCGCCCGCCCGCAGCGCCGCCAGTAGCAGAAACACCACCGGCAAATGCCATAAGTCGCGAATCTCGCGGCTCGAAATACCGCCCTCGCTCAATGCAATCTCTTCCGGCAGCTTCTCCGTCTGGTCCGGTTTCCAATACTTGCCGCCCGTCTCCGCCGCCAGACGCTCCAGTAATTCCCGGTTCTGCTCGGTATAGAAACCCTCCGCCACCCCATCCTCTCGGCGGAACGCCAGCGTATCCACGCCCGTCCGTTCGCCGTTGTGGCTGGCAATCATCTCCACCAGGTAGGAACCTGGCTGGTCCGCCGAATACTCGCCCGTGTAAACACCGGGATGGACCGGATCGGGCTGTAGCTGTACCGTTGCGCCCGCCCCCGCCGGCCCGGAAATCCGCGCTTCCACCTGTCCATCCGGCAACAGTTCGTACTGTTTGCCCCGCACCTCGGCCCGCAACGGAATCTTAGGGTCGTCTGTAAACACCGATTGCGAAGTCGTCGCCTGCACCGTGCCCGGCGACCCAGCCACCAGCCAACGCAGCAACTGCTGCCAGAACATCTCATGCGACTTGTCTTCCACGGGCTGCAGCATCTGCCAACGCCAGGTTCCGCCCGTCGCCAGAACGGCGGAGCGGCCCCGGCCATAGTTTTGCGTCACCAATAGCGGCGAACGGCCCCGCTGCGTGATGGCGTCCACCAAAACCACAGCGCCCGGCTTCACCGTTCCTACGGACTGAAAATCGGCCAGATAGGGCAGCTTCTTCCAGCGGTCCACATTCCGCGCCGGGTCTTCTTCAATTCGTAACGTCAGATTGTCGCGACCGTTTGCCGTCAGTTCCACATTCGCTTTGTCGCGCAGAAAAGTGGTCCGGCGGTCACCGACCTCTACCGGCAAGATGTCCCGGAAATCACTCGCGCCGTAGCCCCCATCGGCCAGCGAAGCGCGGCCGCCCAGAAAGAGGACTCCGCCGCCGCGCCGGTCCACGAATGCCTTTAACAGGGCCTGTTGGGCCGGAGTGAAGTAGGAGGCCTCTACCGTGCCGACGATAATGCCGTCATAGGCGAACATCTCTTCGGCCGTTGCCGGAAAACCGGTCTCCAGCTCTTTGGGATCTTTTACGCCCTGCCGGTAGATCTTGTTCTGCGTCGTCCGCAGCATCGTCACCAGCTGCACGGCCTTGTCTTCGTCCAGCGCCCGGCGTATGAACTTGAACTCCCAACGCGGCTCGCCTTCTATATAAAGGACCCGCGGCTTCCGGTCTTCCACCTGCACCAGCCGCGTCATCGCATTGTTGCCCGCGTTTTCTTCATTCGAAAGCGGCTGAATCTGTACCTGCACCGTCCGCACGCCAGCCGGCCCCGCATTGAAAAGTACCGTCTCGGTCTGCGCCGTGCCGTCGGCCGCCAGCGTTACGTCGCGAGACGCGAGCGGCTTATCGCCGTCTTTCACAACAAGCTTGGCCCGCTGTCCGGCGTAGCCTTTTTGGCGCAGCGTCACCTGTACGCCCAACCGGGAATCGGCCAGCGCGCGCGACGGAGTCTGCACATCCACCAGCGCCACGTCCCTATCGTAGCTCTCCCGCCCATAGCCAACCGTATGCACCGGTACCTGCCGGCCCTTCAACGCATTCACCGTTTCCCGGTCAATTCCGCCTGTCGTATCGGCGCCATCGGTCATGAGTACAACGCCGCCAATCGGAAGGCTGCCCGTTTCCGCCGCAATCTGTTTCAACCCATCGGCCAGGCGGCTCGCCGTGCGGTCCCCATGCAGCGTCTTGTAGTCTTCGGTTCGTTCCAGATGGTCGGAGACTTTGTAAAAGCGCACTTGGAAGCGTTTCTTCAGCTCCGCCAGCAATCCACTGTCGAGCGTCTTTACCATCGCCTCCCGCCGTACCGCCCCGCCATCGGCCAGTCCCATGGACTTGGAGTCGTCCAGCAGCACCGCCACCACGTTTTGCTGCTTTTTCAGCGTCGCGACTGAAATGCCCGGCTGCCACAACAACAGCAGCAGCACGGCCACCATTGTCGATTGCAGAAACCACAACACCGCGCCGCGCAACATCGGCCACCCTGCCGCCAGCGTCTTGCGCCAAACAAATAGGCCCATCAATCCCGCGCCGGCGGCCACAAGAAGCCCCAGCAGCCACACCGGCCAGCCGCTCTGCAGCACAAACGTGCCTTTTTGAAAGACGCTCAACGGGTGCTGAAAGATGAATTCAAACATTCCTGTCTCAATGGGACATAGCGTACATGATGTAGTTAATGCCGATCCGATAAGCCAGCGAGGCGTACTTCTCCGGGTAATGGGGAGAGTCGGCCCACTCCCAGGCGTCGCCCATATCCATGTTGTGGCAGATGGCCACCATCAGGCGGCCGTGGTCGTCGTAGATGCCGCGCCACTTGGCTTCCACGCCATCATATTCAAAGGTCTGGTCAAACGGGTAGTTCACAATGCCTGGAATCTGAAACCGTTCGTCCAAGTCATAGAGCACATGGAATATCGGGTCGCTGTTGGGCAAATCCACCACCGGCCGGTCCGGGAACACCCGCTTCAACGAAAGCATGAAGATGTCCCATTCCATCGACCCATGAAAATCATCGGTCATCAGGAAACCGCCCTTCAACAGATACTCCCGCAGCTTTTTTACCTGGTTATCGGTCAGGTCCCAGTGCCCGGCTTCCACCACGTAGGCCCAGGGGAAATTCATAATATCGTCCGACTCCAGGTCCACCACCTGTTCCACCGAACGGACATTCAACCGCGTCAACCGGCGCACGCCTTGCACAAACTGCCGGTCCGCCTTCGGGTAGTCAATCGACCACGCCCCCCGCATCGACCACATCCGGTCGTTCGAGCGCCAATTCGGATACTTCAGCCGGGCGAACGCGAATTCCGTCTTCTCATCCGCGTCCGCGGGCATCGGAGCATCTTCTTCTTCCTGGAACGGAAAAAATCCGCGCGGCCCCCGCCGCTGGGCGAACGCCACCCCGACCAAGGTCAGAAGTAACATCGCCGCCGCCAGGAATTTTCGTTTGCGCATGCGCGCCTCCATCTCCGTAACGAAGTAATGACGCGCCCGAAGCCCGCTACGTCACTGAAATGTCAAATCAGTTTACATGGATGCCAGTCCGCGCATGTTCCAGCCACAGATCGTGGAACCCAGAAACTTATCGCCGCCCGGGCCCGGCCAATGCGTTTCCAGGCTTAGCCATCCGCGGTATCCATCGGCCCACAGTGCGCTCACTTGGCCCTTCCAGTCCACCGAACGGGTACCGACTGGGCCCCAAACCGGCTTATGGCCTTCCATGTGGCAATCCTTCACATGCACGTGCGCAATCCGCTCCTTCGGCAACAGGGCATAACCGCCCGGATACGGATCTTCGCCGGAGCACAGCGCGTTCGCCGGATCCCAAACCAGTTGCAGATTCGGGTGTTGCACCGCTTGCAACAGCCGCGCCGCTTCCTTGGCCGTGGCAATGTTGCAGGCGTGTTCGTTCTCAATGCCAATAATCAGGCCTTCTTTTTCCGCCTGTATGGCCAAGCCGGACAGCGCGGTGCAAACGGCATCGAAACACTGGTCCGGGTCCACCGTCCGCCAGTAGGAAAACACGCGGATGATCTTGGCGTCGAAAAACTTAGCGATCCGGAACGCTTTCTCAACCAGGGCCGGCTGGTCTTCAAACGTGTGCTTGGAGTTGAAAATGTCCTGCTGGAACCGCGTGTCGATGTCGGGCGCGTTCGGAAGCACGCACTTCAGCACGGGAGAGGCGATGGAGATAACCTCCATTTTGTGGCTCTGCAGCAGATCCCGCAGCGTGGCCATTTCCTCGTCGGTCAGGTCCATGATGTTCTTGCCCCACAGCACGCGCAACTCGGCGCCGGTCATGCCGATGGACTCCATCTGTTTCAGGGCCAGTGCCGGATCGGCGGGCGAGAATTCGTCGGTAATGGATGCGATTCGGAATTTAGGTTCCATGGAAATCCCTATTCTACTTGGCTAGCCAAGGTTTCTGCGTCGCGTACCGGCAAGCGGCACACAAAGTCTTCACAAATTTGCGCTTCGGCCTCCCCTTCCGTCTGCGCGGCCCGCAGCAAAACCTGGAAAGGGGCAAAGCGCGCATGCGCCACCGAAACCAGCGCCGCCGGATCGGCCCCGGCGAACTGGATCTGCCGCGGCTTCCGCTGGGAGAACATATAGGCGCACAACATCTGCGGAACGGCCGCCGTTTGCGTCTCCATCCGGTTGTGGAACGCCGCAATCGTCCGCCGCGCCGCCTCGCCGAACTCCGCTCGCCCCGTCATCGCCTCTAGCCGCAACAGCGCCATCGCCGCCATCGAGTTCCCCGAAGGCTCCGCCCCGTCGTAGTCTTCCTTCAGCCGCATCACCAGCGAGGGGTCCCCTTCCGCCGTCGAGAAAAATGCCCCGTTTTCCGGGTCGCCGAACAACGCGATCATCCGCTCGGCCAGCGTCACCGCCAGCGCCAGGTCCTCCGCCGCGAACGCCGTTTCATAGAGGTCCAGCAGGCCCAGAATGAAGAACGCGTAGTCGTCCAGGAACCCGTCAATCGCCCCCTGCCCGGCCCGCCACCGCCGCCGCAAAATGCCCCGCTCCGCGTCCCACTGCGTGTTGCGCAGGAAGTTCGCCGCGCGACGCGCGGCGTCCAAATAGGCCGGATCTCCCAACACCTGCGCCCCTTTGGCGAAGGCAGAGATCATGAGCCCGTTCCAGGATGTGAGGACTTTGTCGTCCAAGTGGGGCCGGACGCGCATGTTCCTGTATCCCAACAACTTAGCGCTGGCCTCGGCAAATCGCGGTTCGCCGTCCCCCGCGCGGAAGAGGATATTCTTCCGGGTAAATTCCTCGTGGGGGTCTTCGTGCGGCTCCACATTGCCCTCGGGACGACAGCCGTAGTACTCCCCGAACGCCGCGGCCTCCGCCTCTCCCAGAACAGCGACAACTTCCCTCCAATCAAAGACATAGAAGGCTCCCTCGGCCTTCTCTTTCGGATGGTCGGGGTGCACAACCGAATCGGCATCTTCGGCGCTATAAAATCCGCCCAGGCGGTGCCGCATGTCCCGCAGAACGTAAGTAAAAATCCGCCGCGCCTCGTCGGCCAGATCGCTATGTCCCGTGATTTGATAGGCTTCCAGGTAGCTGACCGCGAGCTGCGCCTGGTCGTACAGCATCTTTTCAAAGTGCGGAACAAACCACCGGGCGTCCACCGAATAGCGGTGGAACCCTCCTCCCAACTGGTCGTTCATGCCGCCGCGCGCCATCGCCCGCAGCGTTTCCACCACCATTTCCAGGGCCTCGTCCTCCTGCTCCGCCTTCCAGTAACGTAAAAGAAAATTTATCTGGACCGGGCGCGGGAACTTCGGAGCGGTTCCAAAACCGCCAAATTTGCGATCAAAACTGCGCTTAAAGTGCGTAAAACAGCGCAAAAGGACGTCGTTTTGCACCTCTTTTTGCGCTGTGGCAGCGCTTTTTTCCAGCGCCGCATACCCCTGCAACTGGCTCATGATGTCGCTCACCGACTCATCGATCCGTCCCCGGTCCTCCCGCCACGCCTGCGCGATATGGGTCAGGACCGTGCGGAATCCGGGGCGGCCATACCGGTTGTCCGGCGGGAAGTAGGTGCCGCCGTAAAAGGGCTTCAGGTCCGGGTTGAGCCAGACGCTCATCGGCCACCCGCCGCCCCCGGTGGTAGCCTGCACGAACAGCATGTAGATGCGGTCGACGTCGGGCCGCTCCTCCCGGTCTACCTTAATCGCGACGAAGTCGCGATTAAGAATTTCCGCCGCGGCCTCGGATTCAAACGACTCGCGTTCCATGACATGGCACCAATGGCAGGTCGAGTAGCCGATGCTGAGAAAAATCGGTTTGTTCTCCGCGCGGGCCTTGGCGAAGGCCTCATCCCCCCAGGGGTACCAGTCCACGGGGTTGTGGGCGTGTTGCAGGAGGTAGGGGCTCTGTTCGTTGGCCAGACGGTTCGTATGCATCTTCTTTCAGGATAGAGTGTGGGAATGTTCGTTCTCGACGCCCTGCAAGACTTTCTGCGGATACCCAGCATCAGCACAAGCCCGGACCACCGCGCCGATTGCCGGCGCGCGGCGGAATGGGTGCGGCAGTTTTTGCGGGATGCCGGCTTTCCCGATGCCCAGTTGCTGGAGGCCGATGGACGGCATCCGCTGGTCTATGCCGAATCGGCGGCCGTGCCGGGCAAACCCACTCTGCTTCTCTATGGGCACTACGATGTGCAGCCTCCGGACCCGCTGGAACTATGGACTTCCCCGCCCTTTGAACCCACGGTCCGGGGAGACGATATCTTCGCCAGGGGAGCCTGCGACGACAAGGGGCAAACGCTGATTTTGCTGGAGGCGCTGCGGCGCACGATGGCGCGAGAGGGGCGGCTTCCGGTCAACGTTAAAGTCTTGATTGAAGGGGAAGAAGAGGCAAACGGCGAGCACCTGGAAGAGTATGTCCCTCGGCATCGGGAACAGCTTCGGGCCGATGCCGCTCTGATTTGCGATACCGAGATGTTCGCTCCCGGTTTACCGACGCTCTGCACGGGACTTCGCGGTGGGGTGTTTGGCGAGTTGCAGGTGCAGGGCGCGGCGCAGGATCTGCACTCGGGCGTCTATGGCGGCGCCGCGCCTAACGCCGTGGAGGCGATCGCGCAGATTATTGCGCGGTTGAAAGGCACGGACGGAACGGTACGGATACCGGGCTTTTACGAGGCCGTGCGGATTCCGGCCGAGGAAGAGTTGGCGGCATGGCGCACGCTGCCGTTCGACGAGGAGGCGTACCGGTTGCGCGAGGTCGGTGCTCCCGAGCTAACGGGCGAGGCCCGGTACTCCGTTCTGGAAAGGACGTGGGCGCGGCCGACCTTCGAGGTCCATGGGATCGTGGGCGGGTTCGTGCAGAAGGGGTTCAAGACCGTTATACCTGCCAAGGCGCAGGCGAAGATCAGTTGCCGGCTGGTACCGGACCAGAACCCGGATACGGTGGTGGAGCAGCTACGGGCCGCGATTGCGGCGGCAACGCCACGCGGAGTGAGAAGCCATTTTGAGCTTTTCGGATCCAGTCCGGCGAGCCTGGTGGACCCCAGCCATCCCATTCTCCGAGCAGCGTCTGGCGCGCTGGCACGGACGTTCGGGAGGCCTACGGTCTATATGCGCAGCGGCGGTTCCATTCCAGTTGTGGGCCTGTTTCAACGGGAGTTGGGCATTCCCAGCGTGCTGATGGGTTTTGGACTACCGGACGACAACCTGCACGCGCCGAATGAGAAGTTTCATCTGCCGAATTTGCACAAGGGGATTGACGCGGTGGAAGCGTTCTTTCAGATTCTGGGCCAAGAGAAATGACCCGGCGCCAATTTCTAGGAACTTCGGCGGCCGCGGCCGCGCAGACGGGCAAACGGCCCAATATTCTGTTTCTGCTGAGCGATGACCAGCGATGGGACACGCTGGGATGCATGGGCAACCGGCTGATCCGGACGCCGCATCTGGACGCACTGGCCGCGCAAGGCACGGTCTTTGAGAACTGCTTTGTCACCACTTCGATTTGTGCGACCAGCCGCGCCTCGATCTTTACCGGACAGTATGCGCGCACGCATGGCGTTAACAATTTCAGCGACACATTCCGGCCGGGGCGGTTTGCGCTGACGTACCCCCAACTGCTGCGGGCCGCGGGGTACCGAACGGGGTTTATCGGGAAATACGGCGTGGGCAGCGAGATGCCCGAAAAGGCCTTCGACTATTGGCGCGGATTTCCGGGGCAAGGTAAATACTTTCCCCAGGGCGAGCCTGGGCCCCACCTGACCGACATCATGGGCGACCAGGCGCTGGAGTTTATGACGCCGCAACAGCCGTGGTGTCTATCGGTAAGTTTTAAGGCCGGGCATGTGCAGGATGAAGATCCGCGCCAGTTCCTGCCGAGTCCGAAGACGGCGACACTCTACGAAGGAGTCCGGTTTCCGGTCCCAAAGACGATGGAGGCGCGCTATATCGCAGAATTGCCGCCTTCGGTACAGCGGTCGGAGAACCGGCGGCGGTGGGCAGTGCGGTTTGGAACACCCGCGCTGTTCCAGGAGAGTGTCCGGAACTATTACCGGCTTTTGAGCGAGATCGATATGCAGGTGGGCCGGATTGTCGAACATTTGCGAAAGAGCGGGCAGTTGGAGAATACGGTCATTGTTTACAGCGGAGACAACGGATTCTATCTAGGCGAACACGGATTGGCGGGTAAGTGGCTAATGCATGAAGAGTCGTTGCGCGTGCCGTTGTTGGTGATCGATCCCCGGGCAAAAGGCGGCCAGCGGCGGAAGGAGACGGTGCTCAACATCGACATCGCTCCCACACTATTGGCGGCGGCTGGGCTGCCGCCCGCTCCCGGAACGCAGGGACGGAATCTGCTTCCGTTGGCGCGGGGAGAGGCGGCCGCCGGTTGGAGGACGGAGTTTTTCTACGAGCACCTGCTGCCGTTTCCTTGGATTCCGCGCACCGAGGGCGTGCGCACCAATGAATGGGCGTATTGCCGGTACCTGGATGAGAATCCGATTTTCGAAGAGCTGTACGATCTGCGAAATGACCACCTGGAGGAGCGGAACCTGGCCGGGGGCAGTTCGCACAGGGCGCAGTTAGAGACTATGCGAGGGAAATGGCAACGTTGGCGGAACCATTTGGAGCAATACGACCCGGCGATGCCGTTCCGGGAGGCGTGAGGCCAGTTCGACAAGAATCCGGAGCCAGCGGAAGTGTGGATAGTGGGTCAGTTTTAATTGTCTAACGTGGAGCAGATCTCTCCATCTTCGTGAATCCATTGTTCACCGATAGGAATTCTGGTATCTTCCTGCCCATTGAGCGGCGGCTCATCTCGAAATATATAGCCATGAGCTTTTGCGGGCCTATCGCATTTCCTGCAATTGCCTTGCGGGTCTGTGTTGTCCCAACTTTCGTATAAGCATGTCTCATTCATGCCACAACGGTATCATGCTGTGTCGCTTAATAAGGAGAGTTAAGAAACACACTGAAGCGAAAGCGGAGACGCTCAGTCTTCAACAATAGCTAAGAAGGCGACACAATTGAGGCGAATGAAGTGAGTTCGAAAGGAAGCTCAAATCCCTCGGCCGGCCAACTCTCTCTAATTCTTCTTTCCTACTCTCAACGATCAATCGAGGATCAATGCGCATAGGGATGCGCCGATTAGGCCGATTGACGAATGAGTTCAGCAAGAACGTTGAGCACCACGGCGCCACCCTGGCCCTGCACTTACGTATTACAACTTCGCCTCCATTCATCAAACTCTTAAGATGTCGCATGCGAATGGTTTTAGTATCAAGAGCACACTTTGGAGCATCACGGAAATCATCGCATTGACCAATCTTTCAAGCTGTAGCACCACCAAAGTGTGACAATGAGCAGCATATGCGACCGCTGGTTTTGCTTGCGATGGCTACCGCCATTCTGCCCGCGCAAAAGCGTCCCGTCACTCACGAGGACATTTTCCTGATGAAACGGGTAGGAGAGGCGGCGCCTAGCCCCGATGGGAAATGGGTAGTCTTTCCGGTTGCCGAACCCGACTATGATCCGGCCAAGACAGTGAGCGACCTCTGGATCGTTCCCGTAAACGGCAGCGCGGCCCCGCGGCGGCTGACGGCCACGCGCGGACCGGAGAGCGGTGTGGCCTGGTCGCCGGACAGCACGCGTATCGCTTTTACCGCGCGGCGGGAGGGCGACGAGGTACAGCAGGTCTACATCCTTCCCGTCCTGGGCGGCGAGGCGCAGCGCGTCACGACGTTCGCTACCGCCGTTTCAAATCCGCAATGGAGGCCGGACGGCAAGGGATTGCTGTTCGAATCGACGTTGAAGGGCGGGCGGAAAAATCCCGGCAAGTCCACCGCGCGCGTGTACGACAGCATGCCCGTTCGGTATTGGAATGCGTGGCTGGACGGCAGCAAACCGCATCTCTTCGTTTGGGAAATGGAAGGAAGCGCCCCCATCGATTTGCTGGCCGGTACGACACTGATGGATTCCCCGGGATTTACCGGCGTGCGTAGCGGGCTCAGCTCCGACACCAGCCTACAGCCGGTGTGGAGCAACGATGGGAGAGAGATTGTTTTTGTCGCCACGGTGAACCAGAACGAGATGATGACCGCCGAAACGGAGACTCACCTCTTCCGAGTGAGCCGGGAGGGCGGCGAACCGCAACGGCTCACGCAATCCGGAAGCAGCTATGGACATCCCCAGTACGCGCCGGACGGTTCCGCGATCTACGCCCTATCCGACCGGACGCCAACGGCGCAGCGGCCGTACTCCCTGACCCGGTTGGTTCGTTTGTCCGCCGGAGGCGCTCCGCAGATCCTGACGGCGGGGTTCGACCGCTCGGTCGGCAGCTTTACGTTTGCGCCGGATGGGGCGAGCCTCGTGTTTGACGCCGAGGACGACGGCTTTTCCAAACTATTCCGCCTTTCGACGAAAGGCGGTGAACCGAAGGTGCTGTTTCCTGTGACACAAGGCGGTTATGGAAGCCCGCACTACGCCGGAACAGCGCTGGTTGCCACCTTCGCGGCGAGTACACAGCCGGCCGAGATCGCGCGGATTGACGCCAATGGCCATACGCTTCTTACCTCGTTCAATGCCGCGAAACTGGCTTCGCTGGACCTTCCAAAACCGGAGCACTTTTGGTTTACGGCAAAGAACGGGAAACGCATCCATAGCGTTTTGGTGCCGCCGCCGGGACTGCAGACCAACCGGAAGTATCCGATTCTGGTGTTTCCACACGGTGGTCCGAATGCGATGTCGGCCGACTCGTTTTCCACGCGGTGGAACTTCCACCTGCTGACGAGCCCCGGCTACGCGCTGCTGATGACCAACTACACGGGGTCTACTGGTTTCGGCGAGAAGTTCGCCGGAGAGATTGAGGCGGATGTTCTGCGAGGGCCTGCACGGGAGATTTTGGAAGCGGTGGAGGCGGCGTCCATCAAATTTCCCTATCTGGACACGCAAAAGCAGTGCGCGCTGGGAGCCAGCTACGGCGGCTACCTGATGAACTGGTTCAACGGACATACGCGGCAGTTCCGATGCATGGTGAACCATGCGGGAGCGGTAAACAATGAGTCTCAATACGGGGCTAATGACGGAGGATTGGGCCGCGAGATCCGCATGGGCGCCAAGGTGTGGGAGACGGGAAAAGGGCAGTGGATGGACCAGAGTCCGTTCCGCTATGCGGCGGAGTGGAAGACGCCCACGCTTATTACCCAGGGCGAACTTGACTACCGGGTGCCCGTGGGTGAAAGCCTGATGACGTTTAAGCTGTTGCAGCGCCAAGGCATTCCGGCGCGGTTGATGGTGTTCCCGGACGAGGGGCACTGGATCCTGAAAGGCGAGAATAACCGGCATCACATGACGGAAGTTCTTGCCTGGTTGAAACAATACCTCTCCTACTAGGATTGCTATGCGCCTGCTGCTCCTATTCATTGCCGCCGCATTCGCGCTCCCCGCACTCTACCTCCTGGCGGTTGTCTATTCGGCGCCCGCCGTACAGGCAACTGTGGACAGCCGGAAGATGCATATCCGCGGGACGAGCGGAAAACGGGGCGGTACCGTGCTGGCCTATGACGTATCCCTGCGATTTGTGACGGCGGGGGGCGAACCGCTGTATTGGACACAGCAACTACCCGGAGGCGGGGCGGAAGAGGCGTTGATGTTCTTCGACGACTATCCGCCCCAACGCCCCGTCACCGTCTACCGGACGGGGACAACGGCTATGCTGAGGCGGGGGCTGCCGGACTGGCGCTTCGGAGTTGGTTGGGGATTGTTGCCGTTTGGCCTGGCGTTTTTGTTCTTTTACTACATATCCGGGGCGACGATGGAGGGCTCCTGGCTCCGACGGCCGCCGCGCGCTTTTGCGCTGATGGGTCTGCTGCCGCTGGTCGGCGGCACACTACTGTTTCTGCATTTGCGGGCGAAGGCGAGTTGGCCGCGCGTACAGGTACGGGTGGAGCGGCTGGGCCTGTTGCCGCTGATGGAGGCCCGAGGGGCGGACCTGACGATAGACGACCGGGCCCGGCAGTATCTGGACTCGTTGGTGGCGGACACGATTGTCTACCAATATGAAGGCCGCGATTACCTGTATCCGGCGGGCGCCGATGTAGAGGCTTACGATGACGGCACGCATCCCACGTTCGTGAAGGTTGTGAATCCGGAGAAGCCGTCCGATCTATCCAACATTCCGGTGGAAGGAGACGACAAGAGCACCGGCGTTTACGTACTGCTGGGGTTTGGCGTCGTATTTGTGCTGCTGGGACTACTCATACCGTAGCGCTTCCATGGGCTCGACACGCAGGGCGCGGCGAGCGGGCCGGGCACAGGCGAGCCATCCCGTAACGGCCATGAGGGCGGGTACCAGAATGTAGGTAAAGGGGTCCGCCGTGGAGAGCTGCTCCACGAAGTAGGCGGCCAAAGGCCGCGTGGCGAAGTACGACGCCGCCAGACCGAGGGCCAAACCCACACCGACCATCCAGGCTCCTTCGCCAAAGACGAGACGCAAGACACGGCCCGGCGCAGCGCCGAGCGCGATTCGGAGGCCGATCTCCCGTATGCGGCGAGCCACGGAATAGGCCATGAGCCCGTAGAGGCCGATTCCGGTGAGGGCGAGTCCCAACAAGCCCATGAAGCCCAGCAAGACAGCTCCGATACGACTGGGCAGAAGGGCCATGCCCATAGCGCGGCGCATGGGCTTCACCTCGACGGCGGAAGATCCATCGAGGCGGGTCATGCTTTGCAGCAAGGGACGGACGAGGGTTTCCGGATCGACACCGGCGCGAACCATGATGTTGACGATGGAGTTACGGCCGCCGCCGGGAGTCATCCGAAACCGCTCGAAAACGGCGGCGCGGTTGCGATCGTTCATCCAGGCGTATTTGCTCTCCTTAACAACGCCGACGATGGTGTAAGGCCCACCGCCGTATTCAACGGTTTGGCCGACGGCGGAGATGCCGGGGAACGCGGCGCGGGCGAAGGTATCGTTGACGATGACCTCGTTTTCACCCCGTTCCTGAAACTCACGCCCGGCGACAAGGGGAACGCCCATGGTGCGGAAATAGCCAGGGCCCACATGATTGACATGGCGTTTGATGGACTTCGGATCCGGCGATGCGCTGGTACGCACAGAGCCGCCGTAGGTGCTGTCATCGTTGAGCGGAATCATGCGAGAGCTAGCGGCTGAGACCACGCCGGGCACTTGCGAGATAGCGGCCACGGCGCGCTCCGCCAGCGCTTGCCTGGATACGGCGTCTGGATAGTTCTCCGGCACGAGGCGAAGGCTGACGTAGAGGGTGTGATCGAGATCGAAACCGGGGCTGGCGTTGACGGACTCGGTGAGATTGCGGGCAAACAGCACGGCCGTCGTCAGCACCACGACGGATACCGCAACCTGCGCGATGACTAGCCCGCGACGAAGGGCGAGTTTGCCGCCCACCTGATGCTCGCCTTGTTTGAGGGTGTCCCCCGCATTGGCCCCGGCGACGCGCCAGGCGGACAGCAGGCCCACAACGACAGCGCAGAAGGTAGCCACGGCGGATGCGTAGGCGAGCAGCCGCCAATCCGGCTCCACGCGCAGGACAATGGGCACGGGCAGTTGGAGATCGACGCCGCTGATGAGGCGGGTCAGCACCAGGTTCAGCAGAAGGCCAGCCGCCGTTCCCAATAGAGCCAGCAACAGGCTTTCCGTCAGCATCTGCCGGACCAGACGGCCGCGGCCGGCGCCGAGGCTTGCGCGGACGGCAAATTCCTGGACGCGGCTGGAGGCGCGGGCGAGCAGGAGACCCGAAACATTCAGGCAGGCGATCCCCAACAGCAGCGTGACCACGGTCATGAGCATGCCGAAGAAGAGGGAGATAGACTTTTCCGAAACCAGACGGGCGAGGCCGGTGACCATGCGGAAATTGACGGAGTCGGCGTACTTGAAGTCGCGTTCCGGCATGGCTTGGTCCAGCGCGGCGGAGACGGCGCGGATTTGCCCGGCCGCGGCTTCCGGGGCAATTCCTTCGGGCATTCGGACGTACAGCTGCATGTTGTCAGCGCGGAGCGCCAGAACATAGACATCAGGATGGAAGCCGTAGCCGAAAAGAGTCCGATGCGACTCCGGCAACAAACCCACGATGCGATGCGGGCGGCCATCGAGGATGAGCGTACGGCCCACGGGGTCCGGGATGGAAGCCAACTTGCCGCGCCACATGCGGCTGGAGATGACGACCGTATCGACGTCGCCGGGCTGTAGGCCACGGCCCATCCGCAGAGGAATGCCGGCCATTTCAAAGAGGTTATCCGTGACGCGCATGGCAAAGAGGCGCCGCGTTTCCTCTCCATTGCGCCAGTTAATGTCTCCATCTTCGCGGAGACCGGCCACGCCGGGGAACGCCCGCGAATCGCGGATGAACTGCAGCTGCGCCAAGCCGATGTGGCTATTACCGCCGAGCCGGACATAGGCGAGCGAAGAGGCGTCGCGAACGGAAGGCTCACTGAGCAGCGCTTCCATGGTGAGCGAAAAGATCGCCGTGTTGACGCCGATGCCGAGCCCAAGGGAGAGCACCGCGACGAGCCAGAAGCCGGGTTCACGGACAAGGGAGCGGGCGGCGTACCGGAGGTCCGTGTGGAGGTCTTCCCACCAGGACCATTGCCATTCCCCGCGTGTTTCTTCGGCAAGACGAGCGGCAGGTCCGAATTCGATACGGGCTTTGCGAAGGGCTTCCGCGCGGGAGAACCCTTCGCGCTCCAGTTCATCGGCGCGCTCCTCGATGTGAAAAGACATTTCGTCGGCGAGCCCAGCGTCAAACTCTTCGCGCCTGCGCAGAAAAGCGAACTTTTTCCGGAATTCCATACAGCCACCTACCCGTTAAGCGTTATCGAGGACTAGTTCAATGGCGCGGACCATGCGGCGAAACTCCTGGTCTTCCTGAGCCAGTTGCAGCCTACCCGCGCGCGTGAGCTTGTAAAAACGCGCCTTTCGATTGGATTCCGACAATCCCCATTCGGCCGTTAGCCAGCCCTTTACCAGCATCCGGTTCAAGGCCGGATAGAGGGAGCCCTCCTCGACTTGCAGGAACTGCCCGGAGGTCTCCTTGATGCGTTTGGCGATGGCATAGCCGTGGAGCGACCCAGCGGCGAGCGTGCGGAGCACGAGGAGGTAGAGCGTTCCGGGCAAGAGTTCGGGGGTAGGATTTCCCATTCTTCTTCCTTGTCTGGACTATGTATAGCCTGGACAGGTATTCTTGTCAATAGAACGGGACAGAAGGCAAGGAAGTTCCCTAAAATAGAGGTTCATGTCACTCGTTCTAGAATCCAATCTGCCCGGACTCGAATTGATTCGCCGCGGGAAGGTCCGCGATGTCTACGCCGTGGACGAGGAACGGTTGCTTATCGTGGCCACCGACCGGATTTCGGCCTTCGATGTGATTTTGGGGAGCGGGATCCCGGACAAGGGCCGGGTACTGACACAGATCAGCCTGTTTTGGTTTGATCTGTTGTCGAACGTGCCGAATCATCTGATTTCAGCGAATGTGGACGAGTATCCAGAGCCGTTGCGCGGCTATCGTGACCAGTTGGAAGGCCGTTCGATGCTGGTGCGGCGCGCGCGAATGGTGGACATCGAGTGCGTGGCGCGGGGATATCTCTCGGGCTCCGGATGGAAGGAGTATCAGGCGAATCGTACGATCTGCGGGATTCCCTTGCCGGATGGGCTACAGGAGAGCGACCGGCTGCCCGCGCCGATTTTCACACCGGCGACGAAAGCGCAGTCCGGCCACGACGAGAACATTTCCTTTGACGAGGCGGCGAAGTCCATCGGCGTACCGCTAGCCTCCCAACTGCGGGACTTGACGCTGGCGATCTATGGCAAGGCGGCAGCCTACGCCGAGACGCGGGGAATTATTCTGGCGGATACGAAGTTCGAATTTGGGTTTGTGGGCAATGAACTGGTACTTGGCGATGAGGTATTGACGCCGGATTCGTCCCGGTTCTGGCCGCGGGCGACTTACAAGCCGGGCGGCGCACAGCCGAGCTACGATAAGCAGTTTGTCCGGGACTATCTGGAATCAATCACCTGGAACAAGCAGCCGCCGGGCCCAGTGCTGCCGGAGCCGGTTGTGGAACAGACGGGGAATAAGTATAAGGAAGCCTACCGCGTACTGACCGGCAAGAGCCTATGAACTGGTTGGACGTCGTACTGGCGGCCGTGCTGGTAACGTCGGCGGCGGCCGGTCTGATGAAGGGTTTCTTCCGGCTGGCCATTGGATTGGCGGCGACACTGTTGGCGTTTTTGCTGGCGTCGTGGTGCTATGACGATGCGGGCGCGTGGGCCGTCCCATATACGAGTTCGCGGGGCGTGGCGCACTTTGTAGGCTACGTACTTGTTTTTCTGGCAGTGTTGACGGCGGGAGCGTTTCTGGGACGCCTTATGGCGCACCTGTTCAAATGGATCGGACTGTCGTGGCTGGACCGGGCGGGCGGCGGCTTGTTGGGGCTTGTACGGGGCGGGCTGATCAGTCTGGTGATTGTGCTGATGATCTCGTCGTTTCTGCCCGGCGATCCACCCGAAGCGATCGTGGACTCGCGGGTAGCTCCGTATGTGCTGGAAGGTTCGCGGATGCTTTCATTGACGGCATCGCCCGAGATGAAACAACAGTTCCGGCAAACGTACGAAAAGACAAAACGCGCTTGGGTGGACCCCGTTCGCGAGAAGTTTCAGAAGTTCGAATAACACAACATGCACCTACTCATTTTTGATCTGGACGGTACGCTGGTCGACTCCAAGCAGGACTTGATCGACTCGGTAAATGCGACGCGCGGGTATATGAACATGGCTCCGCTGCCGGGGCCAACGGTGGCCAAGTATGTGGGCCGCGGGGCGATGGCGCTGATTCAGAGCGCGCTGGGCGAAGCGGCCCCGGCGGAACAGGTGGAGAAGGCGCACGCATTTTTCATTCAGTACTACGGCGAACACATGCTGGATAAGACCGTGCTTTATGACGGCGTGCGGGAGTCGCTCGACGCGCTGCGGGAGCGCGGGCATCTGCTGGCGGTATTGACCAATAAGCCGGTGCGGTTTTCCGAACGGATGATGGACCGGTTGGGCCTGGGGCGGCACTTTCTGCGCATTTACGGAGGCAATAGCTTCGAACCGAAGAAGAAGCCGGATCCGGTGGGGATTCATGCGTTGATCAGCGAGTCGAGCATACCGGGCGAGCGGACCATCATGGTGGGAGACAGTTCGGTGGATATCCGGACGGCGCGCAACGCGGGGGTACGGTCCTGCGGTGTAACATGGGGCTTCCAGCCGGAAACTTTTGAGCAGGAGCCGCCGGACTTTACGATTGACCACATGCGGCAATTGCACGAGTATCTGCTGGCCAATCCCCGGTAGACCGCCATGTTCCCGCACCTTCTTGCCGCCTTTCTCAGCACCTATACGTTTGTCGATATTGAAGCCGTTCGCGCGACCGGCGACCCGAAGTCATTCGTGCGCACCGCGCAGATACCCACACAAATTCCCACGCACGCCTGCGATGTACTGATCGCAGGCGCCGGCATGGGCGGCGTGGGGGCGGCGTTACGGGCGGCGGCGCGGGGACATCAGGTATGCCTGACGGAGGAAGCCACGTGGATTGGCGGGCAAGCAACGGCGGCGGGCGTATCGGCACTCGACGAGAATAAATTCATTGAACTGACGGGCGGAACACGGCTCTATAACGACTTCCGGCGGCGTATCCGCGAACACTACAAACACACCTACCATCCGCACCACCCGGCGGAGAATTTCAATCCCGGGGGATGTTATGTATCGAGCCTTTGCTTTGAACCAAAGGTGGGCGTGCATGCGCTGGAGGAGATGATCCGTCCGCACCGGAATATTCTCCTGTTCCGGCGAACCCGGGTGCTGGACCTGGAGCGGCAGGGGAACCGGATCACGGCGGCGCTGCTTTGGAACATCGACCGGAAACAGGCTGTGAAGGTTGTCCCAAAGTTTGTACTGGACGCGACCGAGATGGGCGATCTGCTGCCGTTGGCAAAAACGCCATATACGGTCGGCTCCGAACCGAAAGCGGCGACGGCGGAACCGCACGCGGCCGAGGCGGCGAATCCAGCCTGCGTGCAGAGCTTTACCTATCCGTTCATTATTGAAAACCGGCCGGGAGAATCGCACACGATTGCGAAGCCGGAGGACTTTGAAAAGATTCGCGACCATCAGCCGTTTGGGATGGTGATGAACTACCCGGCGGAGTACGGCTGGCGCGGGCGGTTCGAATATACGATGTTCGGGGACGACCCGCCCGTCCCGAACAACATGTCGCCGCGGCCGTTTTTCAGTTGGCGGAGGGTGTTCAACAGTGGGGCGTATCCGGGGAAGCACACCGACCAAGCTCTCATGAACTGGCCGCGGCAGGACTATCACGACGAGAGCGTTCTGGACCGCACGCCGGAAGATACGGCCCGTGTTCTGCAGAATGCGAAAAAAGTCTCGATGGCGTTCCTGTACTGGTTGCAGAATGATCAGAAGACTCCGTCGCTCAAGCTGCGAACAGACCAAATGGGAACAGCCGATGGGCTCTCGCAGTTGCCGTATATCCGGGAGTCCAGGCGGCTGCAGGCGCAGGGCATGGTGCGGGAACAGGATATCGTGTTCGAGAATAGCCCGCGGGCGCGGGCCGTGCCTTTTGCGGATTCGGTGGGAACCGGATTCTACATGGTGGATATCCACCCGTGCGGCCCAAACGAGAAGGGGCGGATGATGATGCCGAAACCGTTCCAGGTACCGCTTGCGGCCATGCTGCCGAAGGACCTGGAAAACTTTCTGCCGGCGTCGAAAAACCTGGGCGTGACGCACTTGACCAACGGGGCCTACCGGCTGCATCCGATTGAATGGAACGTCGGCGAAGCGGCGGCGGTAGTCGCAAGTTTGCGACTTAAGAACGGGACAGCGCCCACCGAGATGGTGCAGCGGGAGCTGACGGCGGCTGGTGTGCAGATCTTCTGGTTCGATGATCTGCCGGAAACGCATCCCCAGTTTGCCGCGATTCAGATGGCTGCGATTCAGGGGATGTACCCGGCACGGTATGACGACCTGCATGCTTCTCCGGACTCGCCGATTACCCGCGACGAAGCGGCGCGCGCACTAGCCGCCAAATTCAATCTGCCGGGCGAGCCACAGCGTTCTGTGGTGGAGAAAAATTGGATGGCGGTGGACCACCGCAACTGGTTCCATGGCGATCTGCCGTTGTACTGGACCGATATCCGGATCAAGGATTTCGGCCCAGCCACACCTACGCGCACGGGGCCGGTCACACGCGGCGCGTTCTTTCAACAGTTGATGCGGTAACTACTTCTTCTCAGTGCCTTCGATAACGGCGACGCCCTTCGGCGCACCTTCGTTCTCCCCACTCAACGCGGCTTTCGCACCCTGCCGGATGAGCGACGTTTCGCCTGGACCTTGGAAGAAGTGGTAACCCGGACGGTCCTTCCAGGCCAAGGGGCCGGCGAGGATCTTCTTGTTCGCCAGAACGGCGGTTTTGATTTTCGTGACGAGCGCTTCGTACTCCGGCTGCCCCTGCTTGAGGCCCGAGAAACTGCCCAAGTCCGTGCTGGCCACGAAGACCACGTCGACACCGGGGATCGCGGCGATCTGGTCGGCGATGGCAACGCCAGCGGGCGATTCGATCATGGCGACAATCATGATGTTGGCGTTGGCCTGCTGGCGATAGTCGCTGCCCCAGAGCGCGCCGTATTGGCCGCCGCCCTGGCTGCGTTTACCGATGGGCGGGTACTTGGCGAACTTGATGGCATTGTGAACCTTATCAACGGATTCGACCATGGGGAGAATGATTCCGACCGCGCCCACGTCGGTCGCCTTTTGAATGTCGCCTTCGTTGGCGTCGGGAACGCGGATGAAAGGCATGGCAGCAGCGCCGCGGCAGGCGTAGATCATGCGCGCAACCTCGGAGTAGGTCAAAGGGCTGTGCTGCATTTCAATCCAGGTGAAATCAAAGCCGCTGCCCGCCATCGCACAGTAAACATCCGGGTCAGAAGACGACACAGTGCCGCCGACGACTTGTTTCCCCTGCGCTAACTTGGTCTTCACTGTGTTGAAGATGCGCGGCTGCTGCGCCAGGGCCACTCCGGCCAACAAAAGCCCCGTCCACATCCATTTCATATCCGTTCTCCTGATGCCCGCAGGCAAATAAAATTCGGGAACAAGCATACAGGGAATGACTCCCCATTTACCACAGGGACAGCGGCAGACAGGCAGGATAAGATGGTGTCGCATGCGCCTTTGCCTGCTGCTTTTCACTCTTTTCCCCGCCCTGCCCGCGCAGCCGCCTTCGGAACTGGAGGCGGTCGTGACGACGCCGATGGGGGTGATCCGCTTCGAGTTCGCACCCGAACATGCCCCGAGGCACGTGAAGGAGTTTATTGCACGTGCGCAGAAAGGCTATTACGACGGCAGCGCGTTTCACCGGACCGTGGCCAATGCGATCATACAGGGCGGCGATCCGCTGCTGAAATCGCCGAAAACACCGCGCAATCTGTGGGGAACGGGCGGACTCAACCTGCTGCCGGGAGAGTATTCGGCCATGAAGCACGAACGGGGCGTTGTCTCTACCGTCCGTATTCCGAATAAACCTGATTCGGATGGGTCCCAGTTTTTCATCTGCTCCTCGCCGCAGCCGCCGTTGGACGGGCAGTTTTCAGCATTTGGGCGCGTGACGGAGGGGCTCGATGTAGTCGATACAATTTCGCGGGCCCCCGCCGGCGCGGATGGCTTTACGGCGACGCCGATACGGATTGAACGCGTGACGATTGAGCCCAAGAAGCGGGAACCCTACGCCGACACGCCTGTTTCCGAATTGCCGAAGACCGTAAAGTTGCCGACGACGCTCGGGGTAATTGAAATCACTTTGGAACCTGAATGGGCGCCAAACCATGTGCGCCAGTTCGTGAAGCTTGTCGAGACGGGGTGGTACAACGGCACATCGTTTCACCGGGTGGTGAAGGAGTTTGTTGTGCAGGGAGGCATGGGTCACACGCGACCCAATGGCGCGCCACATAATGCGGACCGGTGGGTCCGAAAATTGAAGGGGGAATTCCGGGACGACGTGAAGCATGTGCGCGGCATTGTATCGATGGCGCGGGGCGACGATCCGGACTCGGCAAATACCTCGTTCTTCCTGGTGCTGGGTCCGGCTCCGCACTTGGACGGCAAGTACAGCGCGTTTGGCCGCGTGACCGGCGGGTTGGAAATTCTAGACGCTTTTGAGAAGGAAGATGTGGACGGGGAGACGCCGAAACGGCGATTGGAGATCCTGCCGCAGTAGGCGTTCCCGCGGGAAGTCGATTTTGATTTCCCTTCTTTTCAGCACTTTGCGAGCTAGCACCCCGCGGTTGGGGTTGCGGCGGCGGCCATTCTCGGAGCATGAGACCACTCCTGCTCCTGCCGCTGCTCCTGCCGTTTGCCGCAACGGCCGAAACTCCCGCCGCGCGCCGCGCGGACGCTTTGGAAGCGGCCCGCGCCGGGCACTGGCGGCGGGCAGAGGAACTCCAGTTGCAGGCGATTGCCCTGTGCCTTCCCTGCAAGGCGGAAACGTTAGCCTACCTGCGCTCGGAACTGGCGAACTACCTCGTGCTGGGAGGATTTCCCGAAGCCGCGATCCCGCTGTGGAAGCAGTCGCTGACGGAGTTGCCCGCGGCAAGCGAAGAGCGGATCACGCAGTGGCTGGGCTTGGGCGTGGCTCTGCACGCGGCGGGCCGGACAACCGACGCCATGGCCGCATGGAAACAGGCTTGCACCCTCGCGGCCCCCGGCAGCCGGGAACAGGCCGCCTGCCGGTTCAACGTAGCCGTTGCGCGAATAGACACGGAGCCGGTTTGGAGCGAACTGGAGGAAATCCTGCCGACTCTTCTGACGGCCGAAGGCCCAATGAGCCGGGCAACGGCGTTGATCCAAACCGCACACGCGGCGATTCTGGCGAAACATGCGCACCGTGCGCGGGCGTTGTTGGACCATGCGGACACGATCGTGGAACGGGAACTGTCGGCGGCCCATCCATTCCGCTCGGTGATCTTTGCGACTCGCGCCCAGCTAGCGGAGGCGGAGGGAAACGGGCGGCAGGCACGCCGCTGGCGCAAACTGTCGCGAAAATCAGCCCCGGCCCACGGCTGGGAGCCACACACCGTATCCCTCGATGACCTGCGGCGAGCGGCCGGAGAACACAAATAAAAAAGGGGATGGCGTGAGCCACCCCCTTTTTGCCGGACAGGTTGCCAATGTAGTTATTGGCCGAGAATGTCGTAAGTGGTCGTACCGGCTACCCGTACCTTTTCGTACTTCGCCATCCACTCCTTGTGGAAAGGCTGCGCGGTGTAGGCCTTCAGCGTGTCGGCGTTCTCCATCAGCATGCAGACGCCATGCTGCCGCATCAACCGGTTGGCCTTGGTGTCTACATCTTTCTCCCCGGCTGCCAGTTTCTTCCGGGCTTCTGCGCTGACGGTAAATTGCGCCAAAGGGGCCCGCAGCTTGCCGTGCCACACCTTCTGGATGCCCTTGAACTTCTGGGGCCACTGGTCGGTCGCCTCAGCGAATGCCTTCCAGTCGGAGTCGGTCGCTTCCGGGATTACGGTAAACGCAAAGCAGTGCATCATGCCCTTTTCACCGGCCACGGCCAGTCCGGAAGTGAGCAGCAGCGCGGCTGCGGCAGTCAGAAAAATACGCATCAGTTGGTCTCCTGAGTATCGATAGTAGCAGGCTACTCCGGTCCGCCGCCCGGCCGGGCCGCAATCTCGGGCGCGTCGGTTTGGGGAAGCCAGCGGGCGTGCTCCTTTTTCACGGAAGCGTATTTCGGTTCGCCCGCCAGATTCTTCCACTCCAGAGGATCCTGAGCGCGGTCATAGAGTTCTTCCGTGCCGTCGCTGTAGCGTATATAGCGCCAACGCTCTGTCCGGACGGAGTGGTTGGCCCTGCCATACGTGGTCAATGCGGCGCGGTCCCATTTCGCTTTCGGATTGGCGAGAAGAGGCCGTAAGCTGACGCCTTCACATTCCTTTTTGGGCGGCAGACCACAGATGTCGGTGAGGGTGGGAAATACGTCCATCAGGCTCACGGTACGGTCGCAGCGCCCGCCCGGCGCGGTGAGGCCTGGAACCTTCATCATCAACACGTTGTGCGTGGCTTCTTCCCACAGGCTGAACTTTCGCCAGTGCAGCTTCTCTCCGAGATGCCAGCCATGATCGCTCCAGAGCAGCACAACGGCATTCTTTGCAAGCGGACTCTTCTCGAACGCATCCAAAACGCGGCCAAGTTGCGTGTCGGCAAAGCGTATGGAAGCGAGGTAACCCTGGACCGCCGCTTTCCATTGGCCGTGTCCGGTGACGATCCGGTGGTCCCCGTCCGGCTTTGCCATTTGTTTGCCGATGGGAGGGACATCGTCAAGATCGTCGCCGTTAACTTTGGGCAGCGTCAACTTGTCGATGGGGTAGAGATCGAAATAGCGCTTGGGTACATACCAGGGGAGGTGGGGACGGTAGAGACCGACGGCGAGAAACAGGGGACGGCCGTGATCTTTTGCCATCTGGCCCATTGCCCAGTCCACCACCTGGTGATCGCCCATGGCCTCATCCCCCTGCGAAATGGGGCCCCAATCGAACTGCGCCATGTTGGGCAGACCGTTGACTGGTGTTTTGTCCGGCTTAGGGTCCACAGGCTTTTGTTTCGTTTTCGAGGGAAAGTATTCTTCCCAACTTTCCGGATCGGGGAAGGCGTCGTGGTAGGTTTTACCGCCGCCGATGGATTTGTAGCCGTGATCCTGGAAGTACTGCGGCAAGGTCCGCGTGCGGGCGAGCCGAGGAGCGGTCCGCCATGGCTGGTTGTTCTGATAGATGCCGGAGGACGAGGGGCGAATTCCCGTCATCAGCGCGGCGCGCGAGGGGTTGCATAAAGGGGCGGCACAGTGGGCATTCGTAAAGAGGACCGATTCCTTCGCCAGGCGGTCAAAATTCGGCGTAACGGAATCGGGATGGCCTCCCAGGCAGCCGATCCAGTCGTTCAAATCGTCCACGCAGATCATGAGGACATTGGGCTTGGCGGCGGGCGCCTGTGAAAAAAGTTGGCGGCCGAGGAGGCCTCCCCCTATGAGTTGAAGAAATGTACGTCGATCCCGGCTTCCCGTAGTCATGCGGGAATTAGCATAGCAAGCCAATCTCCGCGCACGACTATTGGCAATTCAATTGGAAGAGGAGCCGGTAGGGCCAGTTGGGCCCTGCAAGCCCCGTGGTCCCCGCGGGCGCTGGGACCCGGAGCCCCTCCATCCGCCGACAAGTTGCCGCAGCCGCCATACCCGTAGATGATCAGGGTCACGGTCGCGGGAGCATCGATGGGCAACGTAACGTACGCCAAATCATCGTCCTGCCCGAAATTGGCGTTGAACGAAAATTAGCGGCCGGAGGCGTGCCCACGATGGCCGCGTACAGCACGGCCCAACGAAGCACGCTTTCAGTGATTTATTTAGTCTTATAGGGTTATTTCGACTATCTCGGCCAGCTTATTGCCAGATTACTTTGGCAGCGAGTCAAGCAACTGTATACCGACTGAAACTCGATGGCATTTCTGATCGAGGACTGGCTGCCCGTCTAACCGAGGGACCTTCCGGAATCACACAGCCAGGGGCGGCGGCAGTGGTTTACCGAACTTCTCACTCCAGCGGATACGCCCTGTGGCCTGCATGGCGACAAAGAGAGTAGCGATGGCGCCGATCGTAATGGTGAGGCCCGTTAGCCCCTGGAAGAAGAATGCGTAAGAGAACAGGATGAGATAGATAAACTGGCCAACGGCGGCTTCCCGGAAAGCAAAACTCGCACCCGTTACCAGGCGGAGATAGCTGGTAGTGAGACCGATTGACACGGCTGACGCCACCAAAAAGGACAGGTGGAGGTCGATCTGGTCCATTAAATAGGCCAATAAGAGGTGGAACGCGAAAAACGCACCAGCCAGAAAGAAGTAGTTCATCGGGTGCAGATCCATGCCGCGGAGTGTAGTGACCAGGAAGAGCAGGAAGAAGTAAAAGAACAGGGAGACGGGCGCGAAGTATGCGATTTCGGCGGCCAAAGGACCCGGTTGGAGCTTCTCCGGCATTTCCAATGCAATGGGAAAGCCGCTCAGCAGGTTTTGATACTGCCAATCCAGTTGCCACCCTTTCGGGGTTCGAGTCTTTCTCACCGGGGCGAGTGAGCTATCGGCGAAGTCAATCTGCGCGAAATTTGTGTTCATTTGCAGATCGAAATCATGTACCTCGGTTACCTTCTCCCCAAATCCATATCGCCAACCACCCAAACCCTGCGATTTGTAGCGTACGCCAAATTGCATCTTCTGGCTCGGACCAGCCTCCCAGCGGTATTCTAGTCCGCCGCCCTTCATCGCCAGCGGGAGGGGCCGGCCATCCGCCGAAATCTGCAGCCCATCGTAGAGAGCTTGCTCGGCGGGAAGCGGGAACCGCAAGATGATAACGCGTCCCTCCGGGTCGGGATTCTGAAACCCGTAATTACCGTCAAACGCCACGGTGTAGGTGCTATACCAAAGCATTCCCTTTTGGCGATGTTCTAAATCAAGCGCCACACGGATTCTGCTCTGCGCCGGGCATAGAGGGAGTTCCCGCAGCACCGTCTTCACCACCTTCTTTTTCTTCCCGTCTTCTTCAATCTCTTCCAACAATCGGTTCTCAACCTCCACGCCCCCCGCCGGCGCCCACTGCGCCTGCCGCGTTCCCCACACCGATTCGATGCGCGGCGAGAGGCGATCGCCCATGCGCTGGGTGCGGCTGGAAATTGTGGAGCCCAGGATTATCCACGCAATCGATGCGGCGATGAAGATACCGCTAATGGCAAGTATTCGTAGGATCACGAAAATTAGAGTGCCAGAATTCGCGATTGCAGTAAAGTACTTTTTATTACAGAGTACGAACAATTTACCGGCCCTGTTACCCTAGAAAGGCATGCCCTGCCCGTTGATCATGTGGAGAGAGCGGAACCTGCCGCGCCTGCGAAGAGGACGGCCTAATTCGACCGTATGAGTGCTCTCCGTTATAAACTTTCCACGGCGTTCGCCCTGGCGATCAGTTCGATTCTGGCTCATAAGTTGCGGAGCTTTTTGACGCTGCTCGGGGTCATCATCGGCGTATCGAGCGTAGTTCTGGTCGGGGCGGCCATTGAGGGCCTGGGCAATTATGCCAACCAGACCACCTCCAAGGCCTTTGGCAGTGAAACCTATCTGATTGCGCAGATTGCCAACGTCGGCAAGATGACCCGCAAGGAGAGAGCGGAAAAGCTTCGCGTGAACAAAGAGATCCGCCCGGAGGATCTCGCCTATCTGCGTGCAACGACGGGCAACCAGATCCTCTACAGCCCGTACCGCAACCGCAACGAAGACGTGAAATACAAGGAGCAGGTATTTGAGGGCGCCTCCATCATCGGCACAGCGGCTTCCCTGCCCGAGATCCGGGACGTCATCACCACCGAGGGCCGCTTTTTCTCCGAACAGGAGGAGCAGAACCGGCAATTTGTCTGCGTGATCGGAACGGACATCCAGCAGAAGTTTTTCGAAGGCGCGAGCCCGATCGGCAAGTCAATTATCATTCGCGGCTACGCGTTTCTTATCGTCGGTCTCCAGGAAAAGCTGGGGAATGCGAATGGCCGGTCGCAGGATGGCTCGGTGTACATTCCCGATGCCGCGTTCACACGGATTATTGGTCCTTCCCGCTCGATCTCCATCTTCGCCCGGCCGCGGCCGGAGAGCGGATTGACGCTGGACCAGGGCCTGGACATTACGCGCGCCGCCTTGCGTACGCGATTCAAAACCCGGCCGGGCGCGGTTGACAATTTTGATTTTTTGACGCCGGACTCCATTCGCGCCTTCATCGACCAGATTCTGGGTCTCATCGGCGTGGTCATTGTACCGGTCACCATGATTTCCCTGGTGGTGGGCGGCATTGTGATTATGAACATCATGCTGGTGAGCGTCACGGAGCGGACTCGTGAAATTGGCATCCGGAAATCACTGGGCGCCCGGCAGAGCGATATTCTCTTGCAGTTTCTGGTGGAGGCCGTCTTCCTCTCGCTGATGGGCGGCATTATCGGCCTGTCCATGGGCTACCTGATGGCGCGCGCGCTATCTCTTGTATTCGGCGTCGACCTGGAGGTCACCACGTTTTATGTTGCCCTGTCGATTATCGTGTCAACGGTTGTGGGCGTCATTTCGGGGTGGTATCCGGCCCGACGCGCGGCGAGGCTGGACCCCATCGTCGCACTGCGCGCGGAGTAAAGCATGGCAAACGTAACGGGACGCATCTCTTTCGCAGAACTGCTCAGCGTGGCCATGGACTCCGTGTGGGCGCACCGGTTCCGGTCCCTGCTCACGGTGCTGGGCATTGTCATCGGAATCACGACGGTAGTGACGGTATCGTCACTACTGACCGGTTTGCGGCAAGGCATCACCACATTTTTCTCCGAGTTCGGCCCGGACAATGTCTTCATCTCCCGTTATTCTGGCGATCCGAACCAACCGCCCCAGGTCTCCGAATTGCGGCGCCGCAATGTCGGCCCGGAGACCGCGGACTTGATCCGGCGGCTGATCCCGAACGTGGAGGAAGTGAGCATGATCCTCTACCTTCCCGGATTTATCGGGAAGAGCCCCATTACAGCCAAGGTGCCCGGATTTGAGTCCGACCAGGTGAACATGGTGGGAATGACGGCCTCCGGCTTCCTGACGCAGCCGCGCAATTTCCTGGCGGGCCGTCCCTATACGGAAGAAGAAGACAGGCGCGGCGCGCGGGTTTGCGTAATCGGCCCGAAGTTGGCCGAAGCGTTGTTCCCCAGCGGAGGGGCGGTGGGACAACCGGTCATTGTCGCCGGAGCGGAATATACGATTGTGGGGGTAACCGAAGAGGCAAAGGGCGGCTTCTTTGGAGAGAATCCGCTGGACCGCCAGGTGACAATACCTTTTTCCGTAGCGCGCTTGCGCTACCCCGGCATCGATCGCTTCGTGGTCATCGCCAAGGCCCGGGAGGGCCGCCGCAACGACGTGGAAGAGGAGACCCGGCAGATCCTTCGACGGTTCCGCAAAGTGCCGGCCGGTGCGCCGGACGATTTTTCTCTGACGACGGCGGACCAGATCATCGCCCGCTTTGATTCGATCACAACCATGATCGTGATGGTATCCATAGCCATTAGCGGTCTCGGCCTGCTTGTCGGCGGCATCGGCGTCATGAATATCATGCTCGTCAGCGTCACAGAACGGACGAAAGAGATCGGCATCCGCAAAGCGTTGGGCGCCCGGCGCGGCGACATTATTGTCCAGTTTCTCTCCGAAGCGATCGCCCTTACCGGTGCGGGCGGTCTGCTTGGCATAGCCATCGCCATCGTTGTAACGATGATTGTCGGGAAGTTGATGCCTTCGCTGCCCAGCGTCGTACCGCCCACGGCGCTTATTGTCGGCTTCAGCGTATCGGTGGGGATCGGTATCTTCTTTGGTACCTGGCCCGCCGTCAAGGCATCGCGATTGGACCCGGTGGAGGCATTGCGATATGAATAGAGGTCATGCGTTTTTCGCTTGTCCTGCTCCTGGCGCTCGCCGCCTTCGGCCAGCGTAAGCCTGTCCCCGCGTCGCAATACGCCGGTTGGCCCGCTTATCATGGCGGTCCCGAGAATCTGCACTATTCCACGCTGGGGCAAATCACGCCGGCGAATGTGGCCCGGTTGCGTGAAGCCTGGACGCTCGATACCGGCGATGCGTTCGAGGGCTCCGAAATCCAATGCAATCCGCTGGTGCTTGACGGTATCCTCTATGCCACCTCGCCGAAACTCCGCGTGCTCGCCATCGATGGCGCTACCGGCAAGGAGTTGTGGAGTTTCAACCCTTACGAAGGAACCGCCGTCCGGAACAAACAACGCAACCGCGGTCTGATGCACTGGACGGACGGAAAACAGTCCCGCCTTTATGTGGCCGCGCAGTACAAGCTCTATTCCTTGGATCTCAAGACGGGGAAACCGGACCCGGCCTTTGGAGGCCAAGGTTGGATTGACCTTCGCGAAGGTCTTGGGCGCCCCAAGGAAACACTGACCGTCGGGATGACTACGCCCGGCGTCGTCTTCGGCGACCTGCTGATTCTCGGCTCCATCTGCAGCGAAGGCTTGCCCTCCGCCCCCGGCGATATCCGCGCCTTCGACGCGCGCACGGGACAGATGCGCTGGAGCTTCCATACCATTCCGCATCCCGGCGAATTTGGCTACGACACCTGGCCCAAAGACGGATGGAAGTTTCTGGGAGGCGCCAATAACTGGCCCGGAATGGCGCTCGACGCCAAGCGGGGACTGGTCTACGTGCCCACCGGCTCAGCGGCATTTGATTTCTTCGGCGGCAACCGTCCCGGCGACAATCTGTTCGCCAATACCCTGCTCTGCCTGAATGCCAAGACGGGCAAACGCGTATGGCACTTTCAAGCGGTGAAGCACGACGTGTGGGACCGCGACTTTCCCACCAATCCTGTCCTGGTCACCGTCCGCCGGAACGGCAAGCTGATCGACGCCGTGGCACAGGCCACCAAGTCTGGCCATCTTTTCGTGTTTGACCGCGTGACAGGCCAAAGTCTCTTCCCGCTGCAGGAATCGAAGGCTCCGCCCTCGCCCGCCGCTGGTGAACAATTGGCCGCCACGCAGACGCTTCCCACCAAGCCCGAACCTTTTGCCCGTCAACGTCTGAGCGAGGACATGCTCACCACCCGCACACCGGAGGCCAACCGCATCGCACGGGAAAGGTTGCGCACGGTGCGAAGCAACGGACAGTGGGAGCCCCCCTCACCGGAAGGAACCATCGTTTTCCCCGGGTTTGACGGCGCCGCCGAATGGGGCGGCCAGGCTTTTGATCCGGAGACCGGCCTTTTTTATGTCAACTCCAACGAAATGGCTTGGATCCTCCGACTGGTCCCGCGGGCCAAGGCGACGGCGGCAACAAACGGACGACGGCTGTACGTCCGCAGTTGCGCCGGCTGCCACCGCGAGGACTTGGGCGGAAGCCCGCCCGAATTCCCTTCGCTGAAAGCTTTGGGCGCGCGCATGGACGCGCCGGCGCTCGACAAGATTCTCCGCGGCGGCGTTGGCCGTATGCCGGGTTTCTCCCACTTGGGCGAAAGCTCAATCGATGCGTTGAAAGCCTATCTACTGACCGGCGAGGAGAAAGAAGTCATCACCGCGCCCGCCAGTTCGCTCTACGACCAGGCGTTCACCACGGACGGTTACAACAAGTTTCTCGATCCCGACGGATATCCCGCAATTGCGCCGCCGTGGGGCACGCTCAATGCCATCTCTCTCGACACGGGCGAATACGCCTGGAAGATTCCGTTTGGCGAACATCCGGAACTTGCCGCAAAGGGTTTGACCAATACAGGTTCTGAAAATTACGGCGGACCTCTCCTCACCAAGTCCGGCCTGCTGTTCATCGGCGCTACGAATTTTGACCGCAAGTTCCGTGCGTATGACAAAGCAAACGGCAAGCTATTGTGGGAAACCAAGCTCCCATTCTCCGGCAACGCGACCCCGGCCACGTATATGGTTAACGGGAAACAGTACGTCGTCATCGCCGCCGGCGGCGGCAAGAGCGGCGCGCCGTCCGGCGGTTCGTATGTGGCTTTCGCCTTGGAATAACCTCAGCCGACTTTGTACTTTGCGATCGTCGCCGCCGGAACTTCCGTGCTCATGCCCGGCTCTTGCGGCGCGAGCACTTCGCCGTCCACCATTTTCTGCGGGCCGCCCGTTTCCATGTAGATCGCATTCGGCATGGCCAACAGCATGTTCATATTGGCTGACCCGCCGCCGTGGCTCGCTAATTCCAGGCCGTTTCCATCGGCCAGCGCTGCAATTTCCATCCATTCCGTCACGCCGCCCGCGCGCCGGTTGTCCGGTTGTACAACGTCGGCCCCACGACGGTTGATCAGGTCGGCAAACTGGTACTTCGTGTAGAGATTCTCACCCGTGGCGATCCGGATATCCAGCTTGTCGGCCAACTCGCGATACCCTTCCATCTCATGCGGCGGCAATGGTTCTTCGTACCAGAAACAGCCCATTTCCTGGTATATCCTCCCGCGCCGCAGCGCCTCATTGCGGTTGAATACCTGATTGGCGTCTACCATCACGCGGTAGCCCTTGCCCACGGTGTCAAAGGCCAGACGGATGCGGCGGATATCGTCGTCGAGCGAGTAGCGGCCCACCTTGATCTTCACCGCCTTATACCCATGTTCCATGGCTGTCACGCAGGAACGTTTGAACACGGAGTTGTCCGCGTCATTGTCGGCATACCACCCCGCCATGGAATAGACGGGCATCCGGTCGCGGTAAGCCCCTAACATCTTCCACACCGGCATGCCCGCCGTCTTGCCCAGAATGTCCCAGATCGCGATATCGGTCGCCGCCAATGCGAAATGCACCACGCCGCCCACGCCGTGATACTCCAATAACCGCCATAGCTCCGCGCGGATCTTCTTCGGAAATGCAGGGTCCATGCCGAGCACGACTGGCTTTACTTCCTGCTCCAGAATCGTCTGCACCACCCGCGGGCCGCCCGGAATCATCCCAAAGTTCGAACTGGCCCAACCCGTGATGCCCGCATCGGTCCGGAGCCGCAAAACCACCATGCCGCTATCGACGCCGAGCTTGTGAATCGCGTCGTAGTTGGGTTCCTTCGGCGGCATCTTCAAGAGATCCGTCTCCAGTCCCGTAATCTTGATCTGCTTCTTCAGTTCGGCTCCCCAGAAAGCGGGAGCGCCCATTGCGGCCGTTAGCCATTGCCGGCGATTCATGCCAGCCATCATATTGCACCGCCAGGTTTCAACGCCGGGCAAAGCTGGGAAGTTGCACCAGATCGTCCGCTGGGACTGGTTCCAAGGCTCCGCCGGCTTTGGTCCAGGCAGCCAGACCTCCGCTGATCACCCGCGCGTCCACCCCCTGCGTTCGCAGTATGTGGGCCACCCTCGCGCTAGTTTCGTCATTGCGACACGTACAGTAGAGGTAAATCGGCTGTTTCTGCGGGATTCCGCTCACGACGTCAGATAGGCGATTCGGCTCCAGGCGCGTGCTGCCGGAAATACGCCGCGCGTCGGCGTCGTAATAACCGTGGCTACGCACGTCAAAAATAGGACCGTCGATTTCGGTGAATCCGGCGCGCGGCACGGCACGGTACACCCGGCTTTTCCAGGCCAACCACAGCCGGTAGCCGACATAGGCCAACAGCGCCGCGAAAAACAACGTTTCCAACACCGCCCCCGCCCTTCCCATCGTTTCCAGCATCGCCCCCAGTACGTCGCGGCAAATGTAACCCAGGCCAAGGTAAACGCCGGCGTAAAGAAATATGCCGGCCGTATCCAGCGCCAGGAACTCCCCCACCGGCATATTCATGGACCCGGCAAGGGGCGGCGCCATAGTATTTAAACCGGGAATGAACTTACAAATCAGCAGCACGGCGCGCCCGCGGCGGTAGAACGCCTCCGCCGAGGTCAGGATGCAGGAGTCCGGGTTCGTTGAGATCCGGCACAACATGCCCAACAGCCACCAACCGGTCTTTCGGCCCAGGTAGAAGTAGATAATATCGCCAGCCAGGAAGGCGCCCACAGCGGCCAGCAAGGCTGCGCCAAACGTCATCTTACCTAGCGCCACCAGCGCACCGGCCGCGAGAAGAGCCACGGCCGCCGGTACCGGCAATCCCAACGCCTCCACCAGACAGGTGGCAAACAACAGGCCCACCCCGTGCCGGGCGAGGTTATCGATCCACGAGACCATGTTCCGTCAGTATCGCTCAGTATTCATACCAGTCCGAATGGGCCGACCACCCATTGCAGCGATGACACTGCGTGGACATCCATTGTTTGACGCATCCCGGACAAACCCCGCCCGTGTCAAATGTGTGCCATTCATGGCCGCATGTGCAACCCCACAGTTCGCTGTGTGGCGGCTCCCATTCGCACAACGGGCACCGGATTCGCGGTCCCGTTACTCCCGAGCGGGAGCCCGTGTTGATATCGATGACCGGCTTTCCCACATCCCATTGGATTCAGCTCGCGCGGAAAAGTTTCGCCGCTCCTGCCCCGGCGGGATACGCGATCAGAGTATCGTAGGGAGGCAGACTATGCCGCGCAAAATGACCATATGCCTCACGCCGGGCTCCATCGGCGTCAAGGCCAACCAGATGGAAACCATTCAATATGCTCATAGCTTCGGCTATGAGGCCGTGCAGCCATTTGGCGATGAGCTAGCGGCCATGAGCGGGCCGCAGCGGGAAGAAGTCGCAGCGCAGATGAAACAGTTTCGCCTTGCTTGGGGGCAGTCCGGACTTACGGTCGATTTCCGGAAGGACGAGGAGCTGTTCCGCAAGGATCTGGCAGGCCTGCCCGCAGTCGCCGCCGCTCTTCACAAGGCGGGAGCAACGCGGGTCGGTACCTGGATTGCGCCGAATCACGACACCCTTCCTTACCTGGCCAATCTCAAGCAGCACGCGGCACGCTTACGGGAAGTGGCCCGGATTCTCGGGGATAACGGCCAACGCCTGGGGCTGGAATATGTTGGTCCCAAGACTCTTTGGACGGCAAAACGTTTCCCATTTATCCACTCCATGGCGGAAATGCGGGAGTTGCACGCCGAAATCGGCCGGGACAACGTCGGATTCGTGCTGGATACCTGGCACTGGTACACCGCGGGCGAAACGGCGGCGGACTTGCGCACGCTCAGGAATAGCGAGATTGTTTGCATCGATCTCAATGACGCGCCCACCGGCATTCCCGTCGATCAGCAGATCGACAGTAAACGGGAGATTCCGATGGCGACCGGGGTCATCGATACGGCCGCGTTCCTCAATGCCCTCGATGGTTTGGACTGTGACGCACCTGTGCGATGCGAACCGTTTAATGCCGCCCTTCGCGCGAAACCGAAAGAGGAAATTCTATCTATCGTCGCGCAGTCCATGCGTAGGGCCTTTGCCTTAATCAAGTCTTAAATAACAGGTTTGCATCCCTTAAGGTTCTTCTTTGAAAAAAATCTGTTATACTCGGGGCATCGAGCCCTTGGCAGTAAGTGCCGCCAAATAATCGGGGTGGTGCCGATCCCAGGGGCATTTCTTTATCTTCTTCATGTGTCTCGACTTGAGGAGGAAGCAGGTTCTCTATGCCCACAGCCATCATGGTCGATGGCGGTTTCTTCCTGCGCAGATACCGCATTCTAAAAGGCCACACGCAAGACGCACGCCAGGTTGCCAAGGATTTATTTACTTGGTCGTTAAAACATCTGGAAGGCAAAAATAACGAACTGCGTGAGTTGTACCGGATCTTCTACTACGATTGTCCTCCTTTGAATAAGAAGATCTTCCATCCGATCACCAAAGAATTGGTGGAACTGGGTAAATCCGATGAAGCTGTTTTTCGCGCCGGCCTGCATTCGGAACTACGGAAACTGCGGAAAGTAGCGTTGCGCCAGGGCCGCTTGGCCGACTACGGCAATTGGACATTGGACCCCGCCAAACTAAAGCAGGTACTCGCCGGGTCCTTGCTCCCTTCCGACTTGAAGCCCGAAGACGTATCTTACGAGGTGCGTCAAAAAGGCGTCGATATGCGGATTGGCCTCGATATCGCCTCGCTGACGTTTAAGAAGCAGGTTGATCAGATAGTTTTGATCGCTGGCGATGCGGATTTCGTCCCCGCCGCCAAGCTGGCTCGCCGCGAAGGGATTGATTTTATCCTCGATCCCATGTGGAAAGAGATCTCCGACGAACTGCACGAGCACATTGACGGCCTCAAATCCACTTGTCCGCGACCCGGCGTGGCGCGTAAATTGCGCGATGCCGACGAGACCGGACACCATCACGCCGAACCGGCCGCCGCCGACGACGTGAAGCCGTTTCCGGCCCGCGAGTTCCCGCGCAACCAACCCATCGCTCCGCAGGGACGGGCGCCGATGCGCCGGTTTCTGGAACGCCGCGTCGCTATCGAAGAAGGCAACAGCTAGGGGCAAAATCCCCTGATTTCCGGCCCGTTCTCAGCGCCAGTGGGGTAGAATGGGGAAACGCCCATATGCTGGCTAACATCCTGACTTTGGCCCATCCTGTTGTCTGTTAATGGCTGATCCGTGCGCATCGGGGGCGACGATCCAGGAAATGCTCGACGCTCTGGAAACAGAAGTCGAGATACTGCGTTCGCTTGCGGCTTTAGCAGTTCCGCGCGGCTTTGCCGCCGTCGCTCCGTCGGTCCTCCGGACGGGACTGGAGCAGGCTCGCCTGACGCCCTCCGAATTTGCCCGGATCACCGGAGTTCCCCGCGAAGACATCGAGGATTGGCTCGCCGCCAGGACCCCCACCCCGGCTTGGGTGTCGACCACGCTGGAACTGGCGGCTCTGCTGCCTCCTTCGGTTCGCCGGAAGATGCTGCGTCAACCGCTGGGAAACGCAATCATTCCCACACAGAAAGATCATCCTTTCTCTCGTATAGAGGACCTTTAAACGTAATGAGTACTGCAACTAGTTCTGAAAAGTCGAAAACAGCGGTTACGGCCGCGAAACCCCGGCTCGTTCTGACGCATGGGGAAAAAGGGGGAGTGGGCAAAACCACCGTCGCCCGGCTGGTCGCTGACTTCCTCGTCGCCCGGGAAGCCTCGTTCCGCGCGTTCGATGCCGAAGGCGCCGCCGGACAGCTCCTTCGCTTCCACCCCGCCCAAACTACAGCCGTTGAAGTGGAAAAAGCGGCTGCCATTGCGCCTGTTCTTGACTATTTGATGGACGGCAATCCCAAGCGCCTCGCGCTCGTGGACCTCGGCGCCCGCTCAGGCGAAGACCTGAAAGACTGGCTCTACAAGGGCGGAGCGCTGGAAGAAGCCGAAAACGGCCACCTCGGCATTACCGTCGTGTATGTCCTTGGCGGCGCCGTCGATAGCGTCGGCCATCTCAAGGAATGCTTCTCGGCTCTCGGCAGCGAAGTGGACTACATCATCGTGAAGAACTACGGCGTTGCCGCCAAGTTCGATGTCTACGAGGGTTCCAACGTCCGCCAGGATCTGTTGGCCGCCGGCGCCAAGGAGATCTCCATCCCCGTACTCGACGGAACTGTCTATCAGTCCGTGGACAAAGCCAGCCTCTCGTTTTCCGCCTTCTGCGAGAGCGAAGCCGGCTACACGGAGCGCCGCTACTGCCGGACGTGGCTGCGCGAATGCTTCGCGGCTCTGGAAGAAGTTTCCGGACTGCTGCAGTAGCGTCTTCGAAGCGGGAGGCGCGCCTGCGCGCCTCCCGCTTTTGTCTTGCTTACATCGGCTCCATCGGAAACATGGGCTGCCGTCGGTGCCGATAGGAAAACGACCCGGGATCGTTCGCCGTCGGACCGGGCGTGTCGACCAGAACAATAGACGCCGCCACTTCCCGGTATGCCGCCTGGGGAGCAATCACGCCCTTCACGATCAGGATGTCCAGTTGGGACGGGTCCACGCCTGCGCTGCGCACCTGCTCCAAACTCATCGGAGCCATGCGCCTCGTCGTCAGCACCACATGGTGCCCCTCTTCCGTTTCCACTACCGCTGTCAATCCCTGGTCACAATGCGTCCAACCTCCATGTCGGACTTTTCTTTCCGTAAACCGCCCATCGCCTAGCAGACGCACTTGTCCGGCACAGAAACCCAACGAAACCGCCGCGCCCACGCCTGCCGCCGCACACCGCTCCACCAGATTCGGCGCAAAAAGCACCACCAGCGTCTTCCGGGCGCCCTGTCTTAGGCACTCCTCGAAAAGTACCAGAGAATCAGCCGGGCTGCCGCCCCCCACGTTGTCGCCCACATCCATCAACGCCACGGGTTTCCGTTCCGCCGCCATCGCCGCCGCAACTGCCTCCGCCGGACTGGGCAATGCCGGCAACAGCTCTCCGCGCCGCGCCCACGCCCGGTCCGCCATCCAGTCGGCCGCCTTTCGCGCCAAAGCTTCGTCCCCATCGGCCACCGCAAGAAACGAAGTCCCCATCTCCTCCACGTCGGCGTAGTAGAACCCAAGGTTCACGCTGGCGGACAGTATGCCCGGCCAAGCCAGCACTTCGCGCAGGTCGTCGAACAGAAAGAGGGAATCGGACAATTGCGCCGCAATCGGGACGGCAAGCGGCGGAGTGGACAGCGCCATCACAGGCCGCACTTCTCCACGCAGCATCCGCGCCAGCAACCGCGCAGCTTCTTCGCCTCGCTCCCTCTGGTCCAGGTGCGGGTTGGTTCGGTAGGCCACGATCGCATCGCTCAGCGCGGTCATATCCGCGGAAACATTGGCGTGCAAATCCAGCGTAACGACGATCGGCAGCGCCCGCCCGGTCTTGGCCCGGATCCTCCGCAACACCTCGCCGTCGGCGTCCCGATACGCCTCGCTCACGGTCGCCCCATGGAGCGCCACCAGGAGTCCGTCCACCTCCCCCACACGTTCCAAACCCTGCAAAATTGCATCGGCGATGCGTTCGAAGTCTTCGGCGGCAATCGCGCCGCTTGGCACGGCCAGCGTTGCGAAACCGGGAACGGCTTCCAAACCTTCCGCAAGACAGCCGTCAAAGAAGCCGCCCAACTCATGGTGCGAACGGCCCCAGCGCTCCCGGACAGCCTCGCCTTCGTGCATCGAGGTCGAGGCAAAATCCTCCCAGCGGGTCGGAATGCCTAAAAATGTGTTCGATTCATGCAAAAAACCTAAAATGCCAATGCGCGGTTGGGTCACGTCCTCATCCTACACAAGAAAAGAAACTCTGAACAAAAACGGGCCACCGGGAATATACGTCCGTGCTGAAAATCTTTGTTGGCCTCTTCGCTGCCTCCGCGCTTCTGGCGCAGAGCGAATTGCGCCTGCTCGTAACCGACTCCTCTGGTGCGCCCATGCCCGCCGCCGGAACCCTGAATGCCCGCCGCTTTAACACCGATTCCCACGGGAACGCCACGCTCGCCGGCCTCTCCGCCGGCGCCTACACGCTCACGGTGCGTAAACCAGGCTTCGCCGCCTCAACCGAGACCATCGACCTCCCTGCCTCCGGCAGCAAGTCGCATACCGTCAAGCTCAGCCTGGCCCCGGCCAATAGCGCCATCGATGTCGTCGACGCCACTCCCCTTCCCGGCATCAACCTCGCGCCCAACGAAGTCCCCGCTCCCGTCCAGACCACCAACTCCCGCGACTTCCTTTCCACCAACGCGCTCGACCTGAGCGACCTCCTCAACCGCCGCCTCCAGGGCGTTTTCATCAACGAAATCCAGGGCAATCCCATTCAGCCCGACGTAAACTACCGCGGCTATACGGCCAGCCCCCTTCTGGGCACGCCGCAAGGCCTGTCGGTCTACATGGACGGCGTCCGTCTCAATCAACCCTTCGGCGATGTCGTCAGCTGGGATCTCATCCCCCGCATCGCCATCTCGGAGACGGTTCTGATGCCCGGTTCCAATCCGCTGTTCGGCCTCAACACGCTCGGCGGCGCGTTGGCCATTACAACCAAATCCGGCCTTACGCAGCCGGGCACGGCGCTCCAGGTAAGCGGAGGCAGCTTCGGCCGTAAAATGGCGGACCTCGAACACGGCGGGTCGGCCGCCAACGGCTTCCATTGGTACGGCGCTGCCAATCTGTTCTTCGAAGACGGTTGGCGCGAGTCTTCGCCCTCCAATGTCCGTCAATTCTTCGGCAAAGTGGGCCGCCAGCGCGAAAAAACCAGCTACTCCCTCACGGCGGCCTTCGCCAACAACTCGCTCTACGGCAATGGCCTCGGCGAAATGCGCGATCTCGCCCGCCGCTACAACAGCATCTACACCAAGCCCGATATCACCACCAATCGCGCCCCCTTCCTGAACTTCACCATCAGCCACGCCGCCTCCAGCCGCCTCACCTTCTTCGGCAACGCTTATCACCGCTACATCCGCAACACCAGTTACAACGGCGACATCAACGAGGAATCGCTCGATCAATCTGTCTACCAGCCCAGCGCCGCCGAAATCCGCGCCCTCACCGCTGCGGGCTACACCGGTTTCCCCACCAGCGGAGCCAACGCCGCCAACACCCCCTTCCCCTCCTGGCGCTGCATCGCCAACGTTCTCCTGCGCGATGAACCGGCCGAAAAATGCAATGGCCTTATCAACCGCTCTCGCACCGAACAACATAACTTCGGCGGCTCCGGCCAAATGACCTATTTCGCCAACCGCAACCAGTTCACCGCCGGCGCCGCCATCGACGCCAGCCGCATGAACTTCCTCCAATCCGCCGAGCTCGGCTACCTGAACCCGGACCGTTCCGTCACCGGGCTCAACGCCTTTGGCGACGGGGTTACGGGTGGCGACACCGACGGTGAGCCCTTCGACACCCGCGTCGATCTCCGTGGCCGCATCCGCACCGCCAGCGTCTACGCCACCGACAAGCTGAAACTCGGCAGCGCCTGGAACCTTACCGTTTCCGGCCGCTACAACAATACTCGCATCGAAAACTACGACCGCATCCGCCCCCTGGCCGGAACCGGTTCGCTCACCGGCACGCACAGCTTCCAACGGTTTAACCCCGCCGCGGGCCTCACCTACAGCCCCTCGAAAATTTGGAATCTCTACTTCGGCTATAGCGAAGGCAACCGCGCCCCAACCTCCATCGAACTCGGTTGCGCCGACCCCGAATCGCCCTGCAAACTTCCCAACGCCATGGCCGGCGATCCGCCTTTGAAGCAGGTGGTCACGCGCAGCTTTGAAGCCGGCGTCCGCGGCCAATTCGAAACCAACTGGAACTGGTCCGCCGGCTTCTTCCATTCCGACAATACGAACGACATCCTCTTCGTCGCCTCGCCGCAGACCGGCTACGGCTACTTTAAGAACTTCGGCAAAACCCGCCGGCAGGGTGCGGAAATGCAGATGAATGGCCGCTTCGGCCGCGCCGTGTTCGGCGGCGGCTATACCTTCCTGCAGGCCACCTACCAAAGCCTGGAAACCGTCAACGGCGAAGGCAACAGCTCCAACGACGAAGCGCTCGAAGGCGAAAAAGGAATGGAGGGCCTGATCCATATCCAGCCCGGCAACCACATCCCGCTGGTACCCAGCCACATGGTGAAGGGCTTTGTCGATGTCGATGTTCTGCCCAAGCTCACCGTTACCTTCGGGGTCGTCGGCGTCTCCGGTTCTTATGCCCGCGGCAATGAAAACAACCAGCACCGCGCAGACGGCGCCTATTATCTCGGCCCCGGCCGTTCAGACGGCTACGGCGTGGCCAACCTCGGAGCCCGTTTCCGCGCGCACCGCGTCCTGGAATTCTTCGTCCAGGTCAACAACCTGTTTGATCGTCAATACTACTCCGCCGCACAACTTGGCCCGGCCGGTTTCAACGCGCAAGGCAACTTCCAGGCGCGCCCGTTCCCGGCCGTCAACGGCGAATATCCCGTGCAAAACACCACATTTTTCGCCCCCGGTGCGCCCCGCGCCGCTTGGGGCGGCATGCGGGTTCGCTTCTAAACTCGATACAGTAATCGGAATGCGCTTTGTACAACCGGACATAGCGGCGCTGCCGGAACTGCTGGAGGCGGGGACGGACGCTCCCCCCTCCCTCGAAACTGAGGTCACCGGCCTCTTCGACCAGTTCCGCAACCCGCTCTTCCGGTTCACTCTCTCGCTCGGGCTCACCGAGCCCGACAGCGAAGAGATCATCCAGGAGGTCTTCCTCGCCCTCTTCCAACACCTCCGCGCCGGCAAACCCCGCGACAACCTGCGCGGCTGGCTCTTCCAGGTGGCGCACAACCAGGCCTTGAAGCTCCGCCAGCGCCGCCCGCCGCCCGTACTGACGCCCAGTCCCGCTCCCACGCCGGAGCAACAGGCCATCGCCAACCAAACCCACCGCCGCGTCACCGCAGTATTAGCGGCCCTCCCCGAACAGGATCGCTCCTGCGTCGCCCTCCGCGCCGAAGGTCTCCGGTACCGGGAAATCGCCCAGATCCTGGGCATCTCGCTGGGAAGTGTGGCGCTGTCACTGGAACGCGCCGCCGCCCGCGTCAGCCGTATCCACCAACCGTAAGGAGCAGGCCATGGCACACCCTTCCGATCACGAATTGCTCATGGAATCCGATGGCGAACTCGAAGCTGTCCGCGCCGCCGCCGTACGCCGCCACCTGGACACCTGCCCCTCTTGCCGTCAACGCCAATCCGCTCTGGCCAACGCTCTCGCCACGGCAACCAACGGCTACCTGCAACAACCGCTGCCGCCGCCTGACGCCTCGCGCATCCGATTGGCCGCCAGCTTCCGCCCCCGCCGCCGCGAGCGCTTTCTCGCCGTGGGCGCACTTGCCGCCGCGCTAGCCCTCCTCCTCTTCCCTCTCCGCTCCGATCGCGATCCCGCCGCTCCTCGCGCGGCTCTCACGCCCGGCGCCGTTCGCACCGTCAATCTTGCCGCCATGTGCGCCGCCGCCGATGAAGGCGACCGCCCCGTCATCACTCCCGCCCTCGCCCAGGAAGTCTTCCGCCGCTACGGCATTTATGATCCGCGGCCCCGCGCCTACGAGGTCGATTACCTCATCCCGCCCGATCTCGGCGGTTCCAACGAAGTGAAAAACCTCTGGCCCCAAAGCTACAGTGACAGCGTCTGGAATGCCCGCGTCAAGGACGCGCTCGAAGACCGCCTTCGCACCATGGTCTGCGGCGGCAGCCTCGATCTCGCCGTGGCGCAACAAGAGTTGGCCGCCGACTGGGTAGGCGCCTACAAACGGCACTTCCACACCGCCCAACCGCTGCCGGACCATCTCGCCTTCGTCAAGGATCAGCCTTGGGAGTAGACGTCTACCAATAACCGATCACTCGCCACCAAACCACGCCCACGCCCAGCCAGATCACCACATTCACCAGCGATACCAGAAATCCAATCCGCCACCATTCGGCCTCTCGCACATAGCCCGTGCCGAAGAAAATCGGGGCTGAGCCTGTCCCATAGTGCGTAATGCCGGCGTTCAGATTCGAGAAATACGCCATCGGCAACGCCGCCAGCATCACCGGAGCCCCCGTCGCCACGGCCGCTGTGAAGAAGGCGGGGTAGAGCGCCGTGACGTGCGCAGTCATACTCGCAAAGCCGTAGTGAATGTAAAAGTAGACGAGCGCCAACGCCGACAGCGCCGCAGGCCACGCCCAGCCCGCCAGATACGGAAACAGCCCTTCGGATACGGCCTTCACCACGCCGCCGGCGTTCAGTTCATCGGCCATCATAATCAGCGGCGCAAACCACAGCAGCACATCCCACGCCTGCCGTTCGCCGATGATATCGTCCCACTGCAACAGTCCCGTCAACAGCTGCGCGCAGATCCCCGTCAGCGCCACAAACGCATTGGCAACGCCATGCCATGGCGACATCACCCAACCCAGCATCACCGCCACCAGAATACCCACCAGCAGCCGCTCCCGGTTGGTCATCGGACCCATGGCCGCCAGCTGCCGCGACGCCAGTTCCCGCGCCGGACCGGTGTCTTCTATTTCGGGCCGATGCCAGCGGTGAATAAAAAACGGAACCGCCGCCAGGGAGCAGAGCGCCGGCACGCAGGAACCCGCCAGCCACCCGAGCCACGTGATCTCCACCTGCGCAATTTTCTTCACAAACTGCGCGATCAGCGGATTGGCGACCATGCTAGTCAAAAATACGCCCGAAGCCAGGTAGTTCCCGTGAAAGCAGACCAGCATCAGAAACGAGCCAATCCGCCGGCCCGTCGGCCCCGGTTCGGACCCGAACGCCGCCGCAAGGCTCCGTGCCACTGGAAAAACCACGCCCCCGCCACGCGCCGTATCCGACGGAACAAACGGAGCCACCGCCATTCCCGCGCTCACCACCGCGTACCCCAGCCGCAGCGGCGTTGTGGCAAATCGCCGGATCAACAGGTACGCTACCCGCATGCCCAGGCCTGTACTTCCAATCGCCCGCGCAAACAGATAAGCGGCAAAGATCAGCCATACGGTCTGGTTCGCGAACCCAAGTAGTACCCGATTGGCGGGAATCGTCCCGCTCAAGGCGAGAAACGTCAGCGACAACAGGACGCTCACGCCCATTGGGGCTGGCCGCGCCACCAACGCCACAATCGTGGCTACGAACACCGCCAGCAAATGCCGCTGCCCCGCCGCCAAACCCGGCAGCGGGGCAAAATATAGAACGGCTCCCGTCAGTAGAACAGGAAGCCAGCGAAACCAAGGAGAGGCGTGGGTCGGCAGAGGACCATCATAATGCGCCTACGGAGCCACCTGCACGTCGCCCACCCAAAATTCCAGATCCTTCGGCTTTTGATACAGCGTCGCCCGGATCTTCACGCCAGGGGCCAACTTCGCCAGGTCCGCAGCCTCCTTCACCGGGAACTCCATCGTCATCGCCGCCATCCATTCCTTGCCGCTGGCGTCTTTGATCGCCTCATGCCGGATCGTGGCCGACTTGGCCGCCGCGTCCACATGCGTCACCTCGCCGGTCAGCGCATACTTGTCCACCACGGCTTCGGTTTTCGGTTTCTCCCCACAAGCCGCCAGCAGGAGCAGGCCAACCACCCAACGCCGCTCAATGCGCATGGGCCGCCCCCCCTTTCGCCAAAGCCCGGACATAGTTCACAATCTGCCAACGCTCCGTATCGGACAATTGCGCCTGGAATCCCGGCATCGTCTTGCCGATCCCATTCGTAATCACCCAGTAAATCTCCCCGTCTTTCAACGTATTCATGTGCGCATCGGCCAACTTCGGCGGCTTCGGCGTCGTCTTGGCGGCGGCCGCCGCCTTCCCGTCGTTCCCATGGCATGCCCCGCACGCGCGCTCATAGGACGCTTTGCCCAACTCGGCTTTCGTCCCCGCGGCCGGATTCTTAAGCTGCGCGGCCGCCGGCGGCGCATGTTTCTTGCCGTGTTTGTCATGGGCCGGAAGCGCCATCCCCGCGCACAATGCCCATACCGCCGTCCATCGTCTAGACATGACCTCATTGTAGGCCCATTGCCAGCGCCAACCCGCCCGCGATACTCTCAATACAGCAAGTTCGCGCAATACCAACAATTCGTAAAAGTCGGGTGCGGGAGAGACTGCCGCCAAGGCAGCGCCGAAGGAGCAACAGCCCCGGAAACTCTCAGGCAAAAGGACCGCCCTGATTCCCCAACCATCTGGAAAGTGGCTCGTTCCCGGGCCCGCCGAAGAGATAACTTTTTCAGGCACCCAAGACAGAGCGGGCAGACAAGGACGCTCCGCCATGCCTGCTCTCCAGAAGGACTTCGCCTCCCGCCACATCGGCCCCTCCCCGGCCGACGTCTCCGCCATGCTTGCCGCCCTGGGCCTCCCCTCCCTGGACGCGCTCATTGACCAGACTGTCCCCGCCTCCATCCGCCACTCCCGTCCCCTCGACCATGGCCCCGCCCTCAGTGAAGTCGAGGTTCTGGAACACATGCGCGGCATTGCTGCGAAAAACCAGATCTTCACCAACTTCATCGGCATGGGCTATCACGGCACCCATTTGCCCGGCGTCATCCTCCGCAACATCCTGGAAAATCCCGCCTGGTACACCGCCTATACGCCCTACCAGCCCGAAATTTCGCAAGGCCGCCTGGAAGCGTTGCTGAACTTCCAAACCATGGTGACGGACCTTACTGGCCTTGACGTCGCCAACGCCTCCCTTCTCGATGAAGCCACCGCCGCAGCCGAAGCCATGACCGTCGCCAAACGCGTCGCCTCCGGCAAAAGCAACCGGTTCTTCGTCGATCACGACATACACCCGCAAACGCTCGCGCTCATCGGTACCCGCGCTCAACCCCTCGGTATAGAAGTGGTGACCGGCGATCCGCTCACCGCCAGCTTCGAAGGCTATTTCGGAGCCATCTTCCAATACCCCGGTTCGCACGGCGAAGTCCGCGACCTTCGTGCCCCCATTGCCGCCGTCAAGGCCGCGCGCGCCGTCCCCATCCTCGCCGCCGATCCCTTGGCGCTGACCGTCCTCGCCTCCCCCGCCGAACTGGGCGCCGAGATTGCCATCGGTTCCACGCAGCGCTTCGGCGTCCCCATGGGTTACGGCGGCCCCCACGCCGCCTATCTCGCCGTCAAGGATGCCTACAAGCGGCACATGCCCGGCCGCCTGGTCGGCGTGTCGATTGATGCCCACGGCAACAGCGCCTACCGTCTCGCCCTCCAGACTCGCGAGCAGCATATCCGCCGGGAAAAGGCGACTTCCAATATCTGCACGGCCCAGGTCCTGCTCGCCGTCATCGCCTCCATGTACGCCGTCTACCACGGTCCGGAAGGCCTCACCGAAATCGCCACGCAGATCCGCCGTCGCACTGCGGTCCTCGCTGCGGGTTTGCGCAGCGTCGGCATCGAGGTCGAAACCGGCGTCTTCTTCGATACCATCTCCGTTCGCACCGGGGACCAGACGGAGCAAATTGCGGCCCGCGCCCAGGAGCTTCGCCTGAACTTCCGCATCGAACCCGGACGGATTGGGATCACGACGGACGAAACCACTACGCCAGCCAACATCGAAAGTGTTTGGCAGGCCTTCGGCGCGGTCGGCTTGGCGTACGGGACCGTCGATTCCGTCGAACCCCTGCCGGCAGGCCTCTCCCGCCAGTCCGAATTCCTCACCCACCCCGTCTTCCACCGCTACCGCAGCGAAACGGAAATGCTGCGCTACCTGCGTCGCTTGGCCGATCGCGATCTGGCTCTCGACCGCGCCATGATTCCCCTCGGCTCCTGCACCATGAAGTTAAACGCCACCACGGAGATGATCCCCGTCACCTGGCCGGAATTTGGCAACATCCATCCCTTCGCTCCCGCCGAACAGGCGGCAGGTTATCACGAGATGTTCGCCGCTCTCGAACGCGATATCTGCGAAGCCACCGGGTACGATGCCGTCAGCCTGCAGCCCAACTCCGGCGCACAGGGCGAATACGCCGGCCTGCTCGCCATTCGCGGTTATCACATCTCTCGCGGCGAAGGCCACCGCAACATCTGCCTCATCCCTTCCTCGGCCCACGGCACCAATCCCGCCACCGCCAACATGGTCGGCTACGATGTCGTCGTCACCGCCTGTGACGCGGACGGCAACGTCGATCTTGACGATCTCCGCGCCAAAGCCGGCAAACATGCCGCCAATCTCGCCGCGGTCATGATCACCTACCCCTCCACCCACGGCGTGTTTGAAGAGCAGATCCGCGAAATCTGCGACATCATCCACTCGCACGGTGGGCAAGTATATCTCGATGGAGCCAACTTCAACGCCCAGGTCGGCATCGCGCGCCCCGGCGACTACGGTTCCGACGTTTCCCATCTCAACTTGCACAAGACGTTCTGCATCCCCCACGGCGGCGGCGGCCCTGGCATGGGTCCCATCGGCGTCAAGTCGCACCTCGCTCCCTTCCTCCCCGGCCACCCGGTCACCCGGCCCGGCACGCCCGTGGGACCCGTCTCGGCCGCGCCCTACGGCAGCGCCTCCATCCTCCCCATCAGCTACACCTACATCCGCATGATGGGCGGCGCCGGCCTAAAGCTGGCGACCGAAGTCGCCATCCTGAATGCGAACTATGTCGCAGCGCGGCTCGATGCCCACTTCCCCGTTCTCTACAAGAACCACAACGGCCGCGTCGCGCACGAATGTATCCTCGACCCGCGCCCGCTGAAGGACTCCGCCGGCATCACGGTCGATGACATTGCCAAACGCCTCATCGACTACGGTTTCCACGCTCCCACCATGAGCTTCCCCGTTCCCGGCACGCTCATGATCGAACCCACCGAATCGGAATCCAAATACGAACTCGACCGCTTCATCGACGCCATGATCGCCATTCGCCGCGAAATCGCCGATGTCGAGTCCGGCAAATACAAGGCCGAAGAGTCCCCCCTCCGCCATGCGCCGCACACGACGCAAACCATCGCAGATGACGATTGGAACCGGCCCTATCCGCGCACCGAGGGCTGCTTCCCTCCGGGTTCCGCCCGTTCGGACAAATACTGGCCGCCCGTCTCGCGAATCGATAACGCTTACGGCGACCGCAACCTCGTTTGCATCTGCCCGCCCATCGAAGAGTACGCCGAAACCACGGCGTAGCCACACTGCCGGAGATCCCCATGGAGCGCCGCACCCTACTCGCATCCCTCCCCACCCTGCTCGGCGCGGCGCCTCCTTCTCTCCCTCCGTTGCGCGGCCTCAGCCGGACGAACTTACTGGAATACCGGGATGCCCAGGGCCGCATCCGGCAGGGCTCCACCAGGGCGCACTGGGAACGCCGCCGCGATGAGGCGATCGCGGCGATGCGGCAAGTCACGGGGCCGCTGCCGGGACCGGAAAAACGGACGCCGCTCGCTGTGGCCGTCCAAGAGGAAACGGACATGGGGAGTTATGTACGGCGCGCCATCACCTATGCGTCCGAGCCCAACTCCCTCACAACGGCCTACCTCTGTCTGCCGAAATCGGCGCTGGCCGGACGTCCCGCCCCCGCCGTGCTCTGCCTCCATCCCACCGATAACACTGTGGGGTACAAAGTCGTCGTGGGGCTCGGCGGCCGCCCGCACCGTCAATACGCCGCGGAGCTGGCCGAACGCGGGTTCGTCACGATTTCCCCGAGTTACGTCCAGTTGGCGGAATACCAGCCCGATCTGGACGCCCTCGGCTATGTCAGCGGGACCATGAAGGCGATCTGGGACAATGTCCGCGCTCTGGATCTTTTGGACGCTCTACCCGAAGTGCGGAAAGGAGCGTACGCCGCCATCGGCCACTCCCTGGGTGGGCATAATGCCATCTACACCGCCGTGCACGACCAGCGCGTGAAAGTGATCGTCTCCAGTTGCGGCTTTGACTCGTTCCTGGACTACTACGGCGGCAACATCAAAGGGTGGGTCCAGGCCCGCTACATGTTGCGCATGGGGCAATATCTGGGCCATCCGGAAAACGTGCCTTTCGACTTTTACGAACTGATCGCCGCCCTCGCTCCCCGCGCGCTCTTCGTCAACGCCCCTCTCCGGGACGCCAACTTCCGTCATGACAGCGTGGACCGCATCTTTGCCGCCGCCCGCCCGATCTACGGCCTCTACAACGAAGCAGGAAACCTCCGCGTCGAGCATCCCGACTCCGACCACGATTTTCCCGATCCCGTCCGCTTCGCCGCCTACGATTGGATCGCGCGCCGCCTGCCGCGTTAACTGCGTCTGCCAAGCACAGCCCCCCCGCGCTTTGCCTACCGGACGGTCCCGCTCCCGTCTCCAAACGGACAACACAGGTACCGTCATGCGATACCTCACATCATCGCGCCTTCCTTCCGATCTATAGCGCCCGGGTACGCGCCAAGTCAGGCCAGCCTCTAACAGGCCCTAAGGGCCACTTGCAAAACCATCCTGCTGACAACCCCCATCATCATGCCGCTAACTCCGCTGGCGGCCATCACGCAATTGCCCATGTTCTGCAGCAGGAAGTGTTTCCAGAATTCACCGTTTCTATAGGGCCGCTGGACAAGAAACTGCGGCTATTGGCTGCGGTCGTTTCGATGACGCCGCCGGAACTCCTTCTGTCAGCGCACACGTCCTCCACTGGCCGTCCGGCGAAAGACAGTACTGTCTTGGCCACCGCCTTTCTCGCCAAAGCCGTTTTCGCCCGCGCCTTCGCCGAATTCTCATGCCGCCGTCATTGCCGCCACCGAGAGCCAACGTCTCATCGGCCACATCAGCCGCGGCTCCACCGCCGTCGTCGTCCGCGAGCGTACGCCGGAAGCCCTCCGGCACGACAGGAAAACCAACAAGGGAAGAGCACCCGCGCCAAGGCCGCACCCAACCTACACCCAAGCCAAGCATCGCAAGGGCTCTTTCGCCCGTGCCAAAGCGGCCGAACAGGGTCCTCGCATCCAACGTCAGCGGGTCCAGTCGCTTCCGCAAAGGCTCCCCGGTCTTTCGCGCCATTGCGATAGCGGAGCCAAAACCAACAGCGAGGGGAACATGGACGATGGGCGCGGCTACGAACTACATCGGGACACTGCCGACGGACAAATTCCAATCAGCGCGGTTTTCGCCAACGCCATGCGCACAGCCGTCAACTCAAACACGGGCCGGTCCTCGCCCCGCACCCGCGGCGAGGAACCAAAAAGTCTTCTTAACTGCGGAAGGTCGATCCCCAAAACGCCGGGTCCGGACCTAGGCGGGGCCAAGCGGGAGCGCCACAAACTCCGGACGGTGAGTGAGAGGGTGAACGCGCGGTGGAAGGACGCGGGCGGAAGCCAGGCGGATCCGCGTGCGCGGAACGGCCAAGGCCATAGCGCATCTGATGTTTGGGTACTGGCCCTGACGGTGGACCAGTGGCCCCGCTTGGCTCCCTCCCCTCCCGGCTAGGCGCGCCAATCGGTTACTGCCGCAAACAAAAAGCAACAGCCCGGCAAGGCGAGCAAAGCCGCCGCATCTCTGTTTTTGGCCCAAATCGACACTTTTATCTTTTGGCCCTGCTTCCGGGCGAGTTCTGCCAGGGGTTCGATGTACGTTTGTTTTCTTAAATCCTTTCTTTTCTCTGGCCTATCGGAAACTACTATTTTGGTCGATACTGACATTGTGGTTGCGTGTAGCGGAGGAAGGACATGGCCGGGTGTCTGTTGTCGCTTCCAACGGATCGGCTTGCTGGCGCTGTGGTTGACGGCGCTCAGTTCGTCGTACGCCATCCCGCCCAATGAATCACTCGCCAGCCTCTCTCTCACCCGCTGGGGAGCTTCGCACGGGCTGCCGGAGGAGACGTTTGCCAACGTATTTGCGCCCGGCGACGGATACGTCTGGCTCGCCTCGAACCACGGCCTGGTCCGGTTTGACGGCCGCAGAGCACAGGTTTTCCGAATCGGCGACCTCTTTCGTGCCAAGGGTACCGGCAGTTGCAGCAGCAGTTCCCTGAATACGCTTCTTATGGGGCAGGACGGGAACTTATGGGTCGGCGCATCCAGCGGATGTATCTTCCGAATCGAACGGGACCGGTTCGGCGGTTTCGGCAGTTTCCGGATCACTGGCATCAACACACCCAGCCAAGACCGCGAAACCACCGGCATCCTGACCATGCGGACCCTCCCGGGTTCTCAGCGCATCGAGATCGGCCGCCGGTCCATGATTACCACGCTCGACGTCTCGCGCATACCGCCCGCCTTCGGCCAAAGCGATAATCTCCAGGCGCTCCCCTCCCCCGAACTTCTCCAGCAGCCGGCCCCAACAGGCCTGCAAATCGGGGTCAATAGCCGTGACAGCGAAGGACATGTTTGGGCCATTTTGAGCGACAACGGGCTATACGAGTTGACAACGGCTGGATGGAAATCGCACGGACTCTGGGACAACGGTCATGGGGCAACCCCCTTGAAAATCCTGGCAGCGGGCGACGGCGCTCTCTGGATCGCCAGCAGCTACGGGCTCTTTCGCTGGCAGAATGGGGCAAGCCGCCTCTGGGAAGCGCCCGCTTTACCCAGGCAGCCGGTCTTCGTCCTGCATGAGGACGAGCGCGGCTGCCTCTGGCTTGGCCTCGCCCAAGGACTCGGCCGGATCTGCGGAGGACGGACGGAAGCGATGGCGGTCGGCGTGGAGCAGGAGGAGATCTTCTCCGCCGTGTCCGAAGATCCCCAGGGAAATCTGTGGTTTGGCGGCCGCTGGGGTAACCTCTATCGGCTCAGCAGCGCCGCCTTCCGCAGTTACACCAAGGAACAAGGTCTGCCGGAAAGCCATTTTACTGGGGTGGCGGCCGACCGCGACGGCTCGTTATGGGCAAGCCTCAAAGCGTCCGGAATCGCCCACATTGTCAACGGCAACCTTGCCGGTGTCCTGAAAAAACCGGGCATTCTCGAATCGCAAGTCATTCTCGCCCACCCGGAGGGTGGACTGGTGGCTGCCAGCCAGAGCGGACTGTTTCGTGTTACGCCCGATGCCGCCGTCAAATTCCACATTTCCCCACCCATTGAGTACCGGAATTTGTCCACGCTGTTTTGGGAAGCCCCGGGTGTCCTCCTCTACTCCCACGGCGCCGCCAACTTCCGGCTGACACGCCTTCCCGGACGCGGCGAACGCTGGAGCTCCCAGATACTGGAAGGTCCCAATCGCGTGCGGCAGTGGCTCCGGGACGCCAAGGGCCGTATCTGGGCCCTGGCCCAGTATGGGGGGCTCCATTACCTGGACGGGGATCGCTACACCCGGGCTGCGCAAGCGTCTCCCGAACGGGCCCGGGCCTGGTACGCCCTCGCCTTTGACGGCGATGGCTTGCTTTGGATTGGCACCACCGACGGTCTGGAGATCTATTCCCCCGCCGAAGGCCGTTTTCTCACCAGAAAACCTCTCCTATTCGGGGACCAGTTCTTCCACATGAGCCAGGATCGCTTCGGCAATATTTGGTGCGCCACCCGGCAGGGCATTGTCCGTTTCAACCGGAATCAGGCGCTGGAACTGGCACGGGCCGCCACCGACGATCCGGCCCCGCCGCTCCTCTTCGAACGGTTCGGCGAAGCGCAGGGTCTTCCCACTACCAACTATGGTCTGGCGACCTCCGCGACCGGCGCCGTCACTCCGGATGGACGAATCTGGTTCCCAGGCCTCTTGGGGCTCGTTTCCGTACAACCTGCTGAATTCACGAAGGTTCCCCGCCCGCCCACCCCCGTCCTGCGCCAATTCGCCGCCGATGGCCGTATCCTCGATATCAATCAGCCATTCGATCTTCCTCCGGGCGTCAAAACGCTGGAAATTGAATTCCAAACCCTCCCATTGGACCCTCTGGGCGGCGATTTTTGCCGGATCCGCTTGAACGGGCTGGAATCGGCCTGGCGCACCTGCAACGAGCAGCGCGCCGTCCAGTACACGAACCTGTCCCCGGGCAACTATGAGTTCGTCATCCAAACCGCCAGCCAGGCCGGCGACTGGAACGGCATGCCGCTTCGCGTACCCGTTACCATCGAGCCCGCGCAACACCAAAAAGCCTGGGTGCGGATTCTAACCGGCGCCTCCCTGCTCGCCCTCATCGGGCTGGTTCTCTGGAACCGTCAGAAAAAGCTGCTCCGCCGCAACCGTTGGCTGGAGGAACGCGTGGAGGAGCGTACCGCCACCCTCGCCCGCGCCACGGAGGCGGCCGAAGCGGCCAATCGCGCCAAAAGCGAGTTCCTGGCCACCATGAGCCACGAAATTCGTACGCCGATGAATGGCGTACTCGGCGCGGTTCAGATCCTCGATGAATCGCCGCTCAACCAGGATCAGAAAAAACTCGTATCCGTTATCCGCCAGTCCGGCGAAAATCTGGTTTCCATCGTCGATGACATTCTCAGCCTCGCCAAGGTGGAGGCCGGAAAACTGAGCCTGGAGAGAACTCCGGTCGATATTCGCGCTCTGGGAGAAAATCTGGTCGCCTTATTCCGGCCGAAGGCGGCGGCCAAGGGCGTCGAGATTACCTTTGCGGCCGGCGCGGATCTCCCTTCGTTTATCCTTACCGATCCCCAGCGGCTCCGCCAGGTGCTGCTGAACTTGCTGGGAAATGCCGTCAAATTCACCGAAAAAGGCGCCGTTTCGCTACAAATAAGCATCAATTTGGATGCAAAAACGATGCATTTTGCGGTCTCTGACACGGGTCTCGGCGTGCCCGCCGACAAAATTCCCACCTTGTTCGACCCTTTCGTGCAGGCCGATTCCTCCACCACCCGCCGCTTCGGCGGCAGCGGATTGGGCCTATCGATTGTCCGGCGGTTCGTGACCGCCATGGGCGGTACCGTGGACCTGGAAAGCGAACCGGGACGCGGCTCCACATTCCGGGTCCATTTACCGTTTGAAGCAGCGCCCGGAACTGAAACTCCCGCCGAGGCGCCCCCTCCGGTACCGCACGCGAGCAATGGCATGACGGTGCTTCTGGCCGAGGACAATCTCGTCAACCAGATGATTTTTCAGAAGATGTTGATCCGTCTGGGATGCCAGGTGATTGTGGCCAACCACGGACAGGAGGCGCTCGATGCCTTACGGAATGCCGACGTCGACCTGGTTCTGATGGATTGCCAAATGCCGGTACTCGACGGCTACCAGACGACCCGGGAGATTCGCGCCTGGGGCGGCGTTTACTCGCAACTTCCCGTCATCGCCCTCACCGCGAGCGCCATGGCCGAGGACCGGCAGCATTGCCTGGAAGCAGGGATGAACGATTTCCTCAGCAAACCGCTCATGCTCTCTACGTTAGAGGCCACCTTGGCGCAATGGAATCAAAGAGATAGCGGGCATTCTACGGAAGTTCGGCCGTAAACGCCGCTTCCACCCGCATGCCCGCCTGTAGTTGGACGCCATAGGCGCGGCGGCAGACCGGGTGGTTCTGAAAGTAGCTCTTCCAGACCACATTCACCGCGGCGATATCTGTCGTCACGTCTTGCAGATACAGGCGGGCCGTACAGACGGCCAGCCTGTCGACGCCCGCCGTGGCAAGGAAGCCGTCCAACTGCCGGAATATCTCTTCCATCTCTCCGGCGGCCCCTCCCGGTACCGGCGTAGAACTGCCATCGGGAATACCCGTTACGACGACTTCCAACATACGGCCGCCATGAATCACCCCGGAACTGATCGGGAATGACGTATCGGAATCAATAAACTGCATACTCTTCTCTTTCAATAACTTAGAAATCCGCCATCCACCACGAGGGTCTCCCCTGTGATAAACGACGCCCTGTCACTCAGCAAAAATGCCGCTGCTTCGCCAATCTCTTCCGGGCGTCCCTGCCGCCCGAGCGGCGTCCGGCGGGTGTATGGCCCCGGAACGTTGTCCTGGCTGGCAGCAGTTTTGATGTCGCCCGGGGCCACCGCATTTACCCGGATCCCGTGCGGAGCCAGCTCCAATGCCATGGCCTGGGTGAGTCCGGTTAAAGCCGCTTTGGACGCGCAGTATAGCGAAGCATTTTCTTGCGCCGCAAAACTTCCCACGCTCGCAATGTGCACCACGCCGCCGCCAATCCCGCGCCGCACCCATTCGCGTGCCGCCCGTTGGGAGCACAACACCGGCCCTTTCAGGTTCACATCCAACATAGTGTCAATATGTTCGCGCGAGACGTCCAGGAACGGAGAGAGCGCGATGGTCCCGGTAATGGCGGCGTTATTGACCAGCCCGTGGACGGACCCATACGTCGCGCAGACTGTATCGAACCAAGCCTCCGGGTTACGTACGTCGCCTTGAAATAACTGCGCACCCTCCACGGCCAACGGTACCTCGACAGGCTGTATCACCGCGACGCGCGCGCCATATCCACACAGCACCTTCGTAATCCCCAGCCCTATCCCGGTCGCACCCCCGGTTACGATTACCACGCGGCCATCAAGCATCGCGTAACCACCCTTCCATATCTGCCGCTTCCACAAGCGGAGAGTCCACCAATGCGGCCGCCGCGAGTAGAGAATCCGGATCTTTGCCGCCCTGCCCGGTCACAAGGCAGACGGCCGTTTCTCCCGCCGGCAACTCAGCCCGCAACCAACCAGCGTAAGCGGCGGCGCCGGCCGGCTCGCCATAGATTCCTTCTTCGCGAAGGAGGCGGCGATGGGCAGAAAAGACCTCGTCGTCGGAGACCGCGATGCCCCTCCCTCCGCACGCATAGAGGTGCTCGAGGGCAAGGGTCGCGTCAATGTCTACGGGCACCGAGAGGCCGCTGACCCGCGTGGCGCCGCTAGCGGGGGCGGCTGTCCGGGCTCCTGCCCGCCACGCATCGACCACCGTACCGCAACCCGACGGCTGCACGGCGTGTACTTTTACGTCCAGCCCCGCTTCGGCAAACCCACGGACCACGGCGACGTAGAGTCCGCCGCCGCCCACAGGCACAAATACGTGACGAGGCGCCAGACCGGCCAATTCCCGGGCGATGGCTGAAACGCCCGCCATGCCTTCCGGGCAGTAGCGAAACGCGGACACGACCAGCGGCCAGCCGCGGCGTTGCCCCGCCTCGCGCAGGGCGGTCATGACCTGGCTGGTGAGCACCGGGTCCGTGGTGAAACCAGGCACACGGATCACGCACGCGCCGTGCGCCCGCATCTGGGCCACCTTCCCGATGGGGGCTTCCGGCGACGCGACAATGAGGCAACGGATGCCCGCCCGGGCGCTATAGGCAGCCAGTGCCGCTCCCGTATTTCCAGAAGAAGTTGCGAGCACTGTCTTCGCACCCGAGGCAACGATGCGTTCTATTTCACGCTGGACAAAGCGGTCTTTGTAGGAGCCTGTGGGATTGCAAAGTTCGAGTTTGAACCACAGGTTGGCAGCTTTGCGGACGCTCGGCAGGCACGGCGTCATTCGGTGTCTCCGCACATGGGCCCTATCCGGCGGCCGGACGATAAGAAGACTGTGGCCCTCGCAACTGCCACCGGGACCGGGCAGCGTCGTCCCTGTTCCACGGGCAAGGCCCACGCTGCGGCCGCAGGGAGGGTGGATCCACTTCGGATTGACCGGCGCTCGTACTTCCGGACCGCACCGTTCCACCGATTGGCGACATACGAGCCGCAGAATCCCAGTTCGTGACAACGGCCGGGATGATCCGGCCTGGCCAGATTTTCCATTAGAAGATCAAGTCTCCCTGCCCGATGGTTCTGGGCACAAATCCTTTGCTTACCTCGCGGAGCGCGGCGTCAATATGGGCTTGTCCGCCCTCCAGCGTGAACAGTCCATGGCCCGGCAGCAATGCGTCGATTCCCTGCCCCGCCAGTTTGGGCAGATCATCGCGGTAGGCCCGCAGCGAGGAGTCCGGCGTGTTGATCACGCCCAACACGCCGCCATAGAACACGATATCTCCCGCGATCAAACAGCGGCGGCCGTTCTGCGTAAACAAAAACGCCACCGAATCGTCGGAGTGACCGCGTATACGAATGGGCTGCAGGTCCCAGCCTTCCAGCGACAAATACTCTCCGTCATCGAATGCTCTCGCAACGGAACAGGGCTCCATACGCATTTCCGGGGGGTAGGCACCCTGCAGCTGCGCTTCTACCAAGCCGCTGCCCATAGCGTCACCCGACTCGATGACCGGACGGCTCCAGGCGGATGTCACCACGGGCCAGCGTAACGCCTGCGACAGACGAGCGGCGCCGCAGGCATGATCCGGATGGCGATGGGTCAACAGGATGACGCCCCGGTCCAATTCCCCATCAAACTCCTCGCGCAAATTCTCGATGACGCGCGCCTGCCCCATTCCGCTGCCCGCATCGATCAGCACGATGCCGGCGCCCGGTTGCCGCAACGTATACATGTGGCAGTCAAACGGGCTGCTGAGCCCGAACTGCCGGCTCCCCACCACGCGTAACCAGGGCGTAATGCGCATACCTACTCGTAGAACCAGTGGAGCGGCAGCGTTTTCATGCGCAACGAAATAGTTCCCTCGCGGGCGGCGGCGTAATAGCTAATCAACGCCTTTTCTTTCAACCATTCGACGCTGGTATAGGCAAAGGTCTCGCCCGGGGTCTCATCCAGCACTTTGTGGTGCTCCCAGGTACGGCCTTCGTCGCGAGAAATGGCAGTGGCGAGCGGCGTACGCTGTTTCGGCGAATTGTTCCAGAACAGGATGAGGTCACCGGTGCCCGGATGGCGTTTGATGGATTGGGGAGAGAGGGGCGACTCGATGCCGGCGATGGGCTGCAACTCCGAAAAGGTTCTGCCCTTGTCTTTGGAGTAGGCGCGGTAGATGCGGCCCAGTTCGGTTCGAACCCAAACCATTACGCGGCCGTCCTTTAGCTCAATGACGCCGGGTTCCTGCGCTCCGTGCTTCGTTCCCGGCAGGTCCAGAACCGTTTCACTGGGTTTCCAGGAGTGGCCCTCATCATCGGAATAATAAATGCGCGAACGGATGTGAGGGTCCACGCGATAGTCTGTGGTGAAGAATACCGGCATGAGGATGCGACCGCCGCGGAGTTGAATGGCGCGGTCATGATTAAAGCCGGTGTAGGAGGGTGAGGGTGTGATTGCCATCGGCACGGGCGGCGTAAAGGTTTTGGCATCATCCTTGGAGATGCGGACCATGGGAGCGCAATCGGCCGGCGAGTTCTTACGGCAGAAGAGGAAGAGCACCTTGCCGGATTTAAGGCGAAGGAGGTCCGGTTCCATGACGTTCATGGTCCCGATATTTTCCTGTAGGGTAAACTTTTCGCCCCAGGTCTGCCCCTGGTCACTGGAGATCCGCGCTGAGAGGCGCGCCCCGGCCCAATCGGAGCCGCCATCGCCCTGAAACTCGATCCAGGTGAAAAGGATACGGCCGTCCCGGAGAACGAGCGCGTCGGCTTCCGAATTGCGCCGGTTACCCGGCCCGGCGGGTGCGAAATCGGCGGCGGCCGCCGAAAAACACAGCGCGAGGAGCGCGATTCTCACAGGGCGCGCACCCGGGACAGCGTCTCTTCGACTACCGTTTCCCCGTGCGCGGCACTGAGGTACCAACGCCCATCGGGAAGGGCCACGATGCCCGCATCCAACAGGGCGAGCAGAAAGGAGCTGTAAAGCGCCTTGTTCGACGGTAAGGTGTCTCGATATTCATGCGGCGTTTCCGCCTGGAAATGCACCTGGAATACGGCGCCTTCCCCCGTGGTGACGGCATCGATCCCCTTGGCGCGCAATTCCTCTTCCAGCCCCTGCCGTAACTTGCGGCCCATACTGTCCACCCGCTCGTACACTTCCGGCGTAAGGGCGCGCAGACTGGCGACGGCGGCGGCCAACACGAGAGGGTTGCCGTTCAAAGTGCCGGCATGGACAACCCGGCCTTCCGCAATGGCGCTCATAAACTGGTCGCGGCCGGCCAGAACGGAGAGCGGGAGGCCGCCGCCACAGGCTTTGGCAAAGGTCGCCAAGTCCGGCGTGACGCCATAGTAGGATTGCCCACCACCAATGGCGAGGCGAAATCCGGTGATCACTTCGTCAAAAATCAACAGGGCGCCTTCGGCGGTAGCGGTTTCCCGGAGGAACTGGAGGAAACCGTTTTCCGGGGCCAGGCAGCCGCTGTTGCAAAGCATCGGCTCACAAATAATGGCGGAAATCTCCCCTTTATGGGCGGCGAAGGCGGCGGCCACGCTCTCCCGGTCGTTCCAACGGGCGACGACCGCCCCGGACCAGGGACGCTGGCCGGCTCCCACGGGGATGGGTGACATAGAACCGCAATCGGCTGCAGCGGGCTTGTAGCTGACGAGGACGCTGTCGTCCCATCCGTGATAGTGCCCTTCAAATTTCAAATACAACGACCGACCGGTGACGCCGCGGGCAAGCCGGAGCGCCACTTGCACGATTTCCGTGCCGCTATTGGCGAATGCCACCTTGTCGGCACATGGGATGGCGGCGCAGAGGAGTTCGGCCGCCTCATACTCTAATGTGTGCTGGGCTCCGAAGGTGTGGCCTTTGGGCAGTTGCGCGGCCACGGCCTCATTGACAGCGGCAGGCGCGTGGCCCAGGATGAGAGGTCCCCAGGCGAGGGTGTAGTCGAGAAAGCGATTGCCGTCCACATCGGTAAGCCAGGCGCCTTCCCCGTGCGAATAGAACATGGGGTAGGGCTTTGCGGAACGGCGCAGCGCGGTAGAAACGCCCCCGGCCAGGCTTTTCTGGGAGCGTTCGTAGGCCGCCAGGGAGCAGGGCGTTTTCGCCCGTATGCTTGCTTCGCGTATTGCGTCTTGAAAATCGTATGTATTCATTCTTCGTCCGCCAAAAGGAATAGGGTATCGCCCTTTGCCACGATTGGCATCTCGTGGGTCAAAGCAACCGTTCCGGCCCGAGGCGCGTAATACGACTCAATGGCCTGGCCGTGCAGGTCGAGAAGGCGTCCAAGGAGTTGGCCACGTTGCACGCGGTCCAGCAGAGACGCTTCCAATTGCAGGAATCCGGGCAAACTCGCAGCAATGCCGTCATCGGTGTTGCCAGCGCCCGACAGGCGGCGCGGAGGCGCGGGGATTTCCGGGGCGCCGGGCAACATATCGAGATGGCAGAGCAGATTGCGGATGCCGCGCTTCATCATGCGCAGGTCGGCGGCGGCGATGCGGCCCGCTCCCCACGCTTCGGTGTAAAGAAACGGGATGCGCCGGGCGTGGGCTTCGGAGACTGTGCGGCCGGGGTCGATGTGCGGATGCCCCCAGATAACGGGGGCGCCAAAGATGGCGGCGGCGGCGCGGGCGCGGGGGTCCGCCGACGCATAGCCGGCCATGGAGGGCATGGCGTAGCGTACGCCGCCGCTGTGGAGGTCCAGATAGAAAGACGCCGGCGCGATGATTTCCGTGGTCAGCAGGTGGGCAATGCGCTCCGAAACGGTACCGTGCGGGTCGCCAGGGAAGACGCGGGCCAGGTTGGCTCCATCGATTGGGCTGGTGCGTTGGACAGCCCAGTGGGCGGGAGGATTCACGACGGGTACAGCACGGATCTGGCCACGCAGGTCCCCGGTATCCAGTTCGGCGAAGAACTCAAAAATGGCACGGACGCCCTCGTACTCATCGCCATGAACGCCCGCGGTAATAGAAAGAGTGGGGCCATCGGCCGATCCGCGCGCTACCAGCAAGGGCAGTTCTATGTCAGGGTTCGCTTTTAGCCAGCCACGTTCGATTCCATGCCGCATTCTGCCCAAGGGTAACCGAACTAAGCTTTGCGCGTGAACCGGTGCTCATGGACAGGTTGCCCATGGACGTCCTTGTGCTGCAGGCGAAGGACGGATTGCGCACCGTCCCGCTCCACGGAGAACGACAGATAACCGCCCTGCACCCTGTGAAACCTGTGCATCCGCTTATCGAGACCCGGCGTGCCGCCGGCGTGGGCATCCGACGCGGCGCCGCACCCGAACTCGTGGAGGCCGGTTTCGGGGTCCACGGAATGATACTGCCAGTGGCGATCCCCACAAACAGAGATGACGTTGCCGTCGAAATTATCTTTCAGGAACTGCCGGATTTCGCGGCTTTCGTGCTGGAAACCGGGATTGGCGTGGTTATCATTCTTGGACGGGCGGTCCGGACCGACGATGGGGTTCGGATTGACGATAATCTTCCAGACGGCATTGCTGGCCTGTAGAGACTGTTTCAGCCAACGCTTCTGTTCCGCGCCCCAGATTGTTTTTTCCGGGCCATCCGGATCGTCGTTCGGCGTGCGGTAATCGCGAGCCTCCGGAAGCCACAGTTCGACGCCGGCTCCAGCGCGGACCGTGCGGTACATCGGGCGGCCGTTCTCCGGCGCCGGGACCTGCTCCCGGAAAATACGCTGACCCTGGGCGAAGGTGAGCGGCGCGACGCGGCGCGGCACAATGGCCGGCCAAGCGTCATTGGAAAGAACGTCGTGGTCATCTTTCTGCCAATATCCGCCGACGTGACGCAGACAGTCTACAAGCGTAGGCAGGCTATACATCCGGTTCCAGTGGTAGCGGGCGACGGCTTCCGAGTTGGCGATGGGGTCGTCCTCGTCGTAGTAGACGTTGTCGCCGCAACTCAGCAGCAGGGCGGGATCCTCCACCTGGATGCTGCGATAGAGATGAAATCCGTCCGGGCAATCCGTGTGGAAATACATCTGGCAGCTCAACATGGCGAAGCGAATGGGCACGTCGGCGTCCGCAGGCGGCAATGTACGGAATTTACCGGCGAGTTCGCCATCGATACGGCCTTTGCGGGTGGCCCGGGTTTCCACCGAGTACGTGTAGGCTCCGCCAGGCCGAAGGCCCGTGACGAGGGGGAAAGTCGCAAAATCGGCATTTTCGTTCACGTCGAGCCAGGGCGTTGCGCCGGAAACTGGGCCTTTATAAACGACACGCAGGTAGCCGGGAGCCCCCGGAGCGGCGCCTTCCAGAACACGCGGGTCCGCATCCGGGGGCAACACCTTGGCCGTTTTGCCGTCTCCCCTGCGAACAATTCCGTTGGCCAGCCGGTGCGACGAACCGGTGCGGCGGAGCCAGAAACGCACCGACCCGGTAGTCATTTCGCCAACTTTTACGCCGGTGGCCTGGCGAGTCTCGCCGGGTACGGCGGCGGAGTAGGCCGCGGCGCCTAACCCGAGGGCAAGCATTTCACGGCGACTGAGAAGGACGGAGGGTGGGCGCATTCCAACGGATCAGCGTATCATTTCGTTACTTGCGGATCGTTGCTTTGCAGAGACCGGTGTAGCGGCATGGTTTACCATGCGGGCATGAGAACACCACTTGCAGGGAAACGCGCGGTCGTAACTGGCGGCACGCGCGGAATTGGCCGTGCGATCGTCGAAGCGCTGCTGGCCGAGGGCGCCGTCGTGACGTTATGCGGACGGTCAGCCGCCGGCGTGTCCACAGCCATTTCCGAATTGAACCACGCCGCGGTACACGGAACAGCGGCCGATGTCACCCAAGAGGAGGACGTGGAGGCGCTTTTTGCCTTTGCCGAAGACAAAATGGGCGGTGTCGATATTTTGGTGGCCAATGCGGGGATTGGCATTTTCTCGCCAGCGGGAGACCTGTCGATCGAGGACTGGCGGCGGACTATCGACGTCAACCTGACGGGCGTTTACCTCTGTTCGCGGCGCGCGATTCAGTCGATGCGTCGGAGCGGAGGCGGATTCCTGGTCCATCTGAGCAGCCTGGCGGCACGGAATCCGTTTGCCGGCGGAGCCGCATATAACGCGTCCAAATTTGGATTGAACGGGATGACAGAGGCGATGATGCTGGACCACCGGTACGACGGCATCCGTGTGACGACGATCATGCCGGGCAGCGTGGATACGGAGTTCTCGCCCCGGTCGTCCGGGAAAACCGCCGATTGGAAGGTTGCGCCGGAGGATGTGGCGGAAATGGTGGTCGCGGTGCTGTCCATGCCGGAACGGACGTTGGTGAGCCGGGTAGAGATCCGGCCGTCGCGTCCGCCAAAATCCTGACATCAGGGAAATCCGATTTTTGTCATACACGGAATCGGCATGCTACTTGCTCATACTTCTTGGCGGGCAGCCGAACTGTTATGTAGCGGAGAGAGCTGCATGACGCGTTGGTTGACTGAAAGAAGAGATCCAGAGAAAAAAGATGTTGAGAAGAGCAAAAATCCTCCTGCGAAAAATTCCGTACGCGTTAGCGGTGGGTCCGTGCAATGGCAAGCGTGGCCAGAGCCACAGAATCTCTTGCCTGGTCATGAATCGCAAAGGAGTACGGTAGCGATGATGCCGAATGGAATCGGGGAAACCTTGCCCGTCGGGAATCTACCCAAAAGAGCGATGCCCGCCGGGGGTGTGGTTTTGGATCCCTCGCGAACGGGCCGAGATGCCGAATCGCTGGACGCGGGGTTGCGGCGTCTGGTAGTTGGTCAACCGGAGGCGATCGAACAGATCGTCAACATTTACCAGATGCACCTGACCGGGATGAACCCGCCAGGACGGCCGATCGGCAATTTCCTATTCCTGGGGCCCACGGGTACAGGGAAAACCCGCATCGTAGAAGCGACAGCCGAGGCTCTGGTGGGGAATGCGCGCGCCGTGATTAAGATCGACTGCGCGGAGTTTCAGCACTCGCACGAAATCGCCAAGTTGATTGGCTCGCCTCCCGGATACCTGGGCCACCGGGAGACGCATCCG
>DASTML010000059.1:0-16606 GCA_035714175.1 Bryobacteraceae bacterium | reverse complement strand
TCGCCGACGTGACGGGCCAGGGGCTGCTTGACGCTATTGGCATCCAGGGTCTGCCCGCCCGGAGCTATGCACCGGGGATCCCGGTCTTGAACATTACCGGCCTTGGTTCCCCGCTGCAATCCCTGCTGAATCCGGTGAACGACGGCCACTGGCAATTCTCTGACAACTTCACGTGGAATACGGGCCGCCACACTTTCAAGTTCGGCGGAGAGTATGTGAACTGGTTCGTGAATCGTTACCTGCCTTCGGTGCAGGGTCTCTACGGAAGCTTCAGCTTTACCAATCGCTACACCGGCAATCCCTACGCGGATTTCCTGCTCGGGCTACCCACTTCGGTGACCCGCATCGATCCCTATCCCACGCAGTACAACCGTTGGAGCGACTTCTCGTTCTACGCCCAAGATGACTGGAAAATCGGCCAGAAGCTGACTCTAAGTTACGGGATCCGGTATGAATACAACCAGCCGGCGTATGCCCGCGATGGAAACATGTTCAGTTTTGATCCCAAGTCAGGCAGCGTTATCATTCCGGACGATAGCGCGCGGCGCCTGTTTAGCCCCTTCTTCCCGTCCGATGTACCGATTGTGACAGCGGCCAGCCTGGGTCTGCCCAAAACCTTCCGGAATGCCGACAGGAACAACTGGGCCCCCCGCCTGGGGTTTGCCTACCAATGGAATCGCAAAACGGTACTGCGGGGAGGCATTGGCGCGTATTATGGCCACTTCTCGGGCGTCGTTCCGGCGGCCATTTCGGGCGGTCCTTTCTCGCTCTCGACGACAGCGAACAATGGCGCCACGCCAACGTTCAATTTCCAGAGTCCGTTTGCCGCGGCGGGCGTTCCCGGCGCGTTGAACCTGAATGGGATCGCTCCCGACTTGCGGAACCAGGTTTCGACGCAGTACAGCTTCACCGTGGAACGCGAGATCACGAATTCTACCGGAGTCCGGATCAATTACATTGGCTCCAAGGGGTCGCAGCTGCCCTATCAGCGGAACATCAACCAGCCCATGGCATCCACAACGCCCTTTACCGCTGCCCGCCGCCCTTATCCACGCTACAACAACATCATCTACGCGGAGAGCGGGGCCAATAGCATTTATAGCGGGCTGCAGGTGCAGTTAAACCGCCGCTTCCAGAACGGTTTACTGCTAACGTCCGCATGGACGTGGGCGAAGGCGCTGAGCGAAGTGGACGATACGGGATCTGCCGAGTTGAACACGCAAATTGAAGACGCGTACGATCGCCGACGTGACCGGGCGGACCTCTATTCGGTTCCGCGACATCAGTGGATGAACCAGGTGCTCTACGAGTTGCCGTTCGGCAAGAACAAGCTCTGGGGCGGTTGGCAAATTTCAGCGCTCGTGAACCTGAGCACGGGCAATTTCCTGAATCCGCAGTTCTCCGGATCCGATCCGTCGAACACGAACAATGTCGGCGGACGTCCGGACGTAACTGGTCCCGTGAAGTATCCGGAGACCTTGAGCACGTGGTTTGATCGCAATGGCTTCGCCGTACCGCCGAATGGCCGGTTCGGCAATGCGGCACGTAATTCGGTGGTTGGACCTGGCTATGTGATTTTTAACGGCGGTATTCAGAAAGGGTTTTCGATGGAACGCTATGGACGAATTACGTTGGGCGCGAACTTTCAGAACCTGATGAACCACGTGAACTATGGACAGCCCAACATGACGGTGAACATCCCCAATGGCGGCGTGATCACGAGCACGCATATCTTCCCGCAAGCGGGGGCCTCGCGACTGGGGCAGTTGGTGATGCGGTATAGCTTCTAGATAAAAAGAGAGGCGCCGGCTCTCCCAAACCGGCGCCTCGTCGAGTACGGCGTAGCAGAACCAGCGCAGCGGGCCCCAAATCCCGGTGCGTGATCGTTGTGCGGCCGTCGGAGGCAAAACAGGCCGCGCAGGAGCAGCAACTGCTCGCCAGCTCATCCCCATAAGCTGGCGAGTGGCGCTCAACCGCGCGGCCCGTCTCGCAATTCCAAGCTAGCAGCCGGCATCGGAGCTTTTTGGACTTTACGGCAGCAAGTTGCTGAAAATAAATAGAATAAAGTCGCAAAAAAGTTGGGAACGACCGATTGGCGTCTTTCCATTTTTACAAGGATTCTCTGCAACTCCTTGTATTTAGGACACTTCGCTTCTCGATATCCGGAAAACCTCTTAGACGCTCCGTTTTTCTGCCTATTTCTGTAAAGCTATCGCCCTAGCGGTCCGATAGATCCATAGAGCAAGGAGCCCGTCATGAGCGATTTCCCCTTTCCCCAGGCCAATCCCGAAAATGTGGAGCTCGCCGCCGCCAACCGGCGTCTGACGACCGCGATCCTGGGCATGACGCTGCTCACCGGTCTCGTCGCCTGCCTGAGCTATCTGGCCGGACGAACCGTTACCCACATGCGGGTACAGACCGCCACCGCTGTACGGACCGAAGTGCCTCCCCCCCCTGTGGTAGTGGAACCGCTCAACAAACCATCGCCGATCGTTCTCCCCACCCCGCCCGCGCCCCCCGCGGCGGCGATTCCAGCGCCCGGCCTCCCTCCCGCCGGCCTCTACTTGCAGGTGGGCTTGATTAACCCGTCCATCGACAACACCCTGCAGGAACGGCTTCGGAAAAGCGGGTATCCGGTGCAACTTGCTCCTATGGAGAACTCCTCCGCATCTCGCCTTCTGGTGGGCCCTGTGCAGTCTGAAACGGAACAACGGGAGCTATCCGCGAAGTTGCAGGCGTCCGGCTACCGCCACTTCCGCCGGCAATATTAGGCGCCCACGATTGTCCCTCCCCGCCGGTTGCACTACAATCGGCAGTGACATTTTTTGTCAATTGCCGGATATTCCGTAGGGGGAACCGCATGACACGCTTGAACAGCCTGTGCCTGGCACTGGCCTTTTTGTGTTGGACTACCGCCGCCGACGCGGCGAAACGCAAACTGACTGTCGATCTGGAAACGAAAGAAGGAGCGCTTCTCAAACAGATCACCGATGAAGCCGATGACGCCAAGAAAACAGCTTTGTTGGAAGACTTCACCGCCAAATTTCCGGGTCATGAATCGGCAACGTGGGCCTGGGGCGAACTGCAGACTGTCTATTTGAAGACGAACCAATTCGACAAGGCGCTGGCCTCCGGAGAGAAGGTCTTCACCGCGGACAGCGACGATTTGGCGGCGGCGCACGGGAACTTGAAAGCGGCAGAGGGAGCCAAGAATCCTGACCAGATCCGGACCTGGGCGGTCCATACATCCGCTTCGGCCCGCCGCCTACAACGTTCACCCAAGCCCTCCGATACAGAGGAAGCCGCCGCATGGCAGGCGCAGGCCGACTATGCGAAGCAAGTCGACGCGTATTGCGATTATGCCCTCTATAGCATCGCGGCGCAGGCGGCCAGTCCGGCGAAACGCGTCGAGTACGGCGAACTACTGCTTACACAGAGTCCCGGCTCCCAATACGCCGCCCCGTTGCGCCCGCAACTGTTCCTTGCCTATCAGCAGTCCGGCAACGATCAGAAGGCCCTGCTGATGGCGGAGGAAGACATCGGCAAAGGCTCCGCGAGCGACGACATGCTCCTCTATGCGGCCAGCAAGGCCTATGAACGGCAAGACAAAGCAAAGGCTGGCGGCTACGCCAAGAAGCTTCTTGAGTCACTGCCTACAAGGCCGGTTCCGCAGGGAGTGAGCGAGGCAGATTGGACACGAATGAAAAATCAGAAGGCCGGCATCGCGGAATGGATGCTTGGCATCATCGCCAGCAATGAGCAACGTTGGGCAGAAGCGGACAGCCATCTGCGGGCCGCCTTGCCCAATGTGTCGCAGAGCAAGGACCTGCAGGCGGAAACGCTGTTTCACCTTGGCTTGGCGAACTACAAGATGGGCGAGGCGAAGAAAGACACCAAACGGATCACGGAGGCGTTGAAATTCAACCAGCAGTGCGCCGCCATCGCCAGCAACTATCAGGCACAGGCCAAGAAAAACGTGGCCGCGATCCGCAGCCAGTACCGTATGCCGTAGCGGAAATTAGTGGGCGCCGGCGCCTTCACCCAGAGGTTGCGCCGGCCTTGCCGCGGGCGAAATCTGAGTCAGCATGCTTTCCTTGCGCATGATGAGCGTGGCGGTGTTGTAGCTGGCCGTTTCAAAACCATGGCCATGCGTGATCGCATCGGTGGGGCAGGCTTCGACGCAAAATCCGCAAAAAATGCAGCGGCTATAGTCGATGTTATAGACTTCGGCGTAACGCTCACCGCCGCTGATGCGCTTGGTTTCCGTGTTTTCCGCCGCTTCGATGTAGATGCAGCTGGCCGGGCATGCCGCCGCGCACAGGAAACAGGCGACGCACTTTTCCAGGCCGCTCTCATCGCGCTGCAACACGTGGGTGCCGCGGAACCGTTCCTGAAAGATCGCCGGCGCCGCCGGGTAATCCTCGGTAATCGTGGGCGCCATCATCTCCTTGAAGGTGACGCTCAATCCCTTCACAATCGCCGCAGTGTTGCCGAGCACTTCAGAAATCTTGGATGCCATTCGTTCTCCAGTGTATCGCGACTCCGGGCCGGAGTCAGTTCCATGACCCACAACCGGGTTTCCACTCCGGCGCACGGTCCCCGGACGGGAAAAGATCCACGCCCCAACGAAGGGCCAGGGCGGCCAGATCCGCTTTCACAAACCCTTCGTTCAACCAGGCGATCCGGCCGCCCGGCTCCACCAAAAACATCGCCGGGACCGTGGTAATGCCATAGGCATTGCTGACCGCGTAGCCGTTGGCCGCGTTGTCGAATACCACTTCCATCCGCGTACCGAAAGCCTCCTGAAACTCGGCCGTGCCTTCGGGGTCATCTTGCGAGATCGCTACGACCCGAAGCCCGCCCTCGTCGGCAAGACGCTGGAGATACGGCAGCGCCAACTGACAGGTGGGACAGGAGATCTTGAAGAACACGAGGAGTACGGGATATGTTAGCTCCCGCAGACTGAAACCGTCCAGAACGAACCCGGGAGCAATGCCGCCCACCGCCGCCACTGGCTATTCCCCCGTCGTCTTTTTCCGCTGTTGCAGAAAAGTAAGAATATCGAACTTCTTGATCTCACGGTTCGGGAAGAAGCTGTTCACAGCATTTTGCTCGTCGTCAAATACTTCAAAAACGGTTTCGAGTTTCGTGAGGACCAGCAGTTCGACATTCCGGCGGGTGAGGTTCAACAACTTCAAGGCCCCGTCCTTTTTGCGAAGGGCGGAAAAGCTCATGACGAGCGCGCCAAGACCGGAGGAATCGATGTAGTCGACCTGCGCCAGGTTGAGAATGGCGTTGGCGCGCCCTTCCTCGGCCAGCGTCCGCAGATACGCGCGAAGACGGTCTGCGCTGTCTCCGGCTACAATTTGCCCCTTGGCATCCAGAATGACAATTCCTTCTCTCGTCCGCTCGATCAGGGAAAGGTCCATATCCGGCTATTGTCGCGCTTCGGCCAACGGAATGGAATCGCCAGACGAGGGCGGGGCGGGCTGGTGGGCCGGGAACGTGATCGTAAAGGTGGTGCCTTGCCCAAATTTGCTGGTGACCTCAATCGTCCCCCCATGGGCCTTGACGATCCAGTTGACGAAGCTGAGACCGAGGCCCAACCCCTTGTCCGGATCTTCCCCTGGCACACGGTAGAAGCGGTCAAATATGTGGGGCAGACTTTCGGCCGGAATTCCCTTCCCGTCATCGGCAACGGAGAGAATGGCCGTGGCCTCATCGGCGGAACGGCGGACTTCCACCAGGACGTGACCGCCGCGTTGAGTATATTTCAGCGCGTTAGCGAGGAGGTTGCTTACCAAGCGGTCCATCTGCGTCCGGTCGCCGCGGATAAACACATCCGGGTCGAACTTCCAGGCAAGCTCCAACCCCGCTTCCTTCGCCGAAGTTCCGAACTGTTCGGTCAATTCATCCACAATTTCCGTGAGATTCACCGGCTCCCGGTTAAGTGCAAGTTGGCCAGTTTCCGCCTGGGAAAGCAATAGCAGCGCCCTTACGATGTTGGAGATGCGGTCCACGTCCTCCAACGCATTGACAATCGCTTCGCGGAAATCCTCTTCCTTCTCCGCCGTCATCAACGCGACTTCCAACTGTCCGCGGATGGCGGTCAGGGGCGTACGCAGTTCATGCGACACATCCGTAGAGAATCGGCTGACCTGCTCGAAGTTCTCCGACAGCCGCTCCATCATGGTGTTGAAGGCGACAATCAGCTGTTCCAGTTCATCATTCGCGTAACGGCGGGGAATGCGGAGGTGCAAACTGGACGCGGAGATCCGTTGGGCGGCTTCTGCCACCTTGTTGACAGGCATTAAGGAACGGCCCGCCATGAACCAGCCCAGTACGCCAGTCACCAGGAGCAATAGCGGGAGCACCGTGAAGTAGTCGCGCATGAAAGCGTTCGGCAGACCGTCGGCGTCAGTAATGCGCCGCCCTACCACAAGCAGATACGGGTGTCCTTCGGAGCGGAAGACGCCGTATCGCAACAATACACGGTCCCTGCCCTGCTCCTTCACCACCAGACGCGGGCTGCCGTCATGAAAACGCGCCATAATCTCGGCCGGCGACTCCACTCCCTGCTGCCGGTAGCCAATCGACATTTCGAGCACGTCGCCCTGCGAGTCGGCAACCATCACGAACCGGCGCAACCGTTCGAGGAACACCGTACGGTCCATCTCACGCGGGTCCACGGACCATATGGCTTGGCCGCGCTCCACTTTAAGGAAGCCGCGGGCAGCGCTCCAGTCTTCATCCACAGCCTCTTCGACGCGCTCTTGAATGATCCTGGTCAAGCGCGAGCGAAAAGTCACACCGATCGCGATCAGCAAAACCCCAAAAATCAGGATGTAGCTGATAGTAAGCCGGAATCGAAGGCTTTTCACGCGTCCCGTATGTGGCATGCCCATAAGGCCGAATCGACCGATTACCCCTTTAATTCTACCGGCAAGTCGATCATGTAGCCAATGCCGCGGACGGTGTGAATCAGCTTCACCGGGTAGTCATCGTCAATTTTGCTGCGAAGATGGCGAATGTAGACGTCCACGATGTTAGTCAAGCCGTCGTAGTCCATGTCCCAGACGTGTTCCACGATCATTGTACGGCTGAGCGCCTTGCCGCGGTGGCGCATCAGATATTCCAGGATGCTGAACTCTTTGGGGGCCAAGTCGATCACTTCGCCGGCGCGTGTCACTTTGCGGCGAAGAGCGTCCAGAGTCAAGTCGCCTACCTGGAAGCGTTCCGGCATGGTGGTCCCGCGGCGAAGCAGCGCACGGGCGCGGGCCAGGAACTCGACGAAGGCGAAAGGCTTCACCAGGTAGTCGTCGGCGCCCATCTCCAGTCCCTTCACCCGGTCGTCCACGTTGCCGCGGGCCGAGAGAATCAGAACGGACGGCGTCGTTTTCCGGTTCCGGATCTTTTCAAGGACTTTCAGCCCGTCCATGTCCGGCAGGCCCAGATCGAGCACGATGAGATCGAACTCGAGTTCATGAATCTTGTCGACAGCGCTTTGTCCGTCGTGGACCGTGGCAACCTGATACCCAGCGCTTTCCAGCCCGCGAGAAATGAAATCAGCGATTCGCTTCTCGTCTTCAACGACTAATACCCGCGTAACGTCCATTCCAGGCGAATCGTAGCATACTTTGGGCGTCGCGTCGCTCACGATATTTTCATTTTGCCCGCACGGGCGATCTCGTCCACAAGCGTAGGATCTTCCAGCGCTGTGACGTCTCCCGGCGGTTCACCCAGCCACGCCGCGCGCACCAGACGCCGCATGATCTTCCCATTGCGCGTCTTTGGGATGCCTCGGACCCGCACTACCACCGAAGGCCGCAAGGGTTTGCCCAACTCGCGCGCCACCCGATCCTTCAGCTCCTCTTCCAATGCCACGCCGCCCGAACTCTCCCGCACCACGACAAAGACCGCAATAGCGGAACCCTTCACCGCGTCCGGCACCGCCACGGCCGCCGCCTCCCGGACCTGTGGATGCCCCACCAGCACGGATTCCACTTCGGCTGGGCCCACGCGCTTGCCCGCGACCTTGATCGTGTCATCGCTGCGGCCCGTGATGAACCAGTAGCCGTCTTCATCGATACGAGCAAAGTCTCCGTGCCGCCAGACGCCGGGGAACGTACGCCAATACGTATCCAGATATCGCTCCGCGTCCTTATAAAAACCGCGCGCCATACCGAGCCACGGCTTACGAATCACCAGTTCTCCCACTTCGCCGCGCACGCTCTCGCCCTGCTCGTTGACGACATCGGCAGCAATTCCCAGACACGGAGCCGCAAAACCGCACGGCTTACCTCCCAGCAGCGGGTTGTCACAGAGGATGCCGCCGGAAATCTCCGTGCCGCCGGAGTAGTTGATGATAGGGGCTAGACCCCGTCCCACGTGCTCATACAGCCACCACCAAGGCTCCGGATTCCACGGTTCACCGGTGGATCCAAAGAAGCGCAGGGAGGGCATGCGATAGCGGCGCGCCCAATCGTCGCCGCACGCCTTCAGCGAACGGACAAGCGTGGGCGAAAGGCCGAGTACGGCCACGGCTTGGCGGTCCGCATACGCCCACAAACGGGCTGGATGCGGAAAGTCGGGCGCCCCGTCGAAGAGCACCATTGTGCCGCCCAGAATCAGCGATCCGTAGATGAGCCAAGGACCCATCATCCACCCGATATCGGTAATCCAACTGATCCGTGTTCCGGCGCCTACATCAAAGCCAAACGCCATATCCGCCGCCGATTTCAAGGGGAATCCGCAGTGGGCATGGACAATTCCCTTGGGCCTTCCCGTAGTTCCGGAGGTATAGACGATCAACAGCGGATCTTCGGCCGAGGTATGTTCGGTGTGGCTGTGATGGCCGCGTTGGCATACGGCGTCCCAGGTGAGATCCCGGTCCGCCTGCATGGGAACAGGCACATTCTCCAGGCGCGGAACTACCACCACATGCCGGACCGTTTCACAACGCTGCAGCGCCTCGTCCACCGTGACTTTCGAAGGAATGACACGGCCACGGCGCGGGAAGGCATTGGCCGTGAACAGACATACCGCCCCGACATCGTTCATTCGTTCCGCGATGGCCGCCGGACCATACCCAGTGAACAACGGAACGGCTACGGCGCCGATGCGGGCCAGCGCCAGCAGGACCGCCGCCGTCTCCGGCATCATCGGCAGATGCACGCCCACCGCGTCGCCCTTCTTGACGCCCAAATCGCGCAGGCCGGCCGCGCACTTCTTCACCATGACGATCAGCGCCCGATAGCTCCAGGCGCGAGACATGCCTTCTTCCCCTTCCCAGGCGATCGCCGTCTGCGAAGGGTCCTTGCCGGCCAGACAGAGATGGCTGATGTTCAGTCCGCCGCCCACGCACCAGCGGGCCCACTCCACGCCTGCTGAGACATCCAGCAGTTTCTTGTAGTGGGGCTCAAATTTCACGCCAAGAAAGTGCAACAGCTGCCCGGTGAACCACTCGACATCTTCAGCCGAACGCCGCTGGAGAGAAGCAAAGTCAGGTTCGCCGCATTGTTGCAGAAACTCGGTTAGCCGCGCCCGCGCCTGTGCGTCGGAGTCCGGTTGCCAGGCAATCGGGATCGTCATGGTCTCGCTTCTTTATTGTAGTTGCATAGGAAGTAGATAGGTTTCCCGCTATCCTGTTAAGAAGCATGGATCCCGCTACGCAACCTCTTCCCTTCCAGGAGACCGTTGAGGCCCACGGCCACCTAATCGATTCCCACATCATGGAACGGATCTTCGACACGGTCGTCGAGTTTCAAGGACGCTTTGAAGTCGAGATTTTCCAAATCGGCCGCACGAACTCCGACCCCTCGCACCTCCGGCTGAAGATTGAAACGCCCACCGCGGAACTGATGGATAGCGTGCTTGGGCAATTGCTCGGCCTCGGTTGCACGCCAGCCGAAGACGGAGACGCCGAGAGCCGCGTCATCGAGAAAGATTGCTGTGCGCCGGAAGATTTTTACTCCACAACGAACCACCGCACCGAAGTGCGGCTGAACGGGGCATGGATTCCTGTTGCCCGGCAGCGCATGGACGCCATGGTGGTGTTGGCCGAAGATGGTCCGGTTTGCCGCCGGTTGCGAGATTTGAAAGCCGGTGACGCAGTTGTGGTGGGCATGCGCGGAATACGCGTCATCCCGGAGTCGAAGGAGCGGGACCGGCACGGATTCTCGTTCATGAGCAACGAAATCTCCTCGGAACGGCAGGTGGAGACGGCAGTCCGCCAAACCGCCGGACTGATGGAACAGATGCGGCGGGAGGGGAAGAAGATTGTCATCGTCTCTGGCCCCGTCGTCGTTCACACGGGCGGCGTGGGGCCGCTGTCGGAGTTGATCCGCAATGGGTGGGTAGACGCGTTGCTGGCCGGGAATGCGCTCGCCGTGCACGATATTGAGGCGGCGCTGCTAGGCACCTCGCTCGGCGTACGCGTGGCGGACGGACGGCTGGAAGAACATGGACACCGCAACCATATGCGCGCCATCAATGCCATCTATCACGCGGGCGGTATTGCGGGCGCCGTCGAATCCGGCCGCCTGACAAGCGGCGTCATGTATGAATGCGTGAAGGCCAAGGTGCCGTTCGTGCTGGCGGGCAGCCTTCGTGATGACGGCCCTTTGCCGGATACGATTACCGACATGAACGAGGCGCAGGACGCCTATAACGAACACCTGCAGGGCGCGGGCATCGTGATCTGCTTAAGTTCCATGCTCCACTCCATCGCCACCGGCAATATGCTGCCGAGTTGGGTAAAAATTGTCTGTGTGGACATCAACCCCGCCGTGGCCACCAAGGTTAGCGACCGCGGTACCGGCCAGGCTGTCGGCGTTGTGACCGACGTGGGCCTCTTCCTGGAACATCTTTCGCGTAAACTGATCTCCGCATGAAAAAGACCAAGGCGTATACCGACGAACATGCCTCCTCCGGCGTAGACACCGTTCTCCCGGAAATTGAATGCTGGCCGAGCCAGTACGATAACGAGTACGAAATCGAGATTGTCCACCCGGAGTTTACCTCCGTTTGTCCAAAGACAGGCTTGCCCGATCACGGCACGTTGACGCTCCGCTACACGCCGGGTGATCGCTGCCTGGAACTCAAGTCTCTGAAAATGTACTGGCTCGCCTACCGGAACCTCGGCATTTTTCAGGAGAACATCGTCAACAAGTTCCTGGGAGACGTCGTCAAGGCGGCCGACCCAGTTCGCGCGACCGTGATCGGCGACTTCACGCCGCGCGGAGGCATCTCCACCATCATCCGTGCCGACTACGAACGCCCCCGGAAAGGGAGCAAGCGTGGCCGCTGAGAACGACGCGTCGCTCCAGGAGTTGGAACAGGCGGTTCGAGAGATTCAGGACCGCGTTCGCGCCCGCCATCCGCAGGGGGAACGTGGTTCGTTCGGCGTGCCGATGGCGAACCTTTTGCCTTTGCTGCACTCCAGGGACGCGGCCGAAGCCAAGGTGGCAGCGATTGGTACGGTCAATCCGCGTCCGCCGGGGTTCAAGAACAATCTCATCCAAAAATGGAAGCGGTTCGTGGCCCGGGTGCTCGATTGGCATGTGCGGGAACAGGTGGAGTTCAACCGGGCGCAGATGAATTGCGTCCAGGCAACGTTGGAAGCGTTGAATGATCACAATCGCGCGCTGGAGACCATAGCCGCCGCTCTCGGTGATTGCCAGGCCGCGATACACAAACTGCAGTCGGCTGCCGACAGCGCCAATGGGCGTCTGGACTCGCTGGAACCGCTCCGTCACCGGACCACGGAACTGGCCGACATTACTAAGCATTGGCACGAATGGCGCAAAGAGTGGGAACGCAAATTGGCCATCAATGAGATGCAGTTCCTTCGCAGCGTAGCCGATTTGCAGAGCGGCTTTACCCACCGGTCGTCGACGATGGAAGGAACCTTCCGCGAAATAGCCAAGGCGCAGCATACTGCCTTCGAAGGCGCTTTGACGAACGCCAATGCGGAGCTTCAGCGGCGGCTTTGGTCGGATCTGGACCGAATCCGCACCGAATACGAATCCATCATTCACTCGGAATTGCGCACGGTCCGGCAAAAGGCCTTCGCCGCGGCCGCCGTGGCCCAACCCGCTCCTGGAAAACCGGATGAGGCCCATTCCTACGATTTCCTGCGATTCGCGGAACGCTACCGTGGCCCGGAGCAGTACGTCCGGCAAAACCTGGAAAACTATCTCGGATACTTCGAAGGAAAGACCCGGATTGTCGATCTCGGCTGTGGCCGCGGAGAAATGCTGGAACTCCTGCGGGAAAAGGGGATTCCGGCACTTGGCGTGGACGGGGATGAAGAGTCCGTCGCGATCTGCAAATCCAAAGGATTACGGGCAGAGGTGGGCGACCTTTTCACCTGGCTCCAGAGCCAGGCCGATGGCGCGTTCGAAGTACTGTTCTGCAGCCAGGTCATCGAGCATCTACCGCCACTGCAACTGCCGGAATTTGTGCGGTTATGCGCAGCTAAACTGGAACGCGGCGGCGTGCTCATCTACGAAACGCCGAACCCGGAGTGCCTGGCAATTTTCGCAACTCATTTCTATCTGGACCCGACGCACCACCGGCCGGTCCCGCCCGTTCTGGCGGCATTCCATATGGAAGAGGCGGGCCTCGGAAGGATTGAAGTGAAGCGACTGGCCCCGGCCATCGATTCCATGCCTAGTCTTGCCTCACTGCCTGCCGATTTTCGCGAGGCCTTTTTCGGCTGCCTTGACTACGCGATTATCGGCCGTAAGCTCTAACCCCGCCCGAGCCACCGCCAGCGCCGTTTTTTGGGCGTGGGCGGGATTACGATACCCATCGTGATCTCGCCCACCTCTAGCCGCACCAACAAATCCTGCTGGCCCGTGAGAATTAGAGTTTGGCGGACCATGCGAAATCCGGGCTGCGTCACCTGAATGACGCAGTCGCCGTATGCCATACCGGAAAACACGGCCTCTCCGTCCGTTCCGGCGCTCCGTGTTTTAGGAGTTCCGTTCGCGCACGTTGCCGTTGCCGTCGCGCCCGGCACAGCATTACCAGTCGCGTCGACGATACGCAGACGTAGTGTCGCTGTTTCGGCGAGTAACGGTGAGATAGTGGTCAGCAGGGAGCCGGCCAGCACAGAGCGCCTGGTCCGCGTGGGAGCATCCGTAGCACCCCACCAAGATCCGCAGACGCGTTGGCCATCAAACAGCGCCGCCCATTCCGCGTCCGTGTACGCACTCCGCGCATACACATAGTGACTACAATCCGCACAGAAGCGTTTCTTTTCATCGCCCGGCATCGCGGCCAGATCTTTCGGACAGTGCTTCGCACGTCTCACGCTACCGCCTTGTACAAGACGTCATCCAGTTCCAGAACCGCCGGCCCGCAGAAGGATGGACATCCACGCGTTCCTGGTGCGTTGGCAATGATAGTTTCGCACGCAAGCGGACCGTTCCACCGGATGGCACATGTTGGACCGTTTCCCACGGTTGAAATCCGGCGGCAACAACCGCTACCTTGCAATCGGATTCGTGAAGAAGCGGAAGCACGGCGTTTCCCTTCTCATCGGTGAGCCCATGCACCTTCCCCGCCCCGCCGCAGTCTGCGGTAATTTCTGCATTGCCAATCGGCTTATCGCGCGGATCACTGACAGCCACGAACAACTCACCATGCAGTTCCACAAAATCGGAGCCGCCCACCGAACCGACCTGCAACTCCACAGGGACGATCATCTCGTTCGACAAACCCGTACTGTACGTTCCCCGCCAGATTCTAAAACCCGCCTTTTGGACCATCACTTCATAACGTCCAGCCGGTAACCCCGTAAGGATGGCTGTGCCGGCTTCGTCAGTAGTAGCTCGCCGGCCTCCGATTTCAACCGCCGCCCCCGGCATCGCCTGCTGCGTCACGTCACGCACCTGGACGCGTATCCGAAAGTCCTGCGCCAACAGCGGCGCTATTGTAGTCAGCAACGTGCCGACCATCACGGCCCGGCGGCTCTGAGGAGGCCCTTTTGTTTCTCCGGAAAAATACCCGCAGAACGAACCCAGCTCTCGCAACTCCGTATCGGTATGGTCCGCAATCGAATAAACGTGCTCACCGCAACCGGAACATAGGCGGACGCGCGCATCGCCTTCCATCTCCGTCCACTTTTGCTTGTTACATGGAGCCGCAAGCTGCCAAGGCATACGGCCCCATCTTACCCGTTCCGCGCTTAGAACAGGAATTTCAACTGATAACGGATGACCCGGGCTCCGCCATCCAGGAATTGCGCTTGCAGGAACCGGCCATCCGGCGTTGCCGAAACGGAATTGCCCACAAGCCCCTGCGCCGATGGCGTAAATGGACTCACGCTGGGCGTAGTGTATTGCGGCGTATTGAACAGGTTGTAGAATTCCGTCCGGAATTCAAACCGGAATCGTTCCGTCAAGTTCACCATCTTCAACAGATTCAGATTCCAGTTCTTGATCCCCGGTACCCGCTCCGTGTTGCGTGCCGCATTGCCGCTGGACAGAGGCGCCGTTCCCGCAAAGGCAGGCCGCTGGATATAGCGGGCTTCTTTCGGGTCAATGGGCGCATTGCCCGCCTCCGGATTGCAGTAGCCTGTAGCGCTGTTGCCGCAGATCCGGGCCCGGACTCCGGCGCGCCCCGCTGGGTTCAGGTCCGGCCGGTCATTGCCGCTGCCGTCCCATCCGTCGGCATCCACGCCATTCACAACCGTCAGCGGCACGCCCGTCTCAAACGCGGTAAATCCGCTCAGAGCCCACCCCCCAGCCATCCGTCCCGCCAGTCCCTTTTGGCCACGTTGCCAAGGCAATTCATAGTAGTAGTGGAACGACGCCCGGTGTGTACGATCGAACAGGGACAATCCCCGCTCCAACGGTTGTCCCCCGAAAATCGAAGGAATCTGCGAAGACGACGGCGCGCTGTTAAATACAAAAATCTCGCTCCCGTTGTCGAGCGTCTTCGACCAAGTGTAGGAGACGCCGGCCTGCAATCCCCGCGAAAAACGACGTTGCAAGGAGCTTTGCAAGCCATGATAAGTCGACGACCCGCCATTCGTGCGGGTCACGCGTCGCCCCTGCAAGGCATCATACCGGGAGTTGAGCCGCGCTGCTGGAATAGGCGCCGACGTGGACGGAATTATGGCAAGCGAGGCGGGGACAGCCGGGTTCAACTCTTCATTCACAAACAGCTTCGTCCCCTTCGAACCGACATAGCTGACATCGAGAATCGTCCCCTCTCCTAGTTCGCGCTGGATTCCCGCCGAAAAACGTTGCGTGTAGGGATTCACCAGATTACCGGCTACCAGCCCCTGTGAATCCAAGGGCGACACGGCCCGCGGCGTTATGGGCAGAGAGCCCGATAGGCCGGCAAGGCCGCGTGGCTGCGCCGCATTGACCACCGAAAGTACCGCCGTCGATACCAGGTTCGGTGACGACGTAGAAGCATTCGACGCAATATTGTTAAAGAACGTGTCGTAACTCAGTTGGTAGCCGGCCCGGAATACCGCCTTCCGCTCGCCGAAGAGCTTGCCCGCCAGCCCGCCAGCGAACTTCGGCGACCATGCCAGACCGGCAGTCGGAGCCCAGTTGTTGTTGTCTCGCTTCACCGAATTCGGCTTGTCGAACGGACCGGTAAAGGTCACAGGATCTACATTGAACAGGCCCGTAAATGCGGGCGTTCGCAGGTTGTTGATCGGCACGCCAAAGTTCTCGTAGCGCAAACCAAGCGTCAGCGTCAGCGACGCGTTCGCCTTCCAACGATCCTGGAAAAAATAGGCTTGTCGGTACAGGCTCGGATAGTAGACAGGACTGCCAAAGTCCCGGACCGCGGAACCGCTGGTGGGTCCGGAACCGCCGAAGTCGTCCAGAAAGTTCGCAAAGTAGGTAAATCCTCCGCCATCGCGATAGTCCAGCGCACCGCGCGCGATGATAGGAGCAAATTGTTTCGAGCGCTGATTCAGCAAATCAAAGCCCATACGCAGCGTGTGAGCGCCTCGCAGTATGGTCACCGTATCCTGAAGCCCGTAGTTGTCGGATTTCCTACCCTGTGGCAAGGCGGGGTCCGAACCGAGCGCCGTAACGGCGTTGTTGCCGAGTGAAATGCGCGGCAACTCCCCGAGTTCCAGACGCGCCACGTCCAGCGGGAAGTCGAAGAAAATCCGGTTGTAATGCAGACGCAGTTCATTCGTTGCGGCGGGCGAAAATACATGCGTTTCTGTGACTAGCGCGTTGCGAAAACGCTCCAACTGCGAGGTGCCGAAGCCGGGAAAGAAGGTAGCCGTGGCCCCATTGGGATTCTCGCGGTCATTCCACATCAAGCGGCCGGAAACCTGGTCTTTTCCGGATAACCGGTGATCCAATCGCAACAACCATTGCCGGTCAATTACGGACCGTGGAAACGGAGTGGCGGCTGTTCCGAACTCCAGTGCTGGTCGGCCATTCCCCAGTGCCACGGGAAACGGATTCGCGGTAGCGGCCAGGCCAGTTGTCAGATCCCTGTAAAGGTCCGCCTGCCGGTTGCTGCCGCGCGGATAGAGCCCGTCGAGCACCGCCCAGCCATTTGGCGTCAGCGTCGTCACCGTGCTGGTGCTCTGCGCCAGCAGCCTGTCCTCCTGAAAACC
>DASTML010000058.1:0-5016 GCA_035714175.1 Bryobacteraceae bacterium | reverse complement strand
ATCTCCATCGTTTCTCCTCTCTCATTCTCGGAGAATCGCGTTTACACAAACTTTTTTACACCCTCGTCCCGACCGTCTAGCGATTCAGCGCCGATTTCTGCAAGCTAAGAGGACCAGCGCGCACCCGCGCCTCGCCCTCATGTCCATCTCCCCGCGTCGCCCCCGCACCTATCGTTCCGCCGAACTCCGCCGCCAAATCGTTGAAGAAACCCTGGCCCCCGGAGCCTCCGTCTCCCTCGTCGCCCGCGCCCACAACGTCAACGCCAACCTGGTCTTCACCTGGCGTCGCCGTTACCGCCAAGAACTCCTGCAAAGCAGCGACTCCTCCACGCTCCTCCCCGTCCGCATCGTCTCCCCGAAGCCCGCCCCACCCGTTCCACTCATTCCAACAGCCGCCAGCATCCTCCATCTCGAACTCCCCCACGCCCACCTCCGGATCGAAGGCGCCCCCGACCCCGCCACCCTCCGCACCCTCCTCGCTCACCTCCTCCCATGATCACCTTCCCCGCCGCCGCTCAGATCTGGATCGCCGCCGGCGTCACCGACATGCGCCGTGGGCTCAACGGCCTCGGTGCCCTCATCCAAACCACCCTTGAAGCCAGCCCGTTCAACGGACACATCTTCGTGTTTCGCGGCCGTCGCGGTGACCTCATCAAAGTCCTTTGGTTCGATGGCGACGGCCTTTGCCTCTTCACGAAACGACTGGAAAGAGGCCGCTTCGTCTGGCCCCAGGCGGAGTCCGGTTCGGTCGCCTTATCCCGCGCTCAACTCTCCATGCTGCTCGAAGGAATCGACTGGCGACGGCCCGCCCGCACCGCCGCCATCACCCTCACCGTCTGACGCTAAAACAAAAACACCCTATTCTGTCGGAAGATCTCTTGAGTGACTCACTTACTCATGAGAAAATTAAGTCAGGATGAGTGCGGTCGTAATAACTCCCGATCTCCAGAGCCTCGACGCCGACGCTCTCCGGGCCCTCATCCTCTCCCAGCACCAGCAACTCAATGCCCAGAACATCGAGATCGAGAACCTGAAGCTATTAGTCGCCAAGCTGAGACGAGAGCAGTTCGGCAGTAAGTCGGAGAAGCTCGATAGCCACTTGCGGCAGCTGGAGTTGGAACTCGAAGACCGCGAGATTCAGAAGGCCGCCGCGCAGCCGCCCGTTCCAGCGCTACTTGCGGACGAACACCGACGCCCGGTTCGCCGGCCGCTGCCCGCCGACCTCCCCCGCGAAGTCGAAACCATTGCGCCGCGGCAGGCGGCCTGCCCCGACTGCGGCGGCTCTCTCAAACCGCTCGGCGAAGATGTGACCGAGTTTCTGGAGTACGTTCCGGCGCGGTTCAAAGTGATCCGCCAAGTTCGCCCGAAGCTGGCCTGTACGGGCTGCGACTGCATTGTACAGGAGCCCGCCCCGAGCCGCGTCATCGACCGCGGCCTGGTCGGCCCGGGCTTGTTGGCGCACATCGTAGTCGCCAAGTATGCCGATCATCTGCCACTGTACCGGCAGAGCGAAATCTACGCCCGCGAGGGCGTTGATCTGGACCGCTCGACGATGGCGGACTGGGTGGGCGGCGCCAGCCGGATGTTGGAACCGCTGGTGGAAGTCCTCCGGCGGCATGTGATGAGCACGGCTACTTTGCACGCGGATGATACTCCCTTGCCGGTGCTTGCGCCTGGCAAAGGAAAGACGGCGACGGGTCGTTTCTGGACCTATGTCCGCGATGGTCGGCCAGCGGGGGATACAACGCCCCCGGCGGTGTGGTTCACTTACTCGCCGGACCGGAAGGGAGAGCATCCCGTCCGGCACTTACAGCACTTCGAAGGGGTGCTGCAGGCGGATGCGTATGCCGGCTTTAACCGGGTATATGCCGATGGAAAGGTAGTCCACGCCGCTTGTTGGGCGCATGTGCGGCGTAAGTTTGTGGACGTCCACGAAGCGCAGCGATCGCCGGTGGCGCTGGAGGTTCTCCGGCGGATTGGAGAACTCTACGACATTGAGCGGGAGATTCGGGGCAAGCTACCGGAGGAGCGGCTGCGAGTGCGGCAGGAACGGGCGCGTTCGCGGCTCGACGATCTGCTGCGGTACTTACGGGATCAGTTGCGGAGTTTGTCGAAGAAGTCTGCGTTGGCGGGCGCGATCGGCTATGCGTTGGGCCAGTGGGAGGCGCTGGTACGCTATGCTTCGGACGGGCGCGTCGAGATCGATAACAATGCGGCGGAACGGGCGATTCGGGCGGTCGCTTTGGGCCGGAAGAACTTTTTGTTTGCCGGTTCGGATGCGGGCGGGGAGCGGGCGGCGGCGATGTATTCGTTGCTGGGTTCGGCGAAGCTGAACGGCGTGGAGCCGGAGGGGTACTTGCGATACGTGTTGGAGCGGATTGCGGAGCATCCGGTGAATCGGGTGGAAGAACTGCTGCCGTGGAATGTGGACCTGCCGCGGAAACTGGGCGCGGAGTAGGGGCGAAGAGTGATCCTTCGCCAAGTGTCCACTTCGGGATGAGGTGGACACCTGCGAAAGAGCTAGCTCAAAAACGGTGCGTGGCGCAAGACGGTGACGGCCGGACGCTTACCGGAGTTTCACCCAAACGCCAGTTTGCAATGCTCTCAAGCTGCTGAAAGCATACATGCCAATGTCGGGCAGCAGCTTGCACTTCCCGCTGACTGGGAACGACGAATGCCGACCCATAACCTCTCAATACTTGCGCCCAGCCCGGTTGTGGTGGATCCACTCGCCTAGACTGGAACTGAGCTCGAGCAGATCGGGACTTCGAGTTGCTCAAGCCCAAGTTCGGGCGTTCCCTTCGGCAGCGGCATCATCTTCAGCAGGGGCTCAGGAAACGTCGGCTCGGGTAATGGCTTGGTTGTTGGCCGTGATTCCATCACTCGTCGTCGGTGGCATCGGCATCATGAATATCATGTTGGTTTCAGTCACCGAGCGAACCCATGAAATCGGTTTGCGTCAGGCCGTGGAAGCCACTGCAGATTACATCCTACGGCAATTTCTGGTCGAAGCCGTGACGATTTCATTAGTGAGAGGTCTGGCAGGAATCGGTATCGATGTACTTGTGTCAATCGTCATTTCCCGGGTCGCGCAATGGTCCACCGTGCTTAGCGCAGGTTCCATCGTTCTCGCCTTTGCCTTCTCCGGGTTCGTTGGTATCTTCTTCTGCTACTATCCCGTCCGCAAAGCGGCGTTCCTCGACTCTATCGACGCACTTCGCTACGAATAGTAGCTCAGACGGTTCCTTCTTCCAGAACTGATGCGCAAATGCGGAGTTTGAGCTTGTTTGCCCACCTGTCGGCCTGCCCATTCCAGAGTCAAAACATACAAAGAAAAAAGGCGGAAATGGCATGTCGCCACTCCCGCCTGGATGAGTTGGAATGAGTCACAGAACTCCCGGACCCTCCCATCCAGCCGCTGCCATGGAGGCACTGACTAAGAGTCTGTTCTCCACGTTCGCCACCCCGGGCGCCGCCCATGCGGCGCGTTCAGCAGCTCGCCGCTCTGGCCAACTGGCCACCGAGCCTGTCAGAGTAACAGTTCGTCCGGTTGTTTCGACATGGATCCGTCGCGCTTCCACTTCTGCACTACGTTTGAGGGCCGCTTCGATACCTGTCTTGATCGTGGAGCTTACTGGTACGGGCGCGGGTTTGATTCCGACTTCGTTGGTCACGCCTTTGACGCCAATCAAATGCGATACTTCTCGCTCAGCGTCGTGTTTCTGGAACGCCCAGTCCACCGTGCCAGCCAAAGTCACCCAACCTTTGGCGACCTTGACCTTAATAGCATCCTTGGGGACGGAAGCGCTCCAGCCCAGAACATTGACCGCAGCTCGTGCGATATCCTCATCAACACGTTCATGCGCTCCGGGCAGCGATACCTGTAGCTCACTAGCCAGAGCCTTCACACCGTGAATGCGCATGACGGCATGTTCCGCAGCTAACTTTTCGGCATAGCTCCGGACGGGACCAGTTAGCGTCACAATCGCATTCTTGACGCTGACTCCAATGGCCGCTTGATCGACGCTCGGTTGCCAGCTCAGTTCATCTTCGACGTGTCTTTTGAGTTGAGTGTCGCCACCCATAGTGTATTTCTCCTTTCTGCCTTTGTTGCAGGTACAGGACCACTTGATATGGTCGTAAGATCAGGCGCGCCGCCACCCAGTTGCGCCAGACCGCGCATTTGAAGGGTTATCGGTTGCCGTGCAACGCACCCGACGGGGTGGCGAACCGTAGAATAGCGGCAACTGGACAGCTACCCAGTTCACCTGCATCGATCACATACACTTCGCCGTGATGCTTGATGGTCTCAACAGCTGCTGCGTTGATGAGATCTTGTTGGCCCTCAAGCCGCAATGATTCGGGAAACAGTGGACCGAGGAGACCGTCGTGCCTGGCATTTCGTTCCATAAGCAATTTATGGACCCGTCCTTCATACGCAGCTTCCAGCACCTCCCGGATGCCAATGACCACATGGTCGCGTCGGACGCTCTCCCGGAAGTCGCGGAGGACTTTGTCCGCGTCCGCACGCTGTTTTTGTAGGACCGCCGCTTGACCCAGTCTTCCGAGTTCAGCGAAAGACAGATGCGCGGGACTTGTGGGTTCTGCCAACAGAACATGCGCATACCGAGCTTCGGAACGGTATGCTGCCAACTCTTGCTCGATGCCTACTAGCACCAAGGGCGCGCCGTTGAGAAAGTCCGCTAGATGTTGGTCCACAGTCTGGAAATAGCGACGCAGACGGCCATGAACAGACTCTCGCTCGGATCCAGTCCCAAATCGTGTCGAGCCCACTTGGGACGACGGGCCAGAAGGAGAATGACTCTGAAGGTCATGATCCGGTCTTTCGGAGATGAGCGTATCCTCAAAGCTTGTGGATACTTCCGCTGGCATGGAGACTTCTGTACAGACACCGTCTCGCCATCGACCAAGCTTGAGGAGTTTCTTGGTAACGGCAAGAACATAGAACTCAGGCTGCGGAATCAGACTCGATAGTATCGGTGTGATCTGTGGATG
>DASTML010000057.1:0-56694 GCA_035714175.1 Bryobacteraceae bacterium | reverse complement strand
TGCAATGCGTCGAAGTACTTGTCCACTTCGTAAATAGTTTGATTGTCGGTAATGTCGGCCGTTGTGCGGAGGAAGCCGGTTGCCGTGATCGGTTCAATCTGGTCCGGCGCGGGAATGGCATTGTGCTTGTAGTTGACCAATTGATCGCCGGCGATCTGCTCCAGCAGAAAGCGATTGACAGGCTTGTTTTTATTGAAAGATTGGATCACGTAGTCGCGATATTTCCAGGACACTTCGCGCTCCGAATCGCCAGCGTCTCCCCGCGTGTCGGAATAGCCCGCGATGTCGAGCCAATGGCGGCCCCAATGCTCGCCATAGTGAGGCGAGGCGAGAAGGCGGTCAATCAACTTCTCATAGGCATCGGGAGAGTTGTCGTCAAGAAACAACCGGGATTCGGCGGGCGTGGGGGCCATGCCCGTAATACCGAAATAGGCGCGGCGGAGGAGCGTGACGCGGTCGGCTTCCGGCTGCAGTTGCCAACCCTTGGGCTCCAGTTTCGCCAAGACAAACGAATCGATCGGCGTATGCACTGAGCTGCGCACGGCGGGAACGGGCGGTTTGACGGGAACTTGAAACGACCACCACTTCCGGTCCGCCTCTGTGATGCGCGCGGCCTCTTTCGCGGCGCGCTCCACGTCCGATTCAGCCGCGGGAAAACGTCCCTGCTCGATGTAGGCCTGAATCAACTGCTTCTGCGCCGTGGAAAGCGCCCCGCCCATGGGCATCTTGTTTGACTCGATCATGATCCACAACAGGCTGCGTGAAGGCTTGCCGGGCGCGATAACGGGGCCGCTGGAGCCGCCCTTCATCATGCCGGCGAAGGTGGTGAGATCCAGGCCGCCCATGGCCTGCTGGGGGCTGTGACACTTGGTGCAGTTCTTCTCCAGCACCGGCAGAATCTCATCTTTAAACAAAGGGGCGCGCTGCCCCGCAGCCGGAAGGGCAACAAGCAATCCAACTGCGATGACGTGCACCCAATGGACGGGAGTGGTCACGCGCATTCGCCAGTTCCTCCAAGCAATCATTTCGGTCCTGGCAATTACTTATCATATGAAGCACCCATGCCGCTTGCCCTCATTGCCTTGTTACTCGCATTGTTGCCCGCCTCCGCGCAGGTTCGCCCTCTGCATACGCGCGATTTCACGCGGCTCAGCCAAGTCCAGGCGGCCGAGCAAATAAAACGCTCCGATATCATCTTCATCCCGGTAGGCGCCGTGGAAACGAACGGTATCCAACCCAGCGGGCGGGACTACGCGTGGCCGCTGGCTTACGCGATGGCGATGGCGGAGGAGACCGGCGGCCTGTTCATGCCTGGGCTGGTCTGGTCTTATCCAGGGACCACAACCATAGCGCCGTCTTCTATCTATACAACGCCCACCGCCGGCACGGCTTTCCTCAAGAGCCTGGCTCATTCCCTGCTCCGGCAAGGTTTCCGGCGGCAGGTTTACATTTCGGCAAGCCACGGTCCCGCTCCGTTAACGGTCGGAACACTCGTACGGGAGTTCTTTGAAGAGACGCGCGTGCCGATTCTCTACATCAATATGGACACCTATCTGCCCCGTTTGCGATTGAGCGCGGAGCAGCGTGCGAAGATGCTGTACGGAGCGCACGCGATCAGCGGCCGTCTGGTGGACCTGCCGCTGCGCGGAGAATATGGCGCGAAAGAATCAGAGCCCGCCGGGCCTGTACCGGTGAATGAAGGCCTGGCGACGCTGGGCCGCTTGGGATTCTCCGGTAGCTTGACGCTGGGGTCATGGGTACCAGACGTGATGTCGCACGGAGGTACGCCGGAAAAAGATCTGCCCGCAACAGAGGCGGAGCGCGCCGAATGGGGTAAGCAAGGTGAGACAATTCTCCGCGATGCCGTCCGGCGCATGCGCATGCCGGAGGCGATGGAAGCGCTGCGTCAACACGACCAGTACACGCAGGAGTATTTGACCCCCAAGTTCCGGCCATACCTGCCGCCAGGCCGATAGGAGGATTACCAGATGAACCGCCGGCAACTGACCGCCCTTCTTGCTGCCGCATCCGCGCGGGGACAGACCCCGGCGATGCCATCAAAAACATTCCGCTACGAAGACCTGCCCGTACGCCCCAGCGGGAACGGGCAGAACCGGGCACGTCCCGTGCTGGATGGACGCACGCACACCGGAATGCGCGTGGAGATGCATGAAACCGAGTTGGGGCCGGGCCTGGCGCCGCATCCGCCACACCGGCATGTGCATGAGGAACTGGTGATCGTCAATGAAGGAACCCTGGAGGTAACGATCGGCGGGAACGTCTCCCGGATTGGGGCAGGCTCCGTGGCCTATATCGAATCGAACATAGAACATGGATGGAAAAACGCCGGGGCAGGCAAGGCCCGTTACTACGTGATCACGCTGCGCGGATAGACTAGCAACGTGCAATCGGACACCGCCGCTGTTCGCCCTGGGGAGGAATTAGACCTGCCCAGCCTCGCCTCCTACCTGGGTGGGCCGGTGACGGTGGAACAGTTCCCGGGAGGGCACTCCAACCTGACGTATCTGCTGCATACGCATCGGGGAGAGATGGTACTGCGTCGCGGCCCCATCGGCGCTGTAGCGCCCAAAGCGCACGACATGGCGAGGGAGTATCGCATCCTGCGTGCCGTCCACCCGCTATTTCCGGAGGCGCCGCGCGTTTTCGCTTTGTGCGAAGAGGCATCGGTCATCGGCAGTTCGTTTTTCCTGATGGAACGCCGGCACGGATACACTTTGCGCGACCACATTCCGGCCGCGTTGCCGCTTACACCCCCGGCCATCAGCGTTGCGTTTGTTGATTGCCTGGCCCGTCTGCATGCCATCCCTCTGGAAGAACACGGCCTACATGCGCTGGGGAAACCGGAGGGATTTGTCGCCCGGCAGATTCACGGGTGGGCGGAGCGGTGGCGCCGCGCCGCTACGGCGGAGGCGCCGCGAGCGGAAGAGTTAATCGGCTGGCTGCAACGGCGCCTGCCTGCCCAGGGCCCGCCAACCCTGGTGCATAACGATTACAAACTGGACAACGTGCTGCTGGACGGGCACGGCGTATCCGCGGTGTTGGACTGGGAGATGGCGACCGTGGGGGAGCCGCTGGCCGACCTCGGCATGGCGCTCGCCTATTGGACGTGGGTTAACCGGCCGGAGGTGCGCGCGGCGGGAATTCCGGCGTTGACCTTGGAGCCGGAATGGTTTTCCCGCGAGCAACTCCTGGAACACTACGCGCGGCGGACGGGCCGCGAGATTGCGGGCGTTGGCTATTTCGAAGTATTGGGAGTTTTCAAATTGGCCGTGATTGTGCAACAGATTTACTTGCGGTTTCACGTGGGACAAACCACGGATGCGAGGTTTCGCGACTTTGGCGAGCGAGCGGCGGCGCTGCTCGATTTAGCCGCCCGGATGGCGGAGACGCACGCGTGAGCCTCGTATATTTGATCCGGCATGGGCAGGCCGGCACACGGCAGAATTACGACACGCTGTCGTCGCTCGGCAAGAAACAGGCCCGGCTGCTGGGAGAATATTTGGTGGCTCAGGGCGTGGTATTTCACGCCGTTTATAGCGGGGGAATGAGTCGTCAGCAGCAGACGGCGGACGCCGTAGCCGCCGCATACGAAGCCGCCGGAATCGCATTTCCTCCTGTAACCACGCATGAGGCATGGCGCGAGTTCGATCTGGACCACATCTACAAAGCCATGGCTCCGCAGCTCTGCGCAACCGATGCCGCCTTTCGCGTCGCGTATGAAGCCATGCGGGAGGAGGCGCGCCGCCGCGAGGGCGACGAGACGGCCGACGTACACCGCCGTTGGACGCCGTGCGACATACAAATTGTGGAAGCTTGGCTGCATGGCCGGGTTCCGTATGAAGGCGAATCGTGGACAGCGTTTCAGCAGCGGGTCGGCGCCGCGGAGTTGCATGGCGATGATGAAGACGCCAAGATAGCCGTCTTCACTTCGGCGACTCCGGCGGCGATCTGGGCCGGACGCGGATTGGACGTGCAGGATACCCGGGCGCTGCGCATTGCCAGCGTCTTGCACAACGCGTCCTTCACCCTACTACGCGTGCGAGGCGAACAGTTGCGCCTCTTCAGCTTGAACGAGTCTCCGCATTTGCCCCGTCCCGAATGGAGGACCCATCGATGAGTTATGAGCAGATTCTGTATTCCGTTGATCGCGGCGTGGCCGCCGTCACCTTGAACCGCCCGGAAAAGCTGAACGCGTGGACGGCGCAGATGGACCGGGAGGTCCGGCTTGCCATGAAGGAAGCGGAGACGGACGGAGCGGTGCGCGTCATCGTTCTTACCGGGGCGGGGCGGGGGTTCTGTGCGGGGGCCGATATGTCCATTCTGCGGGACATTGCCGCGAATGGACAGTTGCCGGACGAAGCCGGAGAGGTGCTTGGACATGTCGCGCACGGTCCGGCCGCCGGGCGGCCGTCTGGTTTTCAGCGGAAATATTCCTACTTCCCGTCGCTCTCCAAGCCGGTAATCGCGGCCATTCATGGTCCGGCGGTGGGCCTAGGGCTGATCCTCTCCCTTTATTGCGACCTTCGTTTCGCTTCCACGGAAGCCCGCTTCGGCACGGCTTTTGCCAGGCGCGGATTGATTGCCGAGTATGGCGTGGCCTGGATGTTGCCTCGTCTGGTGGGGCACGCCCATGCATTGGATCTGCTGCTGTCGGCGAGAATCATCCAAGCCGAAGAGGCTCTCCGCATGGGTCTGGTTAACCGGATGTTTCCAGCAGATACGTTTTCCGCGGAGGTGATGGCGTATGCGCGGGATTTGGCGGAAAACGTATCGCCGCGCTCCATGAGCATCATCAAGCGGCAAGTCTACGAGGCGATGTCCCAGACGCTGGAAGAGGCCTCGGCGGCTGCCGGGACGGCGATGATCGCGAGCCTACAATCCGAGGACTTCCGCGAAGGCGTCGCGCACTTCGTCGAAAAACGCACCCCACGTTTCACCGGGAGATAGTTCATGAACTTCGATTATTCTCCGCACGTTCAGCAATGGCAGGCACGGCTGACGGCTTTTATGGATGAGTACGTCTATCCGAACGAGCAGCTCTATCACCAGCAAGTCGAAGAGAACCGGCGGCGGCCAGCTCCTGTAGTGGAAGAGTTGAAAGAAAGAGCGCGCGGCGTCGGCCTTTGGAATCTGTTCCGGGAAATGAGCACCCTCGACTATGCGCCGCTGTGCGAGATCATGGGCCGCGTGGAATTCGCGCCGGAGATATTCAATTGCTCGGCGCCCGACACCGGCAATATGGAAGTATTGGAGCGGTACGGAACGGAAGCGCAGAAAAAGGAATGGCTGGAACCGCTGCTGCGCGGAGAAATTCGAAGCTGTTTCGCGATGACGGAGCCTGCGGTAGCTTCCTCGGACGCAACCAACATAGAAGCATCTATCCGCCGCGACGGCGATAGCTATGTGTTGAACGGCAGGAAATGGTGGACGTCGGGCGTAGGCGACCCCCGCTGCAAAGTGGCCATCTTCATGGGGAAAAGTGATCCCGGAGCGCCGAAGTACAAACAACAGTCGATGATCCTTACGCCCATGGATGCTCCGGGCGTGCGTATTGTGCGGCTGCTGTCGGTGTTCGGCTATGACCACGCGCCGCACGGGCACGGCGAAGTGGAATTCGACAATGTGCGGGTCCCTGCGGCCAACCTGTTGTTGGGCGAGGGGCGGGGCTTTGAAATCGCACAAGGCCGTTTAGGACCCGGCAGGATTCACCATTGCATGCGCCTGATCGGTGTGGCGGAGCGCGCGTTGGAACTGCTCTGCCGGCGGGTCAAATCGAGAACGGCCTTCGGCCGCGCATTGGCGGAGCAAGGGTCGATACGCGCCGATATCGCGGAATCACGCGTCGAACTGGAACAGGCGCGCTTACTGGTGCTGCAGGCGGCCTACCGCATGGATACGGTAGGCAATAAAGCGGCGCGCCGGGAGATTGCCATGATCAAAGTGGCCGTACCCAACATGGCGCTTCGTATCCTGGATCGCGCCATCCAAGCACACGGAGGGGCTGGCGTTTCCGGTGACTTCGAACTGGCTGCGGCCTGGGCGCATGCGCGTACGCTGCGGTTGGCCGATGGCCCGGACGAAGTGCACCGGGAAGCGATTGCGAAATGGGAACTTAGCCGCTAGCTACTTCTTCATGGCGTCCCAGGCCTTCTTGATGCCGTCGCCCAGGTTGTCGGCGGCAGACTCCAAATCCTTCTTCGCGTCTTTCCAGTTATCGGAGGCGGCGTCTCCCATGCGCTCCGTGCGATCTCGCATTTCCCGTACTTCGGCTTTCATTTTCGCGATCGCATCTTTGGACTTCTTGGTGGCCTTCTTACCAGCCTTCGAGGCCGAATCGGCCATCTCATCGAGCTCCTTATCCATCTGGTCCAACTTGGCCTGAATGGACCGCTTCGCTTCATCGCGCTCGCGCTTCAACTGCTCCGCCGCAGTCGGCCCCGGCGGCGGCGGCGCCTCCGTGCGGGGGCTTTCTCCGCAGGCGCTCATCATCAGAACGGCCGACAGAACCACAGAGCCGGCGAACAGTTGTAATTTCTTCATGGCTATCGCTCCTGCTTGATTGATATGCAAGTAAACAGCCAAACTGGTTGGGGAAGTGGATTACTTTCACTTTGAAAGTGGCTCTTTCGTTTTTCCTTCGCCCATGCTATTCTGACGCCCTATGTTGCGGCATTTCCCCTTGATAGTGCGCAATACCTTTCGCAACAAACGACGCAGCGTGCTGACCGTGCTGAGCACCGCGGCCTCTTTGTCGCTTCTCGGATTCCTGTTAGCTATCTACAACATGTTCTACTTCGAGCCGTCGTCCGCCGACCAGGCGTTGCGGCTGATAACGCGGAATCGTATTTCGCTCGCCAATCCGCTGCCGATCTCCTATCAGCCGCGCATTGCCGCCGTACCGAATGTTACAGAGACCATTATTTTTCAATGGTTTGGGGGAACGTACAAAGACAACCGCGACCCGAATAATTTTTTCGGCCGCTTCGCCGTGGAGCCGGAGAAACTCTGGAAAATCTATCCGGAATACAAAACTCCCGAGGACCAGCGGCAAGCTTTTCTCCAGGAACGGACAGCGTGCCTGATGGGGAAGAAACTGATGAAACGATTGAACCTGCAACTCGGAGATCGCATAACCGTAGTAGGGGATATCTTCCCGGTAACTCTCACTTTCGTGATTAAAGCGGTCTATGAGAGCGAGCGCGACAACGAGAACATGATCTTCCATTTCAAATACCTGAATGAATCGCTGCCCGCTAACCGGCGTGACACGGTCGGTATGTTTGTCCTGCGAATGGCAAAACCGGAAGACGCCCCACAGATCGCGCAGGATGTGGACTCGATGTTCCGCAACGCCACGCAGCAGACGAAAACAGAGACCGAACGGGCGTTTGAGCTGTCCTTCCTTAGCTTTATGGGCAATGTGAAGGCATTTCTGTTCGCCATCTGCGCCGCGATTACATTCACGGTGCTGCTGGTCTCCGGCAACACCATGGCGATGAGCGTACGCGAGCGGGTAAAGGAAGTGGGGATTCTGAAAACCCTCGGGTTTACGAATGGCACGATTCTATCGCTGCTGCTGGGCGAATCAGTCCTGATTGCCATCGTGGGCGGCGCGGTGGGGCTGGGCCTTACGGTCCTCTTCTGCGGCGCGCTACGAAACGCGCCCTCTACGTTTGCCGACATGGGCCGGCTCATGACGCCCCCTTGGGTTCTAGGGACGGCGATGGTCATTGCCGTTGTGGTCGGGCTGGTCAGTTCCGTCATTCCGGCTCTCAGCGCTTCGCGCCGGAACATTATTGATGCTATGCGGGTGACAGACTAATGGCCGTTCCCTTTTCGTACAACTGGCGCAACCTGGTTGCGCGGAAAACAACGACCCTGATGACGGCGCTGGGAATCGCCCTTACGGTCGCCGTGCTGCTGGCGACGGCGGCGCTGGTGGAAGGACTACAGACTTCGCTGCAATCCACCGCCCACCCGCTCAATATTCTTGTCATGAGAAAGAGCTCTACCGCGGAATTGAACTCCAACCGCACGCCGGAGGATTTCCAGATCACAAAATCCAAACGTGGCGTGGCGCTGGCGTCGTTGGAATTGGTGACGATCGTGATGCTGGAAAATGAACTTTCGCCAAGCGGGATTAACATCACGATTCGCGGATTGACGCCGGACGGATTCACGCTCCGCGAAAACCTGAAAGTCGTGGAAGGTCGCATGTTCACGCCCGGACGGCGGGAATTGGTGGTGGGCCGCGGGATTGCCGACCGCTACCCCATGGCGCGGGTCGGCCAAAAGTTAAACTTTGGGCGAGGCGATTGGGATGTGGTAGGCGTGATGGATGCGGGACAGTCGGCGGCAAACAGCGAGATTTTCTGCGACTTGAATCAGTTGGCCGCCGATCAGAACCGGGCGACGCAACTGAGTTCCATTCTGTTGCGGGCAACCGACGAGGTCGCCATGCAAGCGCTCATCAACGACATCACCAGCGACCGGCGCTTGAACGCCGACGCGCAATCCGAAAAGTCTTACTACGATTCGCAGACCAGTTCAGCCGCTCCTTTGCAGTTCCTCGGCATGCTGGTGGCGGTCATCATGGCCATCGGTTCCTGTTTTGCGGCGATGAATACGATGTACGCGGCCGTCGCCCGGCGAAGTGCGGAGATCGGCACCCTACGCGTTCTGGGATTCTCGAAAGGCGGCATTCTGTTCAGTTTCTTCGTCGAATCGATTCTGTTGAGCCTGTTCGGCGGATTGCTGGGCTGTCTGCTCGTGTTGCCGCTGAACAATTTGCAGACAGGATTGGGAAATTTTGTCACCTTCAGCGAGATGACGTTCCACTTTACGGTTACCCCCGGAATTATGGCGATGGGCGTGGGATTTGCCCTATTGATGGGCGCGATTGGCGGGCTGTTCCCGGCCTGGAGCGCGGCGAGAAAGGAGATTCTGACCGCGCTGCGGCAGGTGTAAGGCATGGCATCGGATCTGGATAGTTTGCGAATCGACCCCGCGTTGAAGGGCGGCGGCGGTTCCCGCGTGGCAACGGGGTGGATCGTGGGCGGCGTGCTGCTATTGCTGGTGCTGGGCGGCGGCGGGTTCGTTTTTAGCAAAATGAACGCGGCCATTGCAGTGAAAACAGGACGGGCCGTGACGTCGGAGGGCAACGGAGCAGGGCCCGCGGGAAGCGTGATTCTGAACGCCACGGGCTACATCGTGGCGCACCATAAGATCCAATTAGCGTCGAAAGTTGTAGGCAAAGTGGCGTGGATTGGCGTCGAAAAGGGTGATTTTGTGCACCAAAACCAGGTAATTGTGCGCCTGGAAGACGACGAATACAGGGCACAGGTACAGCAGGCGAAGGGGCAGATCGTCGCACTGGAGGCACGGCTGGCCGAACTGGCCAATGGTTCGCGGCCGGAAGAGATTCATTTGGCCAAGGCCAACGTGGACCAGGCCCGCGCGGACCTGGAAAATGCCCGCACGACGCTGAACCGGGCCCGGAAGATGGTGGCCGACGGGTTGGTGTCCCGCCAAGCGGTGGACGACGGCGAAGCGCGGGAAACGGGACAGGCGGCGCGGGTTGCGTCGCTCGAACGCGCCTACGAATTGGTGAAAATCGGCCCGCGCAGGGAATTGATGGATCAGGTCCGGGGGCAGATTTTGGAGGCGCAGGGGCGATTGGCCTTCTTCGATACGCAGTTAGCCAATACGGTGATCAAAGCGCCCATTGCCGGCACAATTTTGGAGCGCGTCGTGGAACGAGGCGAGTTTGTGACGACCGGATTTGTAGGCGACCGCGGCGCGAAAGGATATGTGGTTTCCATGGCCGACCTCAGCGATCTGCAGGTGGAACTGGACATCAACCAGAATGACTTCGCCAAGCTCAGCGGCAAACAAAAAGGAACAATCACGACGGACGCTTACCCGGATAAGAAATATGAAGGCATTATCGAAGAAATCTCTCCGGAAGCGAACCGGCAGAAGGCCACCGTGCAGGTGAAGGTGAAGGTGTTGAACCCGGACGTGTTCCTGCGGCCGGAAATGAACGCCAGCGTGGCTTTTTACCACGAGGCCTCGGGCACGCCGGCAGCGCAGGCGCAACCGGTGGTTGTGATACCCGCAGCCGCGGTGAAAAATGGAGCGGTCTTCGTTGCCGTGAATGGGAAGGCAATCAAACGCACGGTGCGGACCAGCAGTATGACATCGCAGGGCCTGCGCGTGGAAGAAGGACTCAATGGCGGCGAGGACCTGATCCTCAATCCGCCCGCGGAACTCATAGACGGAGCTAAAATCCATGTCATCCAGTAATCAGGACGTAGTCATCGCTACGCAGGGCCTTTCGCGGGAATATGCGCGGGGCGAACAAAGAGTCATGGCGTTGGACAATGCCAGCATTGAGATTCGCCGCGGGGACTTCGTGGCTCTCATGGGACCATCGGGTTCAGGCAAATCGACGCTGCTGCATTTGATCGCTGCCATGGACCGGGCAAGCCGGGGCACAATCCGGGTGTTAGGCGCCGATCTGACGGCGATGTCGGACGGCGAAATCGCCCGCTGGCGCAATGCGCATGTTGGGTTCGTTTTCCAAAGCTTCAATTTAATCCCCGTTCTGACGGCCTGGGAAAACGTAGAATTGCCGTTAAAACTTACGCGGCTGGGTAAGGAACAGCGCCTTGCCAACGCGAAAAAGGCCTTGGAGCTGGTGGGTTTGGGAGACCGGCTGGGCCATACGCCCAAGCAGCTTTCCGGCGGACAGGAGCAGCGGGTGGCGATTGCCCGCGCTATCGTCACGGATCCCGACCTGATCCTGGCCGATGAACCAACCGGCAACCTGGACGCGAACTCGGCGCGCGACGTGTTAGACCTTCTGGGGCGTCTGAACCGTGAATTTTCCAAGACCATTGTGATGGTGACGCATGATCCGCATTCGGCGAAGGCGGCAAAGACTGTACGGTATTTGGAAAAAGGAAAACTGCTAGCCGAGGGAGAAAAACCAGAAGACTGGTAGGATTCAGGCCTTCGCACTGCTTGTCTGGTGGAAAATGATTCGCCCGATATGCATACCTACGCATGGCGGGCGAGTTGTACGCGAAGCGGAGCCCGCAGGCACAGGCCTCCATTCCCGGTGCGAAAGCAGCAATACCAACTCCGCCGGGACCTGGAAGGGATGGCACCCGTAATGCTCCATCATGATGCTTGCGGAAGCCGGAGTGAGAGATGCGACCTGGACGGCCTATTCCCTAACAATTCCGGTGCGGCCAAAGAGACGAAGTCTCTACAGAACCCGACTACGGTTGCGTCACAATCTGTGTCACAAGTGCGACATCTTGGGCGAGACTGACGCAATAAGCTACTGATTTTATGGTCGGGGCGGAGGGATTTGAACCCCCGACCCCCTGCGCCCAAGGCAGGTGCGCTACCGGGCTGCGCTACGCCCCGACTGTTCCTATTTTAGACCAATTCGCGCTCTTTGCTATGGAACGTGGCTCCAAAGATGATATTTTTCTCATGCTGCGTTTCCTCTGTATCTGGAAATGCAAATCAGAACCTTGGAGTTCTTATGCCTCCCTCACGAACAATTTGGCCCGCTATCGCTGCTTTCATGGCCTCCGCTCTCTATGCGCAGATCATCCCCGTCGGGTCTATCGACGGTACTGTTTTTGATTCCTCCCACGCCGTTGTTCCCTCGGCCCGCATCACGCTTACCGGACTCGCCACGGCGCAGGCCCGCACGGTCGAAGCCGACGCACAAGGCCGCTACTTTCTGACCCAGATACAGCCCGGCGCCTATCGCCTGGATGTGGAACAGCAGGGGTTTCAGAAAACGACGCAAAACGTAACCGTAGAAACCGGCCGTAAGTTGACCGTCGATGTTCACCTCACCGTCGGCGCTACCACGGACACCGTGGAAGTGAAAAGCGAAGCGCCGCTTGTAGAAGCGGGGTCGGCCACGATGGGTACGCTGATCGGCAACAAACAGGTGCTGGACCTCCCGCTCGCCGGCCGCAATCCGTTGCGCCTTGCCTATTTAACGCCGGGAATTACGACTACGTCCACACCGGGCGCGAGCAGCGTAACGGACGTCAGCGGCACGTCTTATATTTCAACCGCAGGCTCCAATGTCCGCCAGAACGAGTTCTACATCGACGGCGTACCGAACACCATCCAGGACCGGGTGCTCTATATCCCCACCTCCGATGCCGTTCAAGAGTTCAACATTCAAACCAACCCGCTGGACGCCGAGTTCGGCCACGGGGGCGGCTTCTATGCCAACTTGACCACCAAGTCCGGAACCAATCAACTCCACGGCACTCTTTTTGAATTTCTACAGAACGATAAGCTCAATGCCAACAACTTTTTCCTGAACCGCAGCGGAGCAAAAAAAGCTCCCCTGCGCTACAACCAATACGGCGGCACCGTCGGCGGGCCTATCGTCAAGGACAAGACCTTCTGGTTCTTCATGCATGAGGGAGTCCGGCAGCGCACCGGCACCAGCACCATCACAACGGTACCGACGGCCGACCAGCGCAACGGCGATTTCTCCACAACGTTCCCTTCGCTGAATCAACGCGTCAACATCTTCGATCCTTTCTCCACGCGGCGCGATCCCAGCACCAATGCCCTCGTTCGCACACAGTTTCCCAACAACGTGATTCCCGGCAACCGCATGGATCCTGTTGCGCGCAACCTGGTTACGATGTGGCCCAATGCCAACCTTCCGGGCGTGGCACAGAGCGGGACCAGCAACTATCTTTTCGTCGGCAGCGCACCGCTCACTACCAATGCCTATGTCACGCGCATTGATCACACCATGGGCAAGCACAAACTGTTCGGCCGTTTCTCCGTTGCCAAGACGCTAACGCTCTCTCCCCAGGTTGTCGACATCGGCTCCGTAGGCGGATCCGGTCCCACCACGGGAAACAACCGGGTGCAGACATCCATTGGCCTGGGCGACACCTTCCTCATTTCTTCGACCACCTTTCTCACCGTACAGGCCGGATTCGCCCGGTGGACGCAGGAAGGGCTGACACCCAACTACGATCTCGCCAAACTCGGCATGCCCTCGTCGTACACGAGCGGGCTACAAGAGCAGATCTTTCCTACGATCGCAATTGGCGGTTATCAGGGAGCAGGCAACGAAGGCAACTGGTTCGAGCACACCAACACGTTTTCGTTCCAGGCCACGCTGAACCAAGTAAAGGGCGCGCACAACCTGAAGTATGGCTTTCAACTCCAGCCGAAACGCAATAATTACCAACTTGCGCAGCGGCCCAGCGGCACCTTTGCGTTTAGCCAGGCGTTCACCGCCGGCCCGGACCCGAATCTTCGCGGAGCCGCGGTGGGCCAGAGCCTTGCGTCCTTTCTACTCGGGGCTCCGGATAGCGGCTCGGCCAACATTCGCGCGGCCTACTCGTTCCAGGGCAACTACTATGCGGGGTTCATACAGGACGACTGGAAGCTGACGTCGAAGCTGACGCTCAATCTCGGATTGCGCTATGAACTGCAACCGAACGTAACAGAGCGCTACAACCGTTCCGTTCGCGGATTTGACCTGACAACGCCAAGCCCGATTGAGGCCGCGGCTCGCGCCAACTACGCCCGCAACCCGGTTCCGCAGCTGCCCGTGGACCAGTTCCGCGTGCTGGGCGGACAGATCTTCGCCACACCGGACAATCGCGGCAATGGCGGCATCGTGGAAAAAACCATGTTTGTACCGCGTGTGGGCCTAGCCTATCGCTGGAACGACCGCACGGTTATCCGCGCAGGCTTCGGGCTGTTCCGCAGCTTCTGGTGGCAAGTATCTTCGGCTACCGAGGGCACGGGCGCGGAGACCACCACCACCATGGTCAATTCGCGTGACGGCGTTACACCGGCCGACGTGCTTTCTAATCCCTTCCCGCAAGGCCTGGTGCAACCCACCTCGACCAACGCCGGACTGTCCACCTTGGTCGGATCGTCCATCTCTCCGTTCTTCTATCTGAAACGCTTCCCCTACAACAACCGTTGGAACCTCAGCGTACAGCGGCAAGTGGGTCGGGACCTTGGCGTGGAAGTCGCCTACGTCGGCAATACGGGCTTCCGTTTGCCTGTCGGAACGGGCGGCCAGGAACAGAACCGCCAGATTCACTATCTGCCTGCAGAGTACCTCGGCCTCGGCGCGCAACTGAATACGGCAGTTCCGAATCCCTTCTTCGGGGTGATCACCACCCCGGGTCCGCTCAGCCAAAGCACGATTCCGCTAAGCAGCCTGCTCTCCACCTATCCGCAGTTTACGAGCGTCAACATGCTTCGGCAGACTGAGGGCAAATCCTACTACCACTCGCTCCAAACGTCGCTCACCAAACGGTACGCCCGCGGCGTCCAAATCGGCGCAACGTACACGATGTCCAAACTGATTGAGAAGCTCCGGTACATCGACCCCACCAATGCCGGTCCTTCCAAAATGATCGGCGAATACGACCGCCCGCACCGCGCTACGTTTAATATGCTGTGGGAACTTCCTTTCGCGAAGAACCATGGCGCTGTGAGCTACGCACTAGGCGGATGGCAGTTGAACGCGGTGTTCATCTACCAGAGCGGCGGCCCGATTGCACTGGGCAACCTGCTCCCCACCAGCACCAGCCCGTATCTGGACCGCAGCCAGCAATCGGTCGACCGCTGGTACAACACGGACGCCTTCCGCATCTTCCCCGCCTTCACGGTGCGGACGCTGCCGAATTACCTCAACACGCTTCGCAATGACGGCCAGAACAACTGGGATCTGTCCGTGTTGAAGACGTTCCCCATCAGCCGCGAACGCGTCAAACTCCAATTCCGGTTTGAAATGTTTAACGCACTCAACCGAGTGCAGTTCGGTAACCCGACGATCAGCCCTACCGCCGTCACGGACGGGCAGATCTTCTCGCAAGCCAATGCGCCGCGCATGCTGCAGTTCGGCCTGAAGCTACTGTTCTGATCCCTGGACCGTTGGGAGGGGGCTGGGCACCGCCGGCCCCCTCATCTCCAACAATGCGCCGGCCGCAACGCGGCTTCTCACCTGCCGCTCCCCGCCAGGAAACACCACCTCGACATCGACATTCTCCGCGGCGCCGATACCGAAATGCAAAGGAGCCGCCACGGAACTCGCATAGCCCTGCGTGGTCTGTGCGTACTGCCATTGCCGCCCTACGCGGACCCGTGCGCCCGGCGGCACGGCAACCCGAATCCAGCCGCCGGCGTCCGGCGTCTTGTTGCGCCACAGCTCGGCGGGCTCTCCGAGTATTGTCACCACGAGGTCCAGCCGTCCATCTCCATCCAGGTCCGCCACGGCCAAGCCGCGGTGCGCCGCCGCCGGCCCGAGTTCCATTGCGTCTCCAAAGCGTCCACCTTGGTTCAACAGCACCAGATTGGGCTCGCGGTAACGTTCCGCGCGCAGTTGTTCGATGTTGTCAGTCACATGCCCGTTGGCGGTCACAATGTCTTTCCAGCCGTCGTTGTTCAGATCGGCAAAAGCCACGCCCCAGCCGCTTCGCCGCGCTGTGGCCAACCCGCTTCGCGACGGGTACGTCGCGTCCACAAAACCGTTGGCGGTGGAACGAAACAGAGGGAAGGTTTCACCGGTGAGAGCGGTGAAGAGCAGATCGGGGCGGCCGTCATTGTCATAGTCCGCGAAGGCTACGCCCATCGCGGAAACAGGCTTGCCCTGATCATTGACGGAGACGCCCATGGCCAGCGCCTGCTCAGAGAATCGTCCGTTTCCTTCGTTATGAAAGAGGAAATTGGGTTCGGAATCATTGGTGACAAAAATGTCCGGCCGGCCGTCGCCATCGTAATCTGCCACCGCCGCGCTCATCCCCTTTCCGATATGCGCCCCGATACCGGACGATTGCGTCACATCGGCAAAACGGCCATCCCCCAGATTCCGGTACAGCCGGTTCGCCGTGCCTCGATATTCCTTCGGATGACAGTAAACGCGTAGCTTCCGAGCGGAATCTCCGCAAAATTTCGGCGATTCGGGACTCCAGTCCAAGTAGTTCACGACGAACAGATCCAGCTTCCCGTCTCCGTCATAGTCCAACCACGCACCGCCGACGCTCCACTTTTCGTCGGCGATCGCCCCGCGCACCTCTTGAAATTTCCCCTTGACGTTCCGATACAGTCGATTGCCACCGGCGCCGGCAACAAACAGGTCCAGCCATCCGTCGCCATCGAAATCGCCAACGGCCGCGCCCATGGAGAACCCTTCACCACGCAAGCCAACAACGTCTGTCACATCTTCAAACTGCCAGTTGCCCAGATTGCGGTAGAGCCGGTTGTAAAACTTGGCCTCCGTTTTTTGGAGAGACGGCAGCGCAGCTCCGTTGGTAAAAAAGAGGTCGAGACGGCCGTCATTGTCGAAATCGAACACAGCGAGGCCGCCTGCCATAGTCGAAACCAACTGCTTGTCAGGCGTGGGGTTGTGCTCCAGTTGGAACGCGAAAGGCACGCGCGCAAATCGTACAGGGACCGCTGTGCCTTCTACATCCGCGGCGCCGGCCGGGGCTTTGGCCAATTGCTGCAGCACCCGCAGCGCCTCCGGATTGCCTTTCTCCACACGAAGGGAGTCCTCCGCGGCCTTCCGCGCTTCTTCATATCGCCCCAGCTTAAAAAGTACCGACGCGCGGCCGCTCTGTGCATCGGCCTCCGTATATGCAGTCAAGGCTTCAGCCAGGCGGCCGCGCTCTTCCTCCACGCTGCCGATCAATCGCAAGACACGGGCAGCGGGCTCGCCCAAGCGCCGTGCCATTTGTGCCGCCTCCCGGGCTTCCTCAAAACGGCCGGCGACGAAATATAGCCGCGCCAGCGCATAAACACCGGGAGCCCATCGAGGATTGCGCCGCACGATTTCCAACATCTGTTCCTGTGCCTGGGGCAACGCTTCGGACTGCTGCAGGCTAAGCGCCAACACATATCGCGCCTCGCGGTTGTCTGGGTGTTTTCGGACGTATGGCTCTAGCGCTTTTGCCGCTTCCGCAAACTTCCGCTCGCGGAATAGACGCACGCCGTCCTCCATGGATTGTCCGGCAACCGCCGCCAACACCATCAGCCACAGCGCCCACCTCACCGGCCAGCCCGCTTCCGATACAAAGCGCGCCACTCCTCTGCGCGAAGGGGTTCCGCCGCCGCCAACACGGCATAGGGGGCTTCCAGCAGCGGCTCTATGCGCAGCACGGCTTTGGCATGTTCCGCCGCCTTTGCAGTCTCACCCGCCGCCAGGAGAGCTGCCGCGAGGTTGGATTCGCCCCGGGAACTGTCCGGATCTTCGGCTAGCGCCTGCTCCAACCAGATCACAGCCTGCTTCGCCTTGTTTTGCCGCAGAGCCAGCATGCCCGCGGCCGTTAGCACCGCGCCGTCCGGCTTGCCGGCCAACAGGCTGTTCAGCCGCTGCGCCGCCTGCCGCAGTGCCGGAAGCGAATTTTCCTTCTCACTAACGGTGAGATAGGCCAGCGCCAGTCCACGGTCCGCATAGGGACTTGGCCGCCACGGACGGAGGAGGCCGGTGGGCATGCTGCCGGCGGAAGAGGGACGCAGACGAATCCGGTGGTCCGTAAATGCCGTGTGACCACCGTCGCGCGCCAGAGCCCGCTGCATGTGGCAACCGGTACAGTCCCCGCCCTCGGCCGCTTCGTGTTTCGCGCTCCCGGAATGGCACTGGACGCAGCGGGCGCGATAGTAGGCGGCTCTTTCGGCCGCGGGCGGTTCTCTGTGCGGATCATGGCAGGAGCCGCACCACAGCTTGGCGTCCTTGGCACAGGCCGCGCTAGCCATCTGTTCCACATGCCCGGTCACTTTCCGGTCCGCATCCCCCGAGACATATACGCTGAGCACTTCTTCCAATCTCATCCCCGGCTTGAAATCTGAAAACGTTCGGCCCGGATTGGGGATACGCGCCTCGCCGCCCAAGTGGCACGATTCGCAGACGCTGTCCCGCCGGACGGCCGGCAACCTTGCCGGATTCACAATATTCTCTCGTTTCGGAGAGGCCTCGTGCGCCGCACTGTCTCCGTGGCAGCGAGCACAGCCAATCGGCTCCGGCGTACCTTGGAACGCATATCGATGCTGCGTGCCCTCCACGGGCCGCATAGATCCGGTGTGACAGGCCAAACACTCGCCCTCAATAGGGCGGTAAAAGTCCGGTTTTCGATCTTTTTCGTAGCCGGGCGAAAGGTCCCAGCGCGCCCGCTCCCGGTACCAGGACAACGGCGACTGAAACAACGAGTCGCCCGCGCGCCATACATAACTTTTCGCCGCGTTGCCGGATCCGATTGCGAAGGCCATTCCTTTGCGGATTCCACCGATTTGGTGGGTCAACACGCCGTCGCGCCAGGCAACCCCGTCCGCCGCAAGGCCGGCTTCGCCCCGGGGCGCAGATACGCTCCGGCCCATGCCAGTCCGCGCAAAACTGTCTACAATTGCCGCGTGGCAAGCGCCACACGCCGCGCCATACAGGCTGGCGGCGGCTCCCGCAAGTAGGATTAGCAGCGGAAGCATGGGTAAATGGCCGAGCCCCCAATAGTATACATAGTGTTAATCGTGTGCTTTAATTGGCTTAATCTCGCAAGGTCGGGCCGCCCCCGCGTGGGCGGGGACGGACCATAGTCAGGAGGACTTAATGCAATTACGCCACAAGGTGGCAGCAGTATTCACGCTTACGGCCCTAGCTACTACGCTTTGGGCACAAGGCGACAGGGGTTCCATTACAGGTGTAGTGGTCGACAATTCCGGCGCCGCGGTGCCGAATGCGGCCATTGAAATCATTAACACGGCCACGAATGCCCGATTGGAAACCGTCTCAACCGGCACCGGAGCCTACCGTCTCGTAGCGCTTCCCATCGGTCTATATAATCTCACCGTTAAGGCCTCGGGTTTTAACGCCTACGTTCGCCAGGGCGTGCAGATTCAGACCAACCAGACGCTTACTATTGACGTAAATCTCACCGTCGGCGCCGTGACCGATAGCGTCACCGTGCAGGGCGGCGTACCGCTCATCCAAACCGAATCCACCGACGTCGGCAGCGTCGTCGAATCCAAACAGTTTCTGGATCTTCCGCTCACCCTGGGCGGCGGCATCCGCAACGCGTCCAACTTTATCAAGCTCGCTCCGGGCGTAAGCCCCACCGGTACGTGGACCAAGTCCATCTCCGGCGGCGGCGGCTTCCAGGACGCCATCTACTACGACGGCATCTCGTTGAGCCGCGGCGATCTGTCCAACGACGCCGAGGTGAACCCCTCCGTCGACGCGATTGCCGAATTCAAGCTCATCACCAATAATTACTCGGCCGAATACGCGCACGCCATGGGCGGCGTCACCAGCTTCACCATGAAGTCCGGTACGAACCAGTTCCACGGCACGGCCTTCGAGTTCCTCCGGAACGAGAAGCTCGACGCTCGCGGATTCTTCCCCGCATCGCGCGCTCCATCCAAGCAGAACGAATGGGGCGGCACGCTGGGCGGACCCGTGGTGATTCCGAAAATCTACAACGGCAAAGACAAGACCTTCTGGTTCTTCTCGTTCGACCAGTTCTACCGCCGCGGCGGCGCGTTGGCCGGCCTGAACACCTTGCCCACCGCCAACATGCAGAACGGCAATTTCTCGGAACTCGGCCGCGCCATTTATGATCCGGCCAGCACGGGTGACATCACCCAGCGCATGCCCTTCCCGAATGCCACCATTCCGCAGAACCGCATCAGCGCCGTTTCGTCCAAGTACCTGCCGTTCCTGCCGAAGCCGGAACTGCCGGGCATCGCCAACAACTCCATCGCGCCTCTCGGCAGCCCGCGCGCCGACGAACGTAGCGCCGGCTTCAAGATGGATCACATCTTCAACCAGAAGCACCGGATCAGCGGCATGTATAACGATACGTACCGCCCGTCCGTAAAGAGCCCGGATCCGTCGCGGCTTCTGCCCATCGGCGGCGAAGCGGCCACCTTGCTGGTGAACTACAACCTGCAGAAGGTTCGCACGAACGTGTTGCACGTCAACCTCGACCAGAGCCTGACGCCCACCACGCTGAACCACATCGGCCTGGGCTACAGCCGGTTCCGCAACCCGAACTTCTCGCTCGGCTACAACCAGGGCTGGACGCAGCCGGATGGCGGCAAACTGGGGCTGCGCGGCTTGCAGTTCGATCTCGCTCCCTCCGTGCTCTTCGATACCCAGGGATACACCCGTTTCGGCGATGACATCGCCAGCGATAACTACTTCCACACGTTCACCGCCCTCGACACGATGACGATGATCCGCGGCAACCACACGCTGAAGCTCGGCGGCGAAGTCCAGCAGCACCGGGACAACTACCAGAACTTCGGCAACGGCGGCGGCACCTTCCGCTTCCGTCAGGAAGCCACCGGCCTGAGCGGCGTTGCCAACTCCGGCGACGCGTTTGCCAGCTTCCTGCTCGGCAACGTCACCACGGGCAGCGCGTTCTACCGCGACTCCCTCCCCGGCGCCCGCTACACCGTGTTCGGCTTCTTCATTGACGACACCTGGAAGGTCAGCAACAAGTTGACCCTCACCATGGGCTTCCGCTGGGAGCCGGTCCGTCCGCACTCCGATCCGCTCGGCCGTATCTCCTACATGGACATCACCGCGCAGAACCCGGGCGCAGGCAACCTCTTGGGCGCCATGCACTTCGGCGGCAGCCCTGGAAACGGCAACCAGTACATCGATACCATGTGGGGCAACTACGCGCCTCGCATCGGCGTAGCCTACCGCATCGGCCCGAAGACGGTGATCCGTTCCGGCGCCGGTATCTTCAATTCGAACTACATCAACCAGGGCCTCGGCCTCCCGGCCTTCGGCTATGCCACTACGGCGACCTTCACCTCGCCCGACGGCAATTACTCGCAGGCGTTCAACTGGGATGCCGGCTTCCCGCAGAACTTCCGCCGTCCGCCGAACAAGGAAATCACCTCGGCGAATGGTCAGGGCGTCACCGCGGTTCTGCCCAGCAACTACCGCCTGCCCTACAAGCTCCAGTGGAACTTCTCGCTGGATCATCAGTTCGCCAACGACTTGGCGGTTAGCCTGGCGTACGTTGCCAGCGTCGGCCGTCACCTCTACTCGCCGCAGCAGATGAACCAGCTGCCCAAGCAGTATTGGAACCTGCCGGCGTCGCTGCTCAACGCCAATATCAACTCGCCCGAAGCCCGCGCGGCCGGGTTCTCCGAACCCTTCCCCGGCTTCTCCACCCTGTGGGGCGGCAATGCCCGCGTCAACCAGGCGCTCCGGCCCTTCCCGCAGTACAACGGCGTCAGCGAGTACGGCTCTACCTACGGCAACTCCAACTACCAGTCCTTCCAGGCGAAAGTCGACAAGCGTTATGGCCGCGGCCTCTCCGGCACGCTGGCCTACACCTGGTCGAAGTTCCTGACCGACGCGGCCATGTTCGATAGCAACCCCGGACAGGTGGACGCGCTCTTCCGTGAGAAGTCCTACCACCCGTCGGACACCCCGCACATCTTCACCTTCTCGCTCGTGTGGGATGTTCCGTTCGGTGATGGCCGCAAGTTCAAGAGCGGTAATGGATTCGTCAACGCCGTTGCCGGCGGATGGCAGTTGGCCACGGTCAACAGCTACACCACGGGCAGCCGTCTGTACGTCACCACGAACAATCCGAATCCGTTCTTCAACCTCGGTCGCCGTCCGGATCTCGTAGCCGGCCAGGACATCCGTTCGAACGTGTCCATGGACAGCTACGATCCGAACAACCCGGCGGCACGCCAGTACCTGAACCCGGCCGCCTTTGCACCTCCGACCGGCGCCGGTCTCGGCACCGCGCCTCGGGCACTGGAGACCCGTGGACCGGCCCGCTTGGATGAATCGTTCGCCTTCTTGAAGCAGAACCGCATCAAGGAACGTTTCACCACACAGTTCCGCGTGGAAATGCAGAACCCGCTCAACCGAGTCGTGTTCGGCAACCCGAATACGGACTATACGTCTGCCGCTTTTGGCCGGATCTCCGGTACGCAGATCGGCCCGCGCAACATCCAGCTCGGCCTGAAGCTCCTCTTCTAGACCGCGTCCGGATCCAACAAACAAAGCCCCCGGCCCTCCGCAAGGAGTTCCGGGGGCTTTCCTTTAGCGGCTACGAAATACGATCTCCACCGCATTCCGTACATACTGCTCATCAGAAAGCGCTTCGACCGTCTCCGCAGGAAATTCCACCAGCGCCCGCAGGCGCCCAGCCAATTCCCGGAACAACTCGATACGAGCTGTGTCGTCCAGTTCTTCCCGGCGCGCCAGCGCATCCAAAGCCACTCCCGCCAATTCCGGCGTCACACGCTGCCGCAGCCGTGCCGCCAAATGAGGATGCTCCAGCATGGAGTTGAACTTCCCCGCCAGCAGCTTCTGCCAATCCGGCGGCGCCGTCCGCCGCGTCCGCACGACAACGGTATTCGCCGCCAAGTCTCCAATCCGTTGGCCATACCGCGTCGCCATCGCCGTCACGCCGCCCACCAGATAGAACAACGGCAGCATGTCCACGGGGCGCAACAGATTCCGCACAACAATCTGCGAAACATGAATCGGCAATCCGTCACGGTCCATCACGCGAATCCCCAGTAGCCGCTTCCCCACCGTCTGCCCTTGCCATACCCATTCCATGACGATGCCGTAAAGCAGGGAGACGGCAAAAAAGAGTACCGTTATCGCAGCCTGCGCCGCATCCGGGCTGAGCGCTGACACCACCGCCAGCACTTTTTGCAGCATGCCGCCCGCCACCATCACGATCACCATGTCGAGCCACAATGCCAGCAGCCGGGAAACCGGGCCGGCCAGCGGCAATGAAAATGCCATGCCCTCGGGCGTTTGCAGATCCAGCGTGGCTTCGTTATAGAGAGCTTTCATTCGCCCCTCCGCGCGCCAGAAACAGCGAAAGTGCGCACAACTCCACCACGCCGAAAGCAATCTTCAATGCATAGGGGACTACCGGTTCGTGGTACTGCGAAAAAAACGATTCAACAATGCCGGCCCACACTAGCAGCACCGCAATTCCTCCGGCCAGTACGACAAGATCGGGCAAAATGGCCCGTAAACGCAACCGCCTGGGCGTACGAGTTCCCCAGCCGATCAGCGCATGTCCCAGCACCAACCCCGCCTGTCCGGCCAACAGTATTGCCGGGATTTCCACCGATCCGTGAGGGAGGATCCAACCGACCAGGAACAGGCCCTGCCCATCCGCGATGTAGTCAAACGCAACGGCGCCAAGAATTACGCCGTTATAAAAAAGCATCACGACCGTACCCAGCCCAAACGTCATGCCCAGCCCCAACGTGAGAAATGAAATCCGGGTATTGTGCGTCATCAGTTCGGCGGAGAACCGGCCGCGGGCCTGGGAAATTTTCTGTCCGCGGTCGGCCATTTCCCTTTTCACGCGTTCGGTCGGCGTAGTTTGCCCATGACCGAACGGCAGCAGCGCTCCTTTTGCCGCCGGATCGATCTGCAGAGCCGCTGCACCGAATAGTGACCCTAGGACAAACAACCCGCCGCTTAGTGCCAGCGCCCTGCCATGCTTACGGACTGTAGCGGGGAAGACAGCCGTAAACCAGCTCCACCATCTGCGGCCCTCTTGCCTCCGGCTGCGCACATAGATCCGCGCGTAGCTCCGTGCCACCAGTTGCTCCAGGTACTCCCGCAATTCCCGCTCCGCGGTTAGGTGCCGCACCTCGGACAGGTGCGCCGAAGTCTGCTGGTACAGCCGGTAGAAGGACTCCGTGCGCGCCAGATCCCACTGCGGATCCGGGTCGTTTTCCAACTGAACCAGGGCCGCTTCGAGGGCTTTCCAAACTGGCCGCGCCGTATCCAGAAACCGCTGCAAGTCCAGAATCACAGCAATTGCCTCTGTTTGACTTCATCGTATAACGACAGGATTTTGATGGCTAATTCCCCAGGTTCCACCATATGGAACCGAACGCCGTGCGTCCGCAAAGAAAGCTCCAACTCCCGGAGCGCCCGCCATTGCAGGTGTCCGGCCAAACCCGCGTACAGGTCTCGCGAGTCCCCCGTAAGCACGGGAGCGACTCCTCCCGGCTGTAGCATCACGACATACGGCAAATGACGCCTTCCCAACATGGCGGCCGCGCGCTGCAGGCTCTCCGCCGCCGAAGGTTCGTCCAGCGCCGTCAACAGGAACAACAACGAACGTTTCGGCACGCGGGCACGCAGGAATGCCGTTAACTCAAAAAAATCCGCGGGGACGGGCTCTGGTTGTGCATCGAACATTGCCTTGCGGCAAGCCGCATAGTGGGCCTTTCCGTTACGCGCGCGCAGGAAGCGGACGACCTCGCGATGAAACAACACTACGCCAAACCGATCGCCGCGCTGCTCGGCAGCCGTCCCCAACAGCAACGCCACGCGCAGATACTCGTCCAACGCGGAACTTTCGCCGAAGCGCCGCCCCATCAGGCGGCTCACGTCCACGACCGCGTAGATCTCCTGCATCCGCTCCGTCTGAAACACTTTCGTTACCGGAGCGCCGCGCCGTGCCGTTGCCTTCCAATGAATTTCGTCAAAGCCATCCCCTGGCGCATACTCCCGCAGCTTCTCGAACTCCCGCCCCTTGCCCACTTGCCGGATCAACCGGGCCCCCATTTGCCCGCGGATTCTGGCCAGTAGGCTGCCATACTTGCCCGCATCGGGAAACACCTGCAACTCCAGTCCCAGCGCCAGAGCGCATCCGCATTCCCATAGACCGAGGGGCGACCGCAGCATCACGTGCAGGTGCTCCAAGGGATAACGTCCACGTTCCTTGGGCGTTATCCGCCATTGGAGAGCATATTCCGTGAATCCGGCCCGCAACGCGAGTCCGATCTCCTCCTGCGCGCATTCCAGGGAAGGCGGCAACGCCAAACCAGCCACGCCGCGCGCTTCCAGTGCCGCTGGCTTCCGCAACCGCACAGGCAGCACCGACTCCCTCGCCTGGGCCATCTGCCCGTCGTCTTCCGGGCTGGCTTCCAATCCAGCCAATCTCGCCCGGCCAAACCAGGCATCCACGCTGCACACAACGGCCATCAGGAACAGCGCCAGCCAGACCAGCGGTTGTGCATCCGGCCACACGGCAGCCGCCAGCCCCAGCGGGGCCAACCCCACCGCCGACACCCACACCAGCGCTGCCGCCGGGCGAATCATGCCGGAACCGGAACGCTCGCCAATATCTTTTTCACGGCTTCTTCCACCGTCAAACCCTCCACTTCGAATTCAGGCCGGAGAATCAAACGGTGTTCCAATACCGCCGGGGCCATTGCCTTTACATCGTCCGGCGTCACGAAGTCCCGCATCGCCAACGCCGCATTGGCGCGCGACGCCCCCAGCAACGCCTGAGTCGCCCGCGGTCCGGCCCCGACTAAAACGCTTTCCTCCTGCCGTGTCCGCCGCACCACGTCCAGCACATACCCTACCAACTCTTCGCGCATCCGGACCTGCTCTAGCGCACCGCGCAACGCCGTCAACCACTCGCCCGAAAGCAATGCACGCACCGACCCGCTCACCAGCCGCTTCTCTGGCGCATCACCCGTCAGCATCCTGTGCGCGAGCGTTAATTCCGTCTCCCGATTCGGCAGCGGCACACGAATCTTCAACATGAAACGGTCCTTCTGCGCCTCCGCCAGAGGATAGGTGCCCTCGAATTCAATGGGATTCTGCGTGGCAAACACCGTGAACCCGGCAGGGAGCGGATAAGTGTGACGGTCCAGCGTCACCTGCCGTTCCTGCATCGCCTCCAATAAAGCGGACTGCGTCTTGGCCGGCGCGCGGTTGATTTCGTCCGCCAGTACGTAGTCGGCAAAAATTGGCCCCGGCGCAAACGTGAACTCGTTCCGCTGTAAGTTGAAAATGCTGGTACCGGTAATATCGGCGGGCATGAGGTCCGGCGTGAACTGTATGCGCTGAAAGCTTCCGCCCATCACTACGGCCATCGTGCGCGCCAGCAGCGTTTTGGCCACGCCGGGCACGCCTTCCAGCAACGCGTGCTGGCCGCACAGAATCGCCACCAGCGCGTGGTCCACTGCCATTTCCTGGCCAATCACCACCTGGTGTATCTCCGCGCGCACCACTGCCAGCGCCTGCTGCATCTGCTCTAAGTTCATGCCGATTCCTTCCTCAGCTTGATCGCTGCCTGCAATTCCGCATAGCCCTCCCGCGGATCTCTCATTCCACTCGCCCGTTCCAACGCCTCATCCATCGCCGCCGTCCTTTCCCGCTGCCAGGACGGAAGCAGCGGCAACGCCCGCTTCCACTCACTGACCAGTGTTTCCAACAACCGCCCGCGCGGCACCCTCTGTTCCAAAAGTGTTCGCAGCGAAGCCGCCGGCTGCGGCGTCATGGAAGGTACGAGCGGTTCTTTTTCCGGGAGAATCGGCGTCGAGCTGCGCCACACAAAGAGTAGTGCCGCCAGCAGTAGCAACGCCATCGCCGGGAACAAACGATACCGGCGCAGCAGTACACCCACGCCGCCGGTCTCTGTCACGCCCAGGTGCGATTCATCGAATATTACCGGCAGCGTCCCGGGAAACAACCGGGCTAGCAACGCCGTATTCCGGTCCTGGTGCAAAGCGCCATTTTGGAGAATCTCCGCATCGGCCAGCAGCCATACCCGCCCGGAACCCATCTTCCGTTCCGCCAGCAAACAATTCCCCCGTTCTCCCTCCAGGCACCGCCAATCGTCAGACCGTAACTCCAGTCCTTGCGTCGGCAAGTGCCGGAACCCCAGTTTTTCCGTACAAAAACTTGTCCGAAGCGAGGCCCGCCGCAATCCGACCAGAGCCAGCCCTCCGCCGGAAAGAAGCTTCTCCATTCCCTTGGCATCCTGCAACAATAGCGGCGGAACTCCCAACAGCACATACTCCGCGCGCACGCCGGCCAGTTCGGCCCACGGTTCATAGTTACGCCGAACGTTCAAGCCCATCCGCTGCAGTGCCAAGTACATCACCTTAGCCCCCTTCGGATCGGAACGCATCGTGGACCAAGCCGGGTAGGTATCTCCTTGCGCGATGGATTGCATCATCCGCGGAACCAACAGAGCAAGAAATACAGCGAGCAAAAGAAACGGAACCGCCTTACGCATGGCGCCGCATCTCCTCCCACGTCATTCGCAGCGAATGGTAGCTTGCCGCTTCGGCTGCGCCAAACCCGTACCAAACTCCTTCATATTCGCGCAGACCGCGCCCGAACCCTTCAATCGCCGCCGGAACGTCGCGCAGCCGTCTGGCGAGTTCCCGGCCATACTCACTGCCTGTTTTCGCAGGTTGGAGCGTCACCCAGCCCTTCTCGCCCAGATAGCGCAAGCCCGCCAAATGCAGTGCCCGCATCGCAAGCCGGAATTCGTGCTGTGCCGCAAATTGATCGGCCATCTGCAACCACTCCTCTTCCGGTAATTGCGATGCCGAGACATTCTCATCCCTCACATCCACAGGAGCAACCGAAACGGCCTGATCCGGCACGGGGATCTTCTTTTCTTTCTTCCTCGACAAAACAATCAGCACAACGCAACCAGCGGCCAATAAGGCCGTTCCGATCATCGCCCAGCGCAGGAGGTTCGCATCCACGTTCCATCGCGGCGGAGGGGAATCCAGGGGCGGCAGCTCCTTCGGAAAGAGTTTCCGATATATCTCCACCAACCAAGCCAGCCAACGCCCAATTGCATCGAATAGACCACGCATCCAGGTGGACGACTCCTCCTGCTGCACCGCTTTCGGCATCTTCCAGGCAAATTCAGCGTCCCGCAACACATCATCAATCTCTCTGTCCAACACCGCCGCGTCCAATGGCCGCTCCTGCGCCCGAACCGGAAGCGACGGCGCTCCCGCTAAAACGGCCAACAAGGCTACGGCCGCTGTCATTCGCCGAAAAATGCCGCGCAAATCCTCCCCACCGTGTCTTGCCTGGGCATAGAACGCACGTACGCCGGCCAAAGCCCCGAGCACCGGTTCCACGGCCAACTGCGTCAGAACCGCCGTCACGAAAAACGTGGCCGGGTTCACCATCCGCCCCGCCAATCTCGTCATCTCCGTCTGGACGCCAAAGAACGCTTTCAACAGCATGGGCAGTACAAACCACAGCGCGAATAGGTTGATGTACAACAATAGCCAACACAGACTGAGGATCAGCAGCGCCACTGAATGCGCCCGCGTGTCGGTACGCCCCAGTTGCCACGCCTCCCGCACGAAGCCTCGCTCCCGGTCGATAGCGCAAGGGCCCACGTTGCGAAGAAACGCCGCCACCCGGGGATACGGCATCACCGCTAGGCTTGTGAGGCTCAATACAGGCATCCGGAATGGCTGCACCGCCGCCTGCGCGAGCAGCAGGCGCGCCAGCGCTTTCGCACCCGGGGCAGAAACACGATCGCCTCGCAGCACTTGCAGACAGTCACGGCTGAACACCGCCTGCGCCGCGTGCTTGCCGACATAAAGAACCGCCAGCAACAAACTCTTCCCCACAATTTGCTCTCCGCTGAATGCGCTCCGCGCCATCTCCAGCAGGAAAACAATCCATAGCCATGTAAATGGCAACGTACCGGCCAGCCATACAACCCAGCTCCGCGCTGGCAATTCGCGCAGCAGCCCCGTCGCTTCTTCCAGCAGCCATACTCCGCCCTGCTTCATTCGCGGTCCGTCCCCGCGGACCAGGACGAGGGAATCTGCTGCAGCAGGTACCCGGCGGAGTAGAACAGCACAAACGCCATCAGCAACCCCACCGCCGCGGCGGCAATCCACGCGGCCCACCGGGTTCCCTGGGCTGACTCTCTCTTCTCCGTACGGGTCGAAAGACACTGTACGCACAACAGGCGCCCCGCGTGCTCCGTAACGCACTCCCGGCAGTAGAACCGGCGGCATTCCGGGCAACGGCCCGCGGCTTCGCGCTGCGCGTGAGTCCAGCAACGTTGCCGCGCCACCGCCGGAGTCATGCCGTCTCCTCCCGCCTTATCAGCAGAAGAACCCACCCGGCTACCCCCGCCAACGCGTGCCAAGCCGCCCTCGCGACGGTTTGCTCTTTCATCCACAACCACTTCAAATCTTCTGGGCGCAAAGTCTCTCGCCGGCCCGCTGCCCCAATAATACCGCCCACCGAATCGGCAAACGAGTAGGCAAGTACGCCGCTATCAATCAACGAAAGGACAAATATCAGCCCGGCGACGCCCGTCAGCACCACGCCAATCGTCCGCCAGCGCAGCGCCGCCAGTGCCGACAGGAACAGTTCACAGAACAACAGCGACGCCGAAATGCTGAGTCCATCCGCCATCCGGTTGGCAAAGTACAACACCGCAAGCACCAGGGCGTGAACCACCATCGCTCCGAACAATACATAGAGCAGCAACGGGGTATTCAGAGTCCGCTCGACCGGCGGCTCCACGTGCGGCATCTCGGTCACGGTCAGCCCATCTCCCGACAGCCGGCCCTGCGTCTCCTCAATCAGGCCGCGCAGCACCGGCATCACCGCTCGCGCGCGCGCCATGGTGGAGATCGGTTCCAGCCGGACGGTGCTTACCGCCGTGTGCAACACGACACGGCATCGCGGCCCGTGCGAAAGCCGCAGTATCGCGATCGCCAAAAACAATCCGGGGAGCAAGGCCGACAGCTTCCAATAGTGCGGCGGCAACGCGAGGAGGATAATCGTAAAAAAGAGCAGCCCCCCCACCCACACTGCCCGCCACACATTCCACAACGGAAGTTCAGTCAGCACCAGTGCCTGAATGTCGCGCAATCGATACCGGGCATACCGGTCAGAAAAGCGGGAAGAATGCACATAGAGCAGTTCCTGGCCGTCTAGCCATAGTTCGGAGTAGCGGAGGATCCCGCGTCGCCGCGGAAGTAGTAACCGTCGGCTCATTCGGCAGGCAAACCTTTCATCCCCGGCAATACGATCACGAAGAACAGTACGACCAGCGCGACTTGCAGGACTGCGACAAACAACGTCAGCCAGAGCCTCCACTTGCCGCGCGCCATAACCGGCGAAGGCGCATTCCAGAATTTACACGCGAAAAACAACGCGGCTGGCGTAGTAATAACGGGAAGCCAGCAGAGCAACATCGGCAGCGAGACGAGCGCCAGTGCAATCGAATCGAAGTTTACTCGTTCCTGTACACTCGCCGCGTTCTGTCGGTCAAAACAGGCGGGGCACAGATGCCGGTCCGCCGTATCGATATCGCACACCGCGCAGAGGAACCGGCCGCAATCCTCACAAGCCGCGACCGCCCGGTTCGAAGCATGGTTGTAACAACTTGCCTCCTGCCCAGTCACCACGGCCTCCGGCATCGCCGTCTTCAAAGGATGCAGCGCCGCCGGAAATACGGTAACCGTCACCTCGCGGGAACAAAAAGGGCAGGGAGTTGGAAACTCCTGATTCCAGTAAGAGGAGGGAATTTGGGTAGAGCACTCCCCGCAGACAACATAACCCATTCTCTAACTCCCGAACACAACGCGCGTATCACAGATACGGTCGTGCAGTGCCCGCTTTTCTTCGTCCCAAGCCGCCATGAGATAAGCAATATAGATCGTGAATGGCCCCAGCATATAGGCAAAAAAACGCCCGGCGGCCAACTTCCAGCCGATCGCGCCGCCCTGGGCCCGCACGACTTTAAGCCCCAGGATCATCTTACCCGGCGTCGCACCCTTCTTAACCAGAAACCAGCACTCATAAAACGCTGCCGCGGCCAAGCTCAAGAGAATCGATAGCGCTGTTATTCCGAAGAGTAGCGGCAGGTCCGGGGCGCCCTTCTTGTCTGCTCCGGCCAGAACCACAAACAACGGAATCTGAAATACATAGCTCGCCATTGACGTGATCGTGCCGTCAATCATCCTGGCGATGACGCGCACCCAGAACCCGGCGAACTGACTTGCCGCCCTCAGCGGAGACAATCCCTCTCTCATCTTCTGCAGCACAACGGGTTTGCATACCGCGCAAATCAGAACTCCCCGCAGCGGAATCATCTGCTCCAGCGCCCAAGCCTTCCGGCACGTCTGGCAATAATAGGCGGGCGCCGCCGACGCCGGGGCCAGCGCTCCAAAGGCCTTCCAGCCCTCCATTCCCGGCCGCCACACCAGCGTTGCCGCCGTCACGGTCCCAGCGCCAGCCAGCGCCTGCAGTTCGGCATCTTCCACCGGCCCTTCCTGTTGTCCGTTTACGGCGTAATACCAACTCATTTCGTGAGCCTCCAGTTTACTCTGTTACTCATGCGGGCACCGGCCGGTAACTCTCATCCGCGTTCGCTCGAGCCTACTCCATTCGCAGATTCTGAGGACACTCGGAAAAATCCTGTCTAAGCAAAAACTCTCGAGAAGACGATTTAGAACCTGAGGGTTGTTGTTTTTTTTGCATGCAGGTATTCAGCCGTATCTTCTGCCTACTCACAGGTTCGCTGATTATGACGGCTGCTTCCGAATCGCTCCCCCTGCATGTTGCGACTGGCTTTCTGGACGGCTCCGGGCCTGGAGAGTATTGGGCAATGGCAGCGTCCTACCGCGCTGCATTCAGCCCGTCAGGAATTGCACTCTCCCGGTACGGTAGGCAAGCGTCTATATCTTTCCCCGATGCCAGCTTGCACTGGGAAGCGGAAGGAAGCACGGCGGCCACCGTAAATTTCCTCGGCCCGATCCATCGGAAATTGGCTGCCCACGCCATCCTTCGTGCTCGGGATGCATTCCCCGGCGTCGATATCGTTGTGCGCCTGCGGGAGGGCCGGCTCAAGTCGGAATTTCAAATAGCGGCCGGAAAATCCGCCTCACGCGCGACATACTGCCTGGATGGTGCGGTTGCGCGTCCAGCCGCCGATGGAAAGTCGTTACAAATCGACGCTGGGGAAGGATGGGAATGGACGGAAAAGGAACTGGAGGCTTGGCAGACGCGACCGGATGGCAGCCGTATTACCGTCAGCGCGGCGTTCCAGGTTCAGGAACGGTGCGTAGGATTTCGATTGGGCGACCTAGACCCGTCCCTGCCGCTAACCGTAGATCCGGAACTCGTGTTTAGCTCCTATCTGGGAGGCGGCATGTTTGACGCAGTCACGGCGGTTGCCACGGATGCCTCCGGCAACATGTATCTCGGGGGATGGACCGAGTCATCGGACTTTCCTGTCAACGCCGCATTCCAAGGCGCATCCACGGGCCGCATCGACGGTTTTATTGCGAAGGTAAACGCTTCCGGACAGTTGATTTATTCCACCTTTCTGGGCGGCACGGGAGAGGATCGGGTGCAAGCCATCGCCATCAATAGCTCTGGGCTGGTTGCCGCATCAGGATTTACAAATTCTACGGATTTCCCCACTCTCTCTCCCGCCAGGGGAGCTCTCAGCGGAGGGCGAGATGCGTTCGTCACGTTGCTGAACGCGGCAGGCAATCAGCTGGTTTTTAGCACTTATCTCGGCGGAACGGCGCATGATGCCGCATGGGGAACGGCGTTTGACACGGGAGGCAATATTGTTGTCGTCGGGGAAACAGCCTCATCCAACTTTCCGACGCAACTGGCATATAGCGCTACTGCCGGCGGCGGAGTCGACGGGTTCATTAGCCGTTTTTCCGCGGCCGGCGCGCTGCTGTCCAGTTCCTATTTTGGCGGCGGTTCCGACGATAGGATTCGCGCTGTCGCCGTCGGCAGCAACGGAATTCTCCATGTCACAGGCTCCACCAGTTCTTCCAACTTTCCTATCGTCAGCGCGCCGTTCTCCTCCATTCGGGGCTCCATGGACGCATTTTATGCGCGCTTTAACAGCACCGCGAACGGCCTTGCCCTCTCCACCTACCTAGGAGGTTCCGCCGGCACATCGCTCGCAGAGGAAGCTGGTTATGGGATAGCCGTCGACTCGCAGGGACGTGCCTGGATCGCAGGCGTCACGCCTTCCACGGACTTTCCCGGAGCCGCTGGCGGCGCACAATCCTCCTATGGCGGTGGGACATCGGATGGATTCGTTTCCGTTTTTACCTTCGCCGGCTCGTTGGAGTGGTCCACCTATCTGGGCGGAACGGGGATCGACGGTGCATCTGCCATTTCTGCGGGGGCTGGGTTTGTTGGCGTTACCGGGTATACAACGTCTACAAATTTTCCTGTCTCGGGAGCTGTGCAGTCAGCCCGCGCTGGGGAATATGATGCCTTCTGGGCCGTCTACTCTCTTGTTTCCGCCACACCGCTCTACGTCAGCTATCTCGGCGGTTCGGGTTCTGACAGTGGGCTGGCCGTTGCCGCTGCCGGCAGCGTTCTTGTCGTGGGTGGGTCCACGCTTTCCTCCAACTTCCCGTTGGCATCGCCCATTCAATCAGGCAACCCTGGCTCCTATGGCGGATTTGTGTCTCGTTTCCGGTTCGGCCCAGGTCCCATCACAGTGACGCCGGCTGTCGCCGCCGGTTCTTCCCAAACGCTAACTTTCACAATCTCGCATGCCAACGGAAGCGCCAATATTCAGAACGCTGCATTCCTCATTAACGCAAGCAATTCGTTTTCGGCCGGCTGCTACCTGTACTACGAAAGGTCAAGTAACCTGCTGTCGCTTTTTAAGGATGCCGGATCCACTTGGATGGGGATTTTGCCGGGCTCCCAGACGGCAGTCACAAACGGACTCTGTACCATTAGCGGAACAGGCCTGACAGTCACGTCCACTGCCGATTCTCTTACCATCGCGATTCCCGTCACACTGGCCGGTAGTTTCACCGGCGCCAAACAGGTTTATGGCAACGCCGGGGATGCGGCGGGACTCGGAGCTGGCTGGCCGCAGGTCGGCACATGGAATGTGACCCCGGCAGCGGCGCCGGCGGTCGTCGGCGTGTCGCCCGATTCGGGAAATGGACTCTCTCAGACGTTCACATTCACGTTCTCGGATGCTAACGGCGGCACGGACATCGCAACCGCCAGCATGCTTTTCAATAGCGATCTTGTGACAACAAACGCTTGCTATTTCACCTGGAACCGCTTGGCAAACACCATTTCACTCTACCGGGATGCCGATGGAGCAAACCTTCCCATTACTCCGGGCAATGCCGCTACCGTCGAGAACGCCAACTGCTCCATAACGGGCCTGGGAGCTTCCGTCACAATCACAGGTACGCAGGCCAGTATTTCCATACCAGTCACATTTAAGTCCACATTTAACGGTGTCCGACGCGTCTTCGCAACAGCCTTTGACGCCGGAGACCTCACCAGTTCCTGGAAAGAGGTGGGTAGTTGGTCACCCGCGCCAACTTATCAACCAACTGTCGTCTCCAGTGCGCCCGCCACGGGCGGCGGCGGATCGCAAACTTTCGTCATTACCCTGGCGGACGGCAACGGATATGACGACATTGCCGACGCGGGCTTTCTCTGGCATACAAGCGTCACAAACGCCAACGGCTGTTTTATTCTGTATAACCGCGCCTCCAATACATTTCGCCTCTTCCGGGATTCGGACTCGACCTTTCTGTTCATAACGCCCGGAACCAATACTACCGTGGAGAATGCCAACTGCTCGCTTTCCGGAACAGCTTTGGCTGTCAGCGGCAACGGCACGCAACTCGTCTTTTCGCTACCCATCACATTCAAAAGCGCTTTCACAGGAACGAAGAATATCTACGCCATGGCCACGGACCGGGGAGTCCTAGGCAGCGGCTGGCAGATCATCGGCAGTTGGAATCCGTTTCCTTCGTATGCGCCGACGGTTACGGGCGTGACGCCAGCCTCCGGGACTGGCGCCTCACAGACGTTTACGTTTCAATATGCCGACGCCAATGGCAATGCGGACATTGCCTCCGTTGCCATTCTCATTAACACGACACTGAATAGCGCTACGGGCTGTTATCTCAGCTATTCCCGCGCTTCGAATACGTTGGCTCTTTTTACGGCAGCCACTTCAACCTGGGCCTCTCTGTCGCCGGGGGCCAACGCTGTAATGGAAAATACGAACTGCGCGATCGCAGGATCTGTGTTTTCCGTCGCCGCCAGCGGCAACAGCTTTTCGTTGACCGTCCCCATCACCTTTAAAGGTCCGATGTTCGGAGCCCTGTCCGTATTCACCCTCGCCACCGATCAATCCGGGCTTTCCTCTGGCTGGACCTCGCCCGGCGCGTGGATCGCCAGCGCTCCGGCGGCGCCCACAATCACGTCTTTGTCGCCCAATTCGGGGAGCGGCGCATCCCAGATATTTACGGCGACAGTCTCGGACCAAAACGGAAATAGCGACATCGCGTTCGTTCTCTTTCTTGTCAACAACGCCGTAACCACAACCAACGGCTGCTACTTGCGTTATGTCCACGTTTCAAACGTCGTATCTCTATACAGGGAAAGCGACGCCACGTGGCTGGATCTTACACCTGGCTCACCAACAACGGCAACCAACGGGATTTGCACCCTGGCCGCATCTGGAGTCACCGTTACCGGTTCCGGCAGCAACCTGGCCATTGCCTTCCCTCTCACCTTCGGCGGCTCTTTCGGCGGAACGAAATCGCTTTACTTAAATGCGACCGACGTCGGAGGACTCACCTCGGGATGGATTACTGCCGGATCCTGGAGTCTGGCAACCCCTGCCGCGCCAACCGTAACCTCCGTTACTCCATCCTCCGGCTCCGGCGCCACGCAGAGCTTTGTCTTGACCCTCAATGACGCCAATGGCAGCGGAGATATTGCCATCACCCACTTTTTGGTGAATGCAAGCATCGCGCTCACCAACAGTTGCTACGTTGTCTATTCGCGCGCCGCTAATCAGTTCCAGCTTTATCGGGAATCCGACGCCAGTTGGCTCGCTGTCACGCCAGGTACGGCTGTAACGGTGTCTAACGCTAACTGCTCCATTACCGGCACTGGCCTTTCCGCCTCGGGCTCCGGAACGGCGCTTACAGTCACTATGAACATCGTCTTCACCGGGGGATTCACAGGCGCAAAAGGTCTCTATGCGGCCGTCACCGATACCGGCGGCCTCACCTCGGGCTGGGTATCGATCGGAAGCTGGTCCCCGGGGATGACCGTGCCGCCTACCGCGCCGGCCTTCACGTCGCTGACGCCGTCTTCCGGCTCGGGACCCGCACAGACATTTTCGGCTGTCTATACCGATGCAAACGGCTTTGCCGATATCGGCGCCATCCTGTTCCTCATGAACAACGGACTATTCGGCACCAATGGTTGCTACATTTCCTACATCCGCTCGTCGAATGTCTTTACTTTGTACCGGGATGCAGATGCTTCCTGGCAACCCATCACACCGGGGTCATCCGGCTCGGTAGGCAACGCGAACTGTGCCCTTTCCGGCACTGGGCTCAGTGTATCCGGCAGCGGCAACACCCTTACCTTGACGCTACCGTTTAGCTTCTCTTCCGCCTTCAACGGGGCGAAAACCGTCTATACCCATGTGACGGACAATTCCGGCCTCAATTCCGGTTGGGCGACAGCTGGCGCCTGGACGCCGGGAGCAGCAATCCCGCCCACCGCGCCCACGTTCACATCACTAAATCCCACTTCGGGCTCCGGGCCGTCCCGTACATTCACGGCCGTCTATACGGACACGAACGGAGGCACAGATATCGGCACGGTGCTGTTCCTGATGAACAGCGGGCTCTTCGGTACCAATGGCTGCTACATTTCCTACACCCGCTCGTCGAATGTCTTTACTTTATACCGGGATGCGGATGCTTCCTGGCAACCCATCACGCCCGGTTCCTCCAGTTCCGTATCCAACGCCAATTGCACTCTTTCCGGGGCTGGCCTCGGCTCCGCCGTCAGTGGAAACACCCTGACCCTTACGTTACCGCTAACCTTCACCTCCCTCTTCAACGGCGCTAAAACGATATACACCTATGTCAACGACAATTCCGGCCTCAATTCCGGTTGGGCGACAGCTGGAGGTTGGACGCCCGGCGCCGCCGTCCCCCCACTGCGCCTGTCTTCACCTCTCTGACTCCCAACACAGGCACTGGCGCGTCACGCACATTCACGGCCGTTTACACGGATGCCAATGGGTACACCGACGTCAACACCGTTCTTTTCCTCATGAATAGCAGCCTCGTCGGCCCGAATGGCTGCTACATTTCCTACGTGCGCGGCTCCAACCAGTTCGCGCTCTACCGGGATTCCGACGCCACGTGGCAACCCATCGCGCCCGGCGCGCCAACGTCTGTCTCTAATAGCAACTGTACGCTGTCCGGCTCCGGCCTCGCCGCTACCGGGGCCGGCAATACGATGACGCTGACGTTTCCGTTGACATTTACATCCGCCTTCGGCGGAATAAAGACCTTCTATACGTACGTCAACGACAATTCGGGCCTCAACTCCGACTGGGCCACTGCAGGAAGTTGGACCCGGTAATTGGCATGCACATAGGAACGGAGCTACAGCCCAAAACCGCTCGCCAATGCATCAGTGCGAAACATCTGAACCGTTTCCAGCGAATACTCGTTCAAGTCTTTGCCCAGGAGCGGCAGCTTGTTCAAAATGTCCGAAGTAACGGTGATGATGTGGCAGCCAATGGCGTTCGCCTGCACGATGTTGAGCAACTCGCGGGGGCTGGCCCAAATGAGTTCCAACTGCGGATAGGGAGCCATGATTTCCAGCGCCCGCTTCATCACGGGTACTGGATCGATGCCCGTATCGGCGACGCGTCCGGCGAAAATACTGATATTGGCCGCTGGGCCTTCCGCCAAGGCGTCCGTAATCGCGTGAACCTGCGCCAGCGTCATCAATGCCGTCACATTCTGTTTAACGCCACGCCCGGCCAGCCGGCGTACCAGGGGGGCACAAGTTTCTCCTTGCGTGTTGGTCACCGGGATTTTGACGTACACGTTGTCGCCCCAGGTCGCAATCCGCTCGGCCTGACGTTCCATTTCGTCAAAGTCGTCCGCGAACACCTCAAAAGAAATGGGTCGGTCTGGAATGGCGGACAAAATATCGCGCGCAAAGGCTTCATAGTCCGTAATCCCCGCTTTTCGCATCAACGTGGGATTCGTCGTAAAACCTTGGATCCGCGGATTCGCATAGAGCTTCAACATCGAGGACTTCTCCGCCCCGTCGGCGAAAACCTTCACGTTCATCGGCGACTCTCCTGATCTAGAATCCAATCGACGGCCTCGCGTAAGTTCTTTACACGCGCCGCCGGGGGCGCCGACGGTTCCCGTTCGGCATAGCCGCAGTCGATCCAAACTCCCGCAACACCCGCCGCATGCGCGGCGTCCATATCACGCCAGCGGTCCCCGATCATATAGCTGCCGGATAAGTCCACGCCATGCCGTTCCGCTCCCTGCAGAAGTAGCCCCGGCTTCGGTTTCCGGCATTCGCAACCGTCGGTCCCATGCAAACACATGAATATCCCATCTAGCGGCAGACTAGCTTGCAACTTTCCGTTGATGGCCTGCAATTCGTCCAAGGTCTGCGTGCCGCGGCCCACATCCGGCTGATTGGTTGCCACCAGCAGCAAAAATCCCGCCGTACGAAGACGCGTCAACGCGGCGGGCGCGTCTTCCACAACTCGCAACTCTTCAGCCGTTTGAGGCGGATATGGTTTGCCGTTCCTAACGACGGCATGGTTCAACACTCCGTCCCGGTCCAGGAAAACCGCGCGTTTCAGCGTACCGACTCCCACTTGGTTTCCGATGCCTTGAGCAGCGGATGCGAAACGAGCAGATGCCAAACCACCGCCTGAAACGCCTCGGCATGAGGGGTGGTGTGCACCACGTTGACCGTCGGGACAATCACGCAAGCATCGGCCATCTCCCCAGTGTAACCGCCGTCCCGGCCGACAATCCCAATAATGCTTGCCCCCACTTCCTTGGCATGCGCCACGGCACGTACTAGATTCGGGCTCACGTTCTTTTCCAGATTGCCGCCGCCCACGGAGAGTACAAAAATACAGTCTCCGGCCCGCAAACGGCTGACCTGCAGCCAACTGGAGAAAACGCCTTCCCAACCGTCGTCGTTTGTCCTTGCCGTCAGTTCCGACACGTTATCGGTCGGCGCATACGTCTCAATGCCCACTATCTTGCGAAAATCATTGACAGCATGAGAAGCATTCGCTGCCGACCCTCCGACCCCCAGTAGGAATAGCCGCCCGCCGCCCGAACGTGTGGCCGCCAGGATCTCCACCATCTTTTCAATGGCATTCCGATCCAGCGTCCGCAGGATCTCAATCGATTCTCCGATGTACTGTTCGACAAAATTCATAACTGACGTTCCGACTCTCTATTGTCCACAGTATGGGCAGGGGCCGCCAATCACCGCCGCTCCAGAAACCGGCTCGTATCCGCAATCCCTTCCGGTGTGCCAATTTCATAAAAGCGCTCGGCCGCCTCATAGGCCGCAAGTTGCCCCCGCCGCAATACATCCTGATACACAGCGGCCAAGTCACAAACCTCGCCTTCGGCAAACCCTTCAAAGACCGAGGCTCGAAACACCCCCAGTCCATAATCGATGTGCCGCATGGACGGGAGTTGCACCTTTTTGTCATAAACCACAATGCGGCCGGCGTCATACGCCACGTTGCTCGTATCGAAAAGACCTTCATTGCGATAAACGGTCATCAACGCGTCCTTGCCGCTGGCAAGAAATGACTCGCCAACCGCGGCAAAAGGCACGGTGAGATAGGAATCGCCGTACAAAGTGAAAAAAGCCGGCCCCAGTTGCGGCAGCGCCTTGCGAATAGCCCCGGCTGTACCGAGATAGACCGGCCCGTCGTAAGAATAACTGACGTCGATTCCGTACCGTGACCCGTTGCCCAGGTACTCTTCAATCATTTCGCCCTTGTAGGCAACGCTCAGCACGGCCCGCTCGATGCCGTTAGCGGTCAGCAGACGCATTTGGTAATCCAAAAACGGGCGGCCATGGATTTCGACGAGTGACTTGGGAATCTTTTCGGTGATGGGGCGCAGCCGTGTAGCCAGCCCCCCTGCCAGAATGATGACGGGTAACATCTCCACCTAGGAACGCGCGACAACCGCGCTGCCTTCGAAGTCAAAACGAATCCGGACCTCGCTTAGGCCAAGCCGCTTCATGGCGTGCCGCAGCCGCGTCTTGTCTTCCGTGTAGAACATCAGGAACCCGCCTCCGCCCGCGCCGATCAGCTTTCCACCGATCGCGCCATGGGCCCGCCCCGCTTCGTACCATTCGTCGATACGCGGATTGCTCATACCGGAAGAGCGTTTCTTCTTGTGCTCCCAATGCACATGCATGATCTCCCCGAAGCGGCGTGGGTCGCCTGCTTCGAAGGCACGTTTACTTTCCATCCCCAATTCTTTGATGAAATGAAGATTCTGCGCCATGCCGGTATCTTTCTGCCGGCTCTTCGTATCCTGCTCCTGCAAAATAGCCGAGGCGGAGCGTGTGTAGCCGGTGAAGAACAGGACCAGATTGTCTTCCAGGGTGTATAACGTTTCGGCCGACGCGGCCAGGGGCTCCACGTTAACGCTGCCGTCGGTCCCGAAGTGGAGGCATTGCAGCCCTCCAAATGCGGCAATGTACTGATCCTGCTTGCCGACCGGCTCGCCCAGACGATCAATCTCAATATGGCAGGCCTGTTCCGCCAAGTCCTGGCGCCCCACCACGGTCTTGTTCAAAGTGTGCAGCGCCGTCAGCAGAGCGGTGGTAAAACTGCCCGAAGACCCAAGGCCGGTACCGGCGGGAATGTCCGACATGCTTGTCATCTCCAGGTACGATGCCCCTTCCCCGAGCACCAGGCGCAACGCTTCACGCACGATCGGATGCTTCAGGTCGCTTACGCCGTCCACATGTTCCATTTTCGAATACTTCACGATCAGCCCCGGCTGAAACGTGTTGTGCAGGGTGATGTAGACATAGCGGTCAATGGCGGCGGAGATCGCAAATCCGCCATGCTCCAGATAGTAAGACGGCAAGTCCGTACCGCCGCCCCCTAGAGAGATCCGCAGCGGACTACGCGTAATGATCACCTGCCGTACTCCTGATAAACGGCTTCTACGACACGAAGCGCGGCCTGCGCGTCTCGTATGCCGGGCGAAGACTCCCGGTCGTCGGCAATGTCTTTCAAAAAAGCGGCAAATTCCAGCTCCCAGGAGCGATCAGCCAGCGCGGGGTATTCCCAAATGGTGGTCTCCGGCGGCCCCATCTCCGGAAGCATGCGATAGTGGGCCAGCCGCTCCACGCCGTACGAACCGCCCAGGCCGTTAATGTCCAACTTGCCGTCCCGTCCATAGATTTCCAGGGAAAACAGGTTCTTCCATTCGGTCCAGGTAGCGTGTAATTGCGCCGTTTGATTTTCCGGCGTCGTAAGGAGGAAAAAGGCATTGTCCTCTACCGGCATATTCCAGAAATAGGTGGCAATTTGCCCCTGTATACGGCTGAAATCCCCGAGAAACCAGCGGGAGAGGTCGATGAGGTGCAGACCCTGGTCAATGGCCTCTCCGCCGCCCGAAAGATCTTCTACGGCGCGCCACTCCTTGTCATAGCCCGGACGGCCGCCATGCCCATACCGGCCGCGAAGGAAGAGCAGGGGACCCAGAACCCCGGAATCTACAATCTCCCGCGCCTTTTGGAGTGCGGGATGAAAGCGGTGATTAAATCCAATGCGTATCTTTACCTTTGTTTCCGCGGCGGCGGCAAGAACCGGGTCCAACTCAGCGGCCCGGCGCGCGCCGGGCTTCTCAATCAATAGGTGTTTGCCCGCAGCGGCCGCAAGAGCGGCGATAGGAGCCAGTTCCTTGTGAATTGTAGCCACCACCACCACATCCACGTCTGCGGCCGTCGCGGCCTCCCGCCAATCAGCCGTTGCCCGGACATTCGGAAATCCGGCCGCCAGTTTCTGCGCGCGGGAGAGTTCCACGTCACAGCAAAGAATTAGGGTGGCGCCGGCCAGAGCTCTTGCTCGTTTCTGTCCGATCAATCCACATCCGATAATAGCTACGCGCACGCTAGCTCCATTCCTTTCCGCGATCTTCAGGAACAATCCGGCGAAGGGTATAAATGTCGCTTTTCTCTAGTTGCTCGGCCCACTCTTCCATCGAAGCCCACGGGTCCCAAACCGCGCTAAATAGGCGTCCCGTAACCGACCGCACCGCATCCCCGGTCAGATAAACGCACAACCGGGCGGCTACAGCCGGGTCCGTCCCGCCCTGCTCCTTCTGCTGCCGCGCTTTTTCAAACTCTCCTCCCGCGGCATCAGCCGACGTACGGAGCACCGCTTCCAGCATCTCCGTGTTCATGGCGCCAGGTGCAATGCAGTGAATCCGGACTCCCAGCGGCTGCGCTTCCGCCGCAAGAGTTTCGGAAAGCCGTACCAACCCAGCCTTGGCCGTCGCATAAGCGCTAAAGAACGGACGTGGGCCTGTGGCGCCGCCGCCGGAGATATTAATGATGACCCCGCCGCCGGACTCCGCCATCCAAGGTATCGCGCTGCGCATCAGTTCAGCCGGGGCCAGCAGGTTTGTCTGGAGGGTTTGCGTCCACAGGTCGGGTTCGTTTTCCCAAAATCGGCCGATCGGACCCACTATGGCGGCATTGTTGATCAGCACATCCAGCCGGCCGGTCCTCTTGTGTGCCTCAGCCAGCAATGCGGCCGGCGCCCCAGGGTACGCCAAATCCGTGGGCAGGCAATGGATCTGTTGGCCAGGCGCGGCGCTGGGCAACAGCGTATCTCGCAACGCCTCCAGCCTATTCAACGAGCGGGCGGCAAGGAGCAGCGAAGCGCCCGCCCCCCAGAACTCTTTCGCAATCGCTTCGCCCAGGCCGCGCGAGGCTCCGGTGATCAGAACACTCCGCTCAACAGACACTGCAACCGGCCTTTGGCATTAAATAACCATTGTATGCTGATTAGGTAAAGATGGAGACGCGGGCACAACCGGAACTCGATATTTCTCTGATACTTCCGGCCTATAACGAAGCGGCGACGATTGTGAATACAATCCGGGAATCGCACCGTTATTTTGAGTCTCGCGGAATACGTTCTCAGATCATCGTGTCTGCCGACGGTAACGACGGAACACGGGAAAAATCCCGGGAATTAGCCGGTGAGATCCCGGGCCTGATTGTTCTTGGCAGTACGCAGCGGTCGGGGAAGGGACGCGGTATTCGTCTCGGCGTCGAAAAGGCCGGAGGCCAAATCATTGGGTTCGCCGACGCCGACAATAAGGTTCCCATCAATGAGTTCGATAAATTTCTGCCCCTGTTGCGCGAAGGCGCCGACCTCGTGATCGGCTCACGAGCCATCGACAGTTCCAAAATTGAGAAAGCGCAGCCGCTCTACCGCCAGATCGGTTCCCGCGGCTTTTATTTTTTTGTGCAGACGGTCGTCGGACTGCCAGGGGTGACGGATTCTCAGTGCGGCTTCAAATTTTTCCGTCATGAACTGGCCAAGACGGTATTCGCACGCCAGACCATCGACGGGTATATGTACGATGTCGAAATTCTCGCCATGGCGTTGCGTATGGGGGCCAGGCTGGAGCAGGTGCCGGTGCGTTGGCGGGACGACGCGGACTCACGGCTCGATCTGGTTGCCGGCAACATACAGAATGTGAAGGATATTTTCCGCATCCGCAAAAGCCTCTCTGCCATTCGGCCGGACGAATACGCCCTGGTCCGCCAGGCCGTCACAAACGAAAAGTAATCGCATGCACGTACTTATTACCGGCGTTGCCGGTTTCATTGGCAGCAATTTGGCGGACCGTCTTCTGGCTGCCGGCCATCAGGTAACCGGTGTGGATAATTTCTCCACCGGCCAACACGAATTTCTAGCCGGCGCTGGAACAAACCCGCGGTTTACCCTTCGCCGTCATGACCTGCTGGACCTGGAGGCGCTGACTGAATCCGTGGCGGGCGCCGACCTGGTGATGCACCTGGCAGCCAACGCCGACGTGCGGTTTGGCCCCGACCACCCGGATCGAGACCTCCAGCAGAACGTGATTGCCACCTGGCATGTACTGGAGGCCATGCGCCGGACTGGTGTAAAGAGGATCGGCTTTTCCTCCACGGGGTCCGTCTATGGAGAATCGCCGGTGATCCCCACTCCGGAGAACGCGCCCTTTCCCGTGCAGACTTCGCTCTATGGGGCGTCGAAGGTGAGCGCGGAGGGCATGATCTCCGCCTATTGTGAAAGCTTCGGGTTCACTGGCTATATATACCGCTTCGTTTCCATCCTGGGCGAGCGCTATACGCACGGCCATGTGCTCGATTTCTACAAATCGCTTCGGGCCGATCCCGCTCGCCTCCGCGTGCTTGGCAACGGCACACAGCGGAAAAGCTATCTCTACGTCCAGGACTGTGTAGACGCCATTTTGCTCGCCTGGGAAAAATCGCCGGACCGGGTCAATATATACAACCTCGGCACAAACGAATATTGCCAGGTCAACGATTCTATTGGCTGGATCACCGGCCACCTCGGCGCATCCCCGGTTCTTGACTACACAGGCGGCGACCGCGGTTGGATTGGCGATAACCCGTTTATTTTTCTGGAAACGAGTAAGATACGCAGTCTGGGCTGGGAACCCAAGCTCACCATCCGGCAAGCGGTCATCCGGACAGTCGAATACCTGCAACAGAACGAATGGGTATTGCGGCGCCGCTAAAGGAGCCGCCGCGCGACGGACAAAAACGCAGCGGCCGGGCGATACGACTGCGCATGGAGACGCATGGCTTCCAGCGCAGCGCGGTCCGGCTCCGCAAGTACGGCGCGTAGCGCAGGGGCGGCCGTCGCGATGGACCGGGCACGGCGGCCGAGTTGGGCATATTCGATGCGGGCTGCGTAGTCGAACTGGTCGTAGTCGTGAGGGACAACGACGCTGGGAAGGCCGTGGAGAATGGCGGCGTAAGTAATGCCAGCGCCGCCATGATGAAGAACGGCGTCAAAAAAGGACAAGTCCCGGGCATAGGGGACGAAAGAGTGAAATGTAATATTCGCGGTCGTTTTGGACGGGGGGACTGGCTCACCGCCGAGAGACACGTGAAATTGTACGCCGGGAAACTCAGCGGCCAGTTGCGCAACGTCATCGGCGATGGTTCGCTTGGCCCAGAGAAGATGCGTTCCCACGGAAACCAGAACTCGTTTGGCGGCTGGGGGGAAGGAGAGCGGCGGGCCCGGCTCAGGGCAATCGACGACCGGGCCGATCATTTGAAAATGGGGAGGCCAGTCACGGGGGAACTCCAGTTGCTCCAGGCCAAACCCGAGAATAGCGTGCGGCGAATAGATGCGTTCATACCCGTCCGGCCGGTAGGGGAAGCCTCCGCCAAGAAGCGCGAATTCCTTGCGAAACCACCAGGCTACGGCGCGTTTGAATAGGCGGATGGCCAAGCGGCCCGCGGCGTCGCGCAGGGAATGTCCGGGGCTCCAACCGCCGCAATACGCCGGCGTCCCCGTCCGGTTTTCCATGGCGAAAGGAGTGGCGATCGTTGTGATCCAGGGAATGCCCATCGATTCGCAGACCAGCCCGCCGACGGGAGCGACGGAATCCGCGACAACAAGTGCGGGAGGGTCGGCCCGCCAGAGAGATTCCAATTCCGCCTTGATCGCGGGCAACAGGGACAGGTTGTCCCGGAATTGAGCCAGAAGCAACGAGGGATGGGAGCCGACCGGCGCGGCGGTATTGGCAATGGCCTCCAGGCTTCCAGGTGGGATGGATTGCAGGCTCCGGCACGGCAACCCGTAGGCCTGGACCGCGCCCAGTTTGTTCGCCCCGGTAATGACCTCCACCGCGTAACCGGAGTCGCGCGCCGCGGCGGCAAGCGGGAGCAGCGGGTTAAGGTGGCCGGCAAAGGGCGGAGCCACAAAAACAAGACGGCTCATGCGGCCAGCGCGCTCCTGACTAGGGTTTGGACTTCGGCTGATCCCCAATATTCCAGATGGCCGCAATCGGGGCTCGCGTGAACAGGTCCCCGGTACAGCAGGCGGCTCCAAAGATCCCGGCGTCCCTGCAAGACCGTCAGGGATGGTAAACGGAGATGTCCGAAACAGGTGGGGCCTAGGGCAATGATTTGAACATGGGCGGAGTAGGCGGGCAGCAGAGGCCAAGCGGCGTTCGCCAGTTCCAAGCCGCAGCTTCCCGTAAGAAGAATGAGGCGGTCACGCGTCATCGCAAGCGCCTGCGCGAGCCGCGCAGCGACAATCGTCCGGAACGAGGAAGAGGTCATGCTGCGTTGGACCTGACGTGCATTGCGAAGAGAAGCGGCGACCATGGGCGCGTCGTCGTATGGATCCGCCAACAGTGCCGTATGATACGGAAACCCTGAATAGGTTACAGTGCAGCCGGGCGGAGAGACCGCCGCCAGGAAGGCAGATTGCGCCGGGCTGAGCGCGGAGGAGCGGGCGGAACTCTGGCCCGTCAGCAATAAGACCCGGGCCGCGCACGGGGCCAGCAGACAGCCCGTGGCTGGCAGCGGACGGTAGGCCTTCATTGGTAGCGAATCCGGTCGCCATCCATGGCGATGCGGCGGGAGCGCCAGGTAATCCGCGCAGGCCGGATGAGTGAGGAGAGATAAAAAAGAGGGGAAAACAAGTCAGCCAGAACTTCGAACAGGAGCGATCCCGGCGTCGGCGAGAGTCCCGTAATACGCGCCGTCGCCATCTGGTGGAGCACGGCTTTGGCGAATAACACGAGCAGCCATTTCGGCCCGAACCAAAGGCCCAATGGCGGCAAAAACGCCGGGAGCGCGATCAGGACTAGCACCGCCGGACTCGCGTTGTGGCTCATGTAGCGATTGGCGAAAACGAACCACCGGCGCAATACGCGCGCACAGTGCGCCGCGGATCCCACCGTCATGCCGACGTGCGCGGGGATCGGCGTTTGGTAAGGGCGGAGCCCATTGCGTTCGTAGAGCTGCGCGACGGCATAGTCATCGGTCAGTTGGCCTCGGATGGCATCGAAACCGCCGAGCGAACGGAGTTCTGCGGTGCGGACGGCGTAGATCATGCCGTTAATCGTGTGTTGCGAACCCGTGGCGGCGGCGGGCAAGTAGGTAAGTGCGGCATTGCCGTTGACGAATCCGCCGATAAATCGTTCGTAGGCCGTCGCGCGGGATGTGAATACAGGCAGTCCGGTGACGAGCGCCGCATGAGCCAACTCGCCTTTGAGCTGTGCGAGGCGCGCGGAATCGATACGAGTGTCATCATCCAGAACAACCGTAATTTCTTCCGTAATTTGGGGCAAAATGCGCGCAAGTTTTGCCGCCTTTGGATTCTCGCCGTCGCGGGGTCCTGGACCGGTGAAAATCGTCACATTGGCGCGGGCCGCCTGCGTTGCGGCATCCTGTCCCGCCGGGTCATCGTCATCCACCAGCCAATAGAGATGATCCCGCGCGAGCGCCTCCGCGTTGGCGGCAAGAGTGGCGGATAGCGCGGGATCTCCAGACAGGATCGGTTGTAGGACAGCCGCCGGAACCATGCTGGGCGGCGCCGGTGGGCGGCCGGCGTGCCGCAACGCCAGCAGCAGCCGTGCGCCGAAGAGAACAGCGTAGAGTAGCGTCAACGTTGCCATGCAACAAACCGGGCCACGCCCTCCTCCAGGGAGACCGGAGGCGGGCCGAAAGCGGCTAGGGCGCGACCGATATCAAAGGTCTTGGAGTAAGCCATCACCTCCACGCCGAATCGAGTAATGGGAGGCTCCCGGAAACCGCCGATCGTCCGCGAACCCCACTCCAGCAATCCGGCCAGAGCGAATGCGGCGCGGACAGGAATAGCATGTTCCGCCGGGCGCAACCCAAGACGTGCGACGACATCCCGGAGGAACGCGAAAAGATCCACGGGTTGATTGTTCGTCAGGTTAAAAGCGCCGCTTACCGGCAACGCGATGGCGCGCTCGATGTAGTGGCTCAAATTGTCGATATAGATCAGGTCGCCCTGTGGCGACGCCCCATCGGCGCGCTGCATGCGCGGCAGAACGCCTTTCTTGGCCGCCCGCAAGATTCGTGGAAAGAGCACGGTATCGCCAGGGCCAAATACGGCCCGAGGCCGGAGAATGACGGACGAAACATTCGCCTCCCGCACCAACCGCTCCGCCTCTTGTTTCGTGGCGGCGTACAGGTTGATCGGCTTCTCCGAAAACGGTGTTTCTTCGGTAATGCCCAGTTGATCACCATGTCGATAATAGACGCTGCTCGACGAGATAAACAGAAATTTAGGCATGCCCGTCCGGCGGACGAAATCGAGCATATGCCGCGTGGCGTCCACATTCTGCGCGCGGAATGCCTCCGGCGAACCCCAGGGAGCGGAAAGCGCCGCGGCATGGACCACAACGTCAAACGAACCCACATCGGCAGGTAATGGACGAGTGAGATCATGCGCATAAAAGTCGTCCACCGCCCCTTCCCGCGCAGCCGTCCGGCTGATTCCGGTGACGTGATACCCCCCCGCCGCCCGCAGGTACCGGCCCAGGGCGCCGCCCACGAACCCGCTGACGCCGGTAATCAGGACACGACAAGACATGTCCCCTCACAGTAACTTAGATACCTGGGCATGACCAAACCTATTGCGCGGCTGCGCTGGTGGATCGCCGGAGCGCTGTTCCTATCGACGGTGATCAACTACATCGACCGGCAGACGCTTTCCGTACTAGCTCCGTATATAAAGGCGGAATTTCATTGGAATAATACTACCTTCGCCTGGCTGATTATCGCCTTTCGCGCCGCCTATGCGGCGGGCCAGGCCCTCTCGGGCCGCTTGGTGGACGGGCTGGGCGTCCGGCGCGCGTTGCCCCTGGCTGTAGGGTTTTATTCGTTGACCGCCATGGCTTCGTCGCTCGCCGCCGGATTAGGCAGCTTCGGGGCGTTCCGTTTTCTGCTGGGGCTGGGCGAATCGGCCAACTGGCCGGGCGCGGCAAAGGCGGTGGCGGAGTGGTTTCCCAAGCGGGAGAGCGGATGGGCGGTCGCCATCTACGACAGCGGATCCGCCGTGGGCGGTGCGGTTGCGCCGTTTCTCGTATTTGCGGCCTACCGGATGTTCGGAGACTGGCGCCCGGCCTTCATCGCCACCGGACTGCTGGGTCTTCTATGGATTCCGCTCTTCCGCTGGCTCTACCACTCCCCGGAAACGCATCCGCGACTCTCCGGCGAAGAGCGCCGCGATATCCTCGCCAACCGTGCCGACTCGGCCCCAACCGGCGAACGCCGCGTCCCCTACCGCGAGTTGCTGCGCCGGCCCGCCACCTGGGGCATTGTCCTTGCCAAGAGCCTGACCGATCCCGTCTGGTTCTTCATCACCGACTGGTTCGCCATCTATCTCGTTTCCAAGGGCTATCAGCCGGAACAGAGCCTGCTTGCCTTTTGGGCGCCTTTCCTGGCGGCGGATATCGGCAACTTCGCCGGCGGCGGTTTTTCCAGTTGGCTGATCGGGCGCGGATGGGAATCGTTGCATGCGCGCCTTACAGTGGCGGTGGCTTGTGGGTTCGGGATGTCGACCCTTGCGCTGGCGGCCTTCACTGATTCTTTCGGCGTCATGGTCGGCTGCTTCGCCTTCGCGACCTTCGCCTATGCAGGATTCTCCACCATCGTGCTGGCCCTTCCGGGCGACCTCTATCCAACTGGCAGCGTGGCCAGCGTCAGCGGCCTCGGCGGCACAGGCGCCGGCATCGGAGCCATTCTCGCGACGTACTGGACTGGCCGTATTTCCGATAGCCACTCGTTCACCCCCGTATTGTTGGCGGCAAGCCTGATCCCATTGGTCGCGACAGCGGCCCTGGCAACACTCGTACGAGGTGGCACAAAAAAAATCTAACCAAAAATTTACAGATGCCCGTATAATGCCTTACCAAATCCGAGATCGCTTCGCGAGGTACAAATGAAACTCTCTGCTGTTTCGCTGTTCCTGCTGCTGATCCCTAGCGTCGTAGTAAGCCAGACGACGTCAACTGAAATCCTGGGCACTGTCGTTGACCCCTCCGGCGCCTCCGTTCCCGGCGCAAAGATAACGCTCCGTAAAGCGAGTACTGGGGAAACCCGCCAAGCGGTAACCAACAACGAGGGCAACTATTCGTTCCCTCTCATTGACGTCGGCGACTACACGGTGAAAGCTGCCGCCGCCGGCTTCAAAACCGAGGAACAAAAAGGAATCACCGTTCAACTGCAGCAGAAAGCCCGCATTGATTTTCAGATGCAGGTCGGCGCCGCAACCGACGTGATTGAAGTCTCCGCCACCGGCGTGGCGCTCAAGACCGAAGACGCGGCGGTTGGCGGCAACATCGACAACAAACGCGTCGTGGAACTGCCGCTGAATGGCCGCAATGTGGCCACGCTGGCCGTTCTGATTCCCGGCGTACAGTTCGGCGTACGCATGGGCCTGGATGGCTCCGGCGGCTTTCCGATTCCCGGCAACGGCGTGGCCATCAGCGCCAACGGCCAGCGGGAAGTAAACCAGCAGGTGACCCTCGACGGTGTCATCGCCACGGAACCGCGCGTCAATACGGCCGCGTTTTCGCCGTCCATCGATGCCCTGGAAGAGTTTAAAGTGCAGACGTCGTCGTACTCGGCCGAATACGGCCAGAACAGCGGCGCCATCATGCAGATGGTCGTAAAAAGCGGCACGAATCAGTTGCACGGAACGCTCTATGAGTTCCTGCGCAACGACAAGTTTGCCGCCAAGGATTACTTCCTGAACTTCCAGCAGCCGGCCGGTTCGCGGCTCTCACCCAAGAACGTACTGCGCCGCAACCAGTTTGGCGTCTTCGTGGGCGGGCCGATTCTGTTTCCGAAGATCTACAACGGCAAGGACCGTTCTTTCTGGAGCTTCAACTACGAAGGCCGTCGCGAAACCCGCGAATCCGTAGCCGAAGCGTTCTGGTTTCCGGAAGCCTTCCGGCGCGGCGATTTCTCCTCCCTGTTGACGCCGCCGCTGGGAGCGAACGGCGTTCCGATCCGCCAGCCAACCATCATTTTTGACCCCCTGACCGGCGAACCGTTCCGCAACTCGCAGGGACAAATCACCAACATCATCCCCGCAAGCCGCATCAACAAGGCGGCGCAGGACTTCATCAACAAGTACCAGCCCTTGCCGATGTTTCAACCCACCGACCCGCTCGACATCAATTCGCGCGGCAGCGTGCCGAACATCATCCAAAGCAACCAGACGATGTTCCGCATCGATCACGCCTTCTCCCCGAGCGACAAGGTCTTCGTCCGCTACATCACGGACCGCAGCAGTTGGACCAACGGGGATTTGAACCCGAATCTGTCGTACTACGTCAGCACCGTGAACGTCAATGTGGCGGCGCAGTACATCAAGATCCTGAATCCCACCTCGGTGAACGAGTTCCGCTACGGCCTGAACAAAGCCGACGACGACACGTTCAATCCGCGCACCAATACGGGCTTCGATCTCGACTCGCTTGGCCTGGGTTCCTTCCGCGTCACCAGCGGCCGTAAGCTCACCGAGCGTGAGGTCGGTCTCCCGTCCACCGTCATTGGCGGCGACCGCGACGGCGGCAATGGCTACGACCGGAATACGGTCCACCAGTTCACCGACAACCTGTCGCTGACCCGTGGTTCGCATACGTTTAAAACCGGCGTCGAAGTTCGACGCCTGATCCTCGACCGCGGCGCTGCCAACTCTCCGCGCGGCTCCATCGCCTGCTGCCCCGGCGGCTACAACTTGGCCGGCTGGCTGATGGGCTACTTCGGCAACACGGAAACCGGCGAAGGCTTCCCCTTCACTGCGCCCCGCCAGAATCGCTATTCGGCCTACTTCCTCGACGACTGGAAAGTCACCCGCAAACTGACCATGAACGTCGGTCTGCGGTGGGACTACTTCCAGGTGCCGCGCGATTCCTTCGGCGCATGGCGCTCCCTGCGGCTGGACGTCTTGACGCAAGTGCCAGATGGCCGCAAGCTGCCGACGGTAATTCCCGATGTCGGCACAAAAGACTGGACGCCCTACGACATGGACAACCGGTACTTCATGCCGCGCATCGGCCTGGCTTACCGCGCCACCAACAAGTGGGTCGTTCGGTCCGGCTTCGGCTGGTTTGCCAATGCCCAACAGTTAAACAACTACACCATTCTCAACCTCGTTCCTCCCGTCTCCGGCACCATCGCCTATCAGACGCAGAGCGACATTCTGACGCCGTTCACCTACAACTACGCCGGCCGGGACTACCAGATCCAGACCAGTCGGCTGCGGCCCGGCTTCATCAACTCCGTGGGCAACATCTACGGAGCCGGCACCGGCACGGTCTCGTCGGTTCGCAACACCGTTCTCGTTCCGCCGGACAACAAGTCCTCCAACCACTGGCAGTGGAGCCTTGACCTGCAGCGCAACTTGCCGGCCAACATGCTTCTCACCGTTGCCTACGTCGGCAGCAAGACGAACCATCTGGACAACACCATCACCTGGAACAACCCGGACCCCGCGTACCTGAACACCGACATTCAGTCGCGCCGGCCCTATCCGTACCACGTCTCGCAGGGCGAGTTGGATGCCCAGGGAAACCCCGCCATCTTCGGCATCGGCAACATCCGCTACCTGGATAGCTACGGCAACGGCAGCTATCACGGCCTGCAGGTGAACCTGGAGAAGCGCTACAGCCACGGCCTCACCTTCGGCTATGCCTACACCTACTCCAAGTCCATGGGCGAAGGCTATGGACGCAACGAAGGCGGCGCCGGTATTCAAAATGGGTACCAGAACCCGCGGGACCGCCGGCAGGCGCGCTCCCGTTTCGGTTTCGACGTGACCCACAACACCGTCTTCAACTTCGTCTACGAGATGCCGTTCCTCAACAAGTTCAAAGGCGTGCCGGGAGTCTTCCTGGCCGGCTGGCAGACCAACGGCGTCTTCACCATTCGTACCGGCTTCCCGTTCACGCTCGTGGGCGGCAATCTGAACACTGGCGGGTTCACCATGCCTGACCGTGTTGCGGACGGCCGCCTCGGCGACCAAGCCTCCCGCCAACTCTGGTACGACATCACTGCCTTCCGGCGCACCGATTGCAACATCAACGGCCGCCCGGATCTCTGCCACTACGGCAACTCCGCCATGGACGCGATCGTCAGCCCCGGCGGCCAGACGCTGGACTTCTCCATCTTCAAGAACTGGAAGCTCGGGTTCCTCGGCGAACAGGGTCGCATCCAGTTCCGTTCGGAGTTCTTCAACCTGCTGAACCACCCGAACTTCGGACAACCCAACGGCATCGGCTTTGCCACCACGGCCTCCGTCATTCCTGACGCTCCGCGCAATGGTGAAATCCGCAGCCTGCGGAATCCGATGCGCGTCATCCAATTTGCGGCTAAGATCTATTTCTGATCTGGTGCGCACACTACTCACAACTCTCCTGCTCGCCTGCGGCGCCGCGTACTCCCAGACCTCTTGGAGTGCCGGCGCCGCGGCCGTTAACGTCACGCCCAAAGAACCCATCTGGCTCTCCGGCTATGGCAACCGCAACAAGCCGTCCGAGGGCGTCATTCAGGACATCTACGTTAAGGCCGCCGCCTTCCGCCAAGGGACGAAGACCTCCGTCCTCGTGACCAGCGACCTCCAGGGTCTCGACGTCGCGATGATCGACGAAATCACCTCCCGCGCCAAGTCTCAATTCGGCATTGCACGCGAAGACATCGTCCTCAACTACTCCCACAACCACAGCGCCCCCGTCACCGGCCAGGTGCTGCATCTCTACTACACCCTGACTCCCCAACAGCGCGACGTCGTCAACCGCTACACCCGCTGGCTAACCGATCGCATGGTGCAGGTCATCGGCGACGCCATCGCAAACCTCGCCCCTGCCGATCTCACGTTCGACCAGGGCTTGGCCGGTATCGCCGTCAATCGACGGCGCTCCCGTCCCGGTGGACGCAGCCTCTTCGGCCCCGTCGATCAGGACGTGCCCGTCCTCGCCATTCGTGCCCCCGGCGGCAAGCTCCGTGCTGTTCTCTTCGGCTACTCCTGCCACACCACCGCGCTCTCCGGCTACCAGATCAACGGCGACTACGCCGGCTTTGCCCAGCACGCCCTGGAGGCCCGCTACCCCGGCGTGACGGCGCTCTTCGTGCAAGGCTGCGGCGGCGACGCCAATCCGCTCCCGCGCGTCATGGGCAGCGATAGTCCGGAGGCCGTCGAACTCGCCCGCATGTATGGCACGATCCTCGCCCGCTCCGTCGAAGCCGTTCTGCGTGCCCCCATGCAGTCCGTCGAAGGCCCGCTGCGCACCGGCTACACCGTCATCCAGGTCCCCTTCCGCACGCCGCCCACCCGGGAGACGCTCGAAGCACGCCTCGCAAAGGCGACGGGAGCCAAGCGGCGGCATGTGCAGTATCTATTGGACAAGCTGGACCGCGACGGCAAGCTGGAAACGGAACACCCCTACCCCATCCAGGTCTGGCGCTTCGGCAAGAGCCTCAACTTCATTGCCCTCACCGGCGAAGGCGTTGTCGACTACTGCCTCCGTTTCAAGAAGCAGTACGGCAATGACTCCACGTGGGTCGCCAGCTACACCAACGAGTTGCTGTCCTACATCCCCTCGCTCCGCGTTCTCCGCGAAGGCGGCTACGAAGGCATCGACGATATGGATGAATACGGCCTGCCTGCCCCTTACGCCGAAGAACTGGAAGAGCGCATCGCCAAGGCAGTTGACGCCCTGATGACGCAGCCCTGACGCGCCTTATCGCAGGATCGACGCGCCGCGCAGCGGATTGCCAAAGGCAAACGTGGCCGACAACGCCCGCCGCTGCGTATCCAGCGTGACGCGCAACTGAAACTTTCCGTCTTCCGGCAGCCCGAACCGCACATCGGTCGCCTCCACCACAACGCCGCCCTCCGGTTCAGCCGCCGGCAGAATCCGCCACACCGGGTACTGCGCGAACCGTAAGAACGCCTGCGCCTCCGGCGTGCGCCGCGCCGCGTTAATCGCCTCGGCCGTCTCCGGCTTGTAGTAGGTTTCGCCGCGCTCGGGGTCGAACTCCTCTCGCAGGTTCACGGGCGGCAAACTCCAAAACGTCTCTGTAGAGACATAGCCCTGCCACAGCAGCGGATTCCACGGCGTCGGCCAAGCCGCCACTCGCACCGGCGCTTGCCCCCGGTAGTTCCGCGCCCGCAGCGTCTCCACCGCCCGCTGGTGCAGCACGGCCCGCCCGCCGATCCAAAACAGAAGAAACGCCAGGCCGAAAATAGCCCACCCGCGCCCCGGCCTCGCCAGCGCCGCCTGCCCGCCGATCTCCCCGCCCACCAGTCGCGCCAGCAGCGGAGCCAACACGCACAGCAGCAGCACCGCCATCACCCACGGGTCCACCACCATGAACAGATCCCACGACACCCAGTCCGCGCGGAACGGCAGCCAGATCCGCACTCCGTAGTGGTTCAACAGGTCCAGAAGAATATGCACCCACACGCCCGCCGTGCCCAGCGCCCAGGCCGGCCCCAACCGCCAGCCCTTCACCCAACAAAACGCCAGCGCCGCCAGCAGGCCCATCAACGGCCCCGCCAGCAACGCGTGCGTCCAATGCCGGTGGTACTCCAAATACGTCAACGCCCCGCCCCACAGGCTGGTCACAATGTCGGCATCGGGAATGTTGGAAGCCAGCACCACCACCGCCGTCCCGCCCGGCGTCCACCGGGCCAATCCCGCCCGCGCCAGCAGCAACCCGGTCAGCGAATGGGTGACGTTATCCATGGCCGCTCCTTCGCCCGCTGTATGTACTTTTTGGGCAGCAACAGCGTCAGGGCGTCGGGCACCGCGTGGAAGGTGGCGGGCAAATGCCCGGCCAACTCTCCGTCCAGTTGCACGGGCACTCGGGAACCGCCCACCGGCTCGCAAGCCACCTCGCCCGCCGGGCTCACTTGCACGCCCGGCATCTTCGCCGCCATCCCCACCGCCACGGCCGCCAGATACGGCAGATACCGCAGCGAGTTCACGCCCTCAAACGCCACCGTTTCAAAGCACGGCTCCAGTAGCGAAACGTTCTTGGCAATCTCCAGGTCGCCACCGTAGTTCTTCACCCGGCTGATCAACGCAAAACTGCGCCGGCTCGTCCCACCCGCCAATCGCAGCGTAAACTGCGGCAGCGTCCGCGCGAACATCGCAAAGCCGCTGATCCAATACGCCACCTTGCCCACGCGCCGTTTCATCGCCGGGTTCACTTCATCCACCACAATCGCGTCCAGCCCCACGCCCGCCATCGCCAAAAAATGGCGTTGCTTGCCGTCCGGCCAGGACAACCGGCCCACCGAAATCCGCACCGGCTCGCACTCGTTCACCAGCCGGCGTGCCGCCTTCTCCGGGTTCGTCCCCAGCCCCGTCTCCACGCAAAGCACGTTCGCCGTACCGCCCGGAATAACACCCAGCGGCGTGGCGGACCCAATCATCCCGTTCGCGACTTCGTTCACCGTACCGTCACCGCCAAAGGCGACAATCATTCGCGCGCCAGCGGCCACTTCCTGCGCCGCCAACGGCCCGGCCGTCTGCGGCCCGGTAGTTGGAGTCAGCCGCACCTCGCCCATCGGGGCCAGCCACTCCGCCGCGCGCTGGACAAGGTCGGGCCGACGGCGTAGGCGGCCCGCCATCGGATTGTAGATCAGGGCAATATGGCTCAAACTAATCAGTATCCTATGGTTCTCGAAGAAATCGAGCACTTGCGCCAAGAACTCCGCCGCCACGAGCATCTGTACTACGTGCTCGACGCGCCGGAGATCAGCGACGCCGAGTACGACAAACTGATGCGCCAGCTCCAAAAGCTGGAAGACGCCCACCCGGAACTGCAAACGCCCGACTCGCCTACCCAGCGTGTCGGCGGCCAACCCCGCGACGGGTTCACCAAGCTCCCACACAGTTCCCCCATGCTCTCGCTCGATAACG
>DASTML010000056.1:0-7151 GCA_035714175.1 Bryobacteraceae bacterium | reverse complement strand
AGCGCGTTAATCACGGGGACGCGGGACCATTCGGCCAGCCCGTCAATGGTATTTTGCGCGAAGACGCGGGCCACAATGCCTTGCGTCCAGCGGTCCAGATTGCGCGCGACGTCTTTCAAGGGCTCCCGGTCGCCGATCATGCCGATGCTGGTGACCGCGAACCCGCCCAACTGTTGGATGGCAAGTTCAAACGTGAGGCGAGTACGGAGCGACGGTTTTTCAAAAAGCAGGCTCAGGGACCGGCCCTGCAGCGCGGAGGCGTACCGGGCGGGAGATTGCTTCATATCCGACGCCAGCGCGAGCAGACGGCGCGTCTCGGCCACGGTAAGATCCAGATCCGTGCGCAAATCCGGTGCGGCTAGTTTCGGTACGGGCTGCTCTGCGAGCGACGATGCCATGAACGACGACTCCTCGATTGAATGTTTATTCAATACTATGAATAATTACACTTCCGCCCTGCTCCGTCAACAATTGCGAATGTGGGGACGGACTGTGTATTCTTCCATTACACTCCCATCGATGTGTAGGTAATTGGTGACGAAGCACTTGGCACCGCTGCTGGTTGGAATGGGGGCGCTCCTGCTGGGGGGCTTGCTGCCGGCCCAGCAGGAACGTTCGCGCGTCCGTGTGGGCGGAGGCTATAGCGTACCTTGGGCCTACCTGGGTCCGGATGGAACCCCCACGGGCTTCTATGTGGAGGTGATGCGGGAGGCGGCGCGGCGGGAAGGGTTGGAATTTGAGATGGTCTTCCGCAAAGACGGGCCCATGCCGTCGCTGGAGTCCGGAGCGGTGGATCTTTGGTCGGCGGCCGTTGCCACGGAGGCGCGGCGGAAGCGCCTATACTTTACGACGCCTTGGTGGTCACAGGATCATTATTTGGGCGTGTTGGAGTCGAGTTCCATCCACGGCGTGGGTGATTTAGCGGGAAAGGTGGTGCTGCACTCGTCCTCTCCGCCGTTTACCGCGGATCTGCGTACCGTGCTTCGCGGAGCGAAGTTGAGCGAGGTGGACGATCTGCGGGCCCGATTCGCTGCCGTTTGCGGAGGAAGGGCCGATGCGGTGCTGTTCTACCATGAGACCTCTCTGTTCGCCCTTACGGGCTCCAATGAGATGGCCGAGTGCCGGGAGCGGGGGCTGCGGCTGGTGCCCGTTGGCCGGCCTGTGATGGAGGTATCGATTGTCTCCCGGCTAGAGGACCGGGAGTTGGCCGACCGGTTCCGGAAACGCGTGGCGGAGATGGCCGCCGAACAGACGTTGGCGCGGCTGGCCGCTTCGCCGCTGACCGGCACGCAGAGCCTGCTTCAATTGCTTCAAATGGAGGATGCCGAGCAGAGCGACCGGTTGCTGCGCACTTCGATTGGGTTCCTTCTGGCGGTTTTGGTAGTAGGCTCCATCGCTTATCTGCGGCTGCGCCGGGCCAATCGGATGGCTCGCGACGCACTGGCGGAGGCGGAACGGGCCTCGCGTGTGAAAAGCGAGTTCCTTGCCACGATGAGCCATGAAATCCGTACGCCGCTGACGGCGGTGTCGGGTTATATGGACATGCTGTTGAGCACGTCGCTGTTGCCGGAGCAACGGCGATACGCGACGGAGGTGACTCAGGCCACGGCGGCGTTGTTGACGCTTCTGAATACCATGCTTGGCTACGCGCGGCCCGCCCGCACGGGTACCGGAGAGGCGCTGGCGATGGATGCGGCGGCAGTGCTCGATGACTGTCTGTCCGCCGTGTTGCTGGAGGCGGAGGCGAAGGAACTGGCGTTGTCGGCGGAGGTGGGGCCCGCCGTGCCGCTCCGTCTGCAAGGGGATGCGGTGCGCCTGCGGCAGGCGCTGCTGAACCTGATGGCAAATGCTGTGAAATTTACACCCCATGGCTGGGTGCGCGTGCGCATGGACTATGCGGACGGCACTTTGAACTGCGTGGTGGCCGATAGCGGCGTGGGCATTCCGGCTGAGAAACGTGCCGTCATTTTCGAGCCGTTCACGCAATTGGATTCGACGGATAACCGCCGGTTTGGCGGCGTGGGATTGGGTTTGGCTGTCGTGGCGGAGATCTGTCAGCAACTGGGCGGCGCTGTCGTGGCGGAAGGAGAGCCGGAGGGCGGCGCGCGGTTCACGTTGCGCATTCCCTATAAGCGTCTGGAGAATTCGCCGGGCTGGCTTCCTTTAGCCTCGGGTCAGGCCGTGCTGCTGGCGGATCCGTCGGAGCAGGTGCAAATCCTGGGCCGCTACCTGCGGCAGGCAGGCCTCACCGTAACGGCTTTCCCGGATTTGGCGTCCTGTAACGCCTGGGCTCCGCCGCCCGGACAGCGCGTCTACTGTTTTATGGAAGCGGCCGCGGGGAGAATGGAGCCGCCAGCGTGGAGCCATTCTCGTGTTGCCTGGATCCTCATGGGCCGTATGCCGGTACTGCGGGATATTCCGGAGGACGACAAAGCGAAATTTGACGATGTGCTGCCCTTACCTTTAACGGCGCGTTCCCTGCGGGAGATCTTACAGCCGCCAAGCGTGCCGGGCTCCCCGATTCCGGCGGCAGTGCAGAGGCCGGTACTGGTAGTCGATGACAATGCAGTCAACCGGCGCGTGTTGAGCGCGCTGCTGGAGCGGTTGGGTTGCCGCGTCGAGACGGTGCGCAATGGGAGGGAGGCCGTGGAAGCCGTGACGCGGGAACGCTACGCGGTGGTGCTGATGGACTGCCAGATGCCGGTACTGAACGGGTACGAGGCGGCGCGAGAAATCCGGCAGTTGGCCGGCAAGAGCGGAAAAGTGCCTATTTGCGGCGTCAGCGCGTCGATGGACGACGAGACGCGGCGCCGTTGCCAGGAGGCTGGCATGACGGACTATCTCCCGAAACCGGTCACTCTGGAGATGTTGCGGGACCTTCTGACGCGCGTTGCCGCTCTGGAGATCATCGCGGAGAATCTGCAGAGCGGCAACTAGGCGGCAGGAATCTTACCTGGACAGCAGCTTTTCCAGCTTGGAGCCCGGCACAACAATGGTTTCGCTCCGTTCGGGACCAAGCGAGACACAACCAACTTCCACGCCGGTCTTCGACTGCAGGAAGTCCAGGTAGTTGCGGGCGGCCGCCGGCAGGGCGTCTAGCGAAGTTAGCCCGCGCGTAGAACAGTGCCAGCCGGGAACGTTCTCATAGACCGCTTCCAACGACTCCAGTTCGCGGTTGGTGGCGGGCATCTCGCTGGTCAGGCGGCCGTTGATGCGGTAGCCGGTACAAACCGGTATGGTTTCCAGTTCGTCCAACACATCGAGCTTGGTAATGATCAGGCTGTCGAAACCGTTAACCGCGGTTGTGTATTTCAGAAGCGGTACGTCGAACCAGCCGCAACGGCGGGGGCGGCCGGTGACGGCGCCGAACTCTTTGCCGGCGGCGCGGATGCGTTCGCCCATCTCCGTGTGGTCTTCGGTGGGGAAGGGGCCGCCGCCGACGCGCGTGATGTAGGCCTTGGAGACGCCGATTACGCCATCGATGCGGGTGGGGGGCACGCCGGCCCCGGTGCAGGCGCCGCCGGCGGCCGCACTGGAAGAGGTCACGAACGGATAGGTGCCGTGGTCGATATCGAGCATGGTGCCCTGCGCTCCTTCAAAGAGCACGGGCTTGCTGGCGTCCATGGCGTCACGCAGCAACACGGCCGTATCGCGGACCATGGGGCGGATGCGCTCGGCAAAGCCTTCATATTGTGTACGCAGCGCGTCCACATCGAGGTCCCACGGGATGCCGAAAGCGTCGGCAATGGTCTTTTTGTCTTCCACAAGCACGTCGAAAAGCGCGCGGAAGTTCTCCGTGTCGAGCAGATCCGCGACACGGATGCCGCGGCGGCTGATCTTGTCCTCATAGCAGGGACCGATGCCGCGGGAGGTGGTCCCGATAGCGGTACGGCCCTTGCGGGCCTCACTCATCTTCTCCACAACGCGGTGCATCGGAAAGATGATGTGCGCGCGGTTGGAGATCGCCAACTGCTGGACCACCGGGATTCCGAGAGCCTCCAGCATCGCGATTTCTTCGAGCAGGGCCGCCGGGTCAATGACGACGCCGTTGCCGATCACTGCCTGCACACCGGGTCGCAGGATGCCGCTCGGGATGAGCTTCAGGACATACTTCTGTGCCCCGATATAGACGGTATGGCCGGCGTTGTGGCCTCCCTGATACCGGACAACATAGTCGAAATTCTCCGAAAAGAGATCGACCATCTTGCCCTTGCCTTCATCGCCCCACTGGGCGCCCAACACAATAAGATTGCTCATGAACTGACCAAACTCACTATTTTAGCGCGTTAGACGGTCGAGCGTGGCCATGGCTGGTTCCATCCATCCGCTGGCCCAGTGGTGCGCTCGCTTTTGCGTGTTGTCGTATTCGTGGGCGATGCTGAGACGGTTCATGAGTTCGTGCGCGCCTGCCACCTCGGTTTGAAAGCCTCCATATCCCGAAATCGAGAGTTTCAGAGGACGGCTGACTTTGTGGAGCAGTGAAGGGATATGGTAGCCGGCAAAATTTTCCGGCGTGCCGTAGATATCTCCGGAGCCATATTTGCCCGGCGCATCGAGGAGGAACGGCGCATCCCAGGCGGCCGCGGCGGTGATGCGATCCGGGTGGCGGAGCAGGAGCGTCAAGGCGCCATTGCCGGACTTGGAGAAGCCGAGCAGCAGGATCTTGCCGGGAAGACGGGGGAGAATGTCCTGGATGAGATAGCTCTCCTGAGCGATCTTCGGGTTCGTGGGGTGATCGGCGTACCAAGGGAGATGGGAGAAAGAGGGGGCTGCGAGAGTGACGTTATATCGCTTGACCCAATTCAGTCGCAGCGCCTCGTAGAAGCCGTCGCCCCACTGGCCGCTGATGTTGGCGGTGACGGGCAATATAAGAACGGTACGGCGGGAGGGGCCGGCGGGGCGGGCAATACGCAGGAAGTTGGCGGTGGCCTGGCGAGGCGAGTCGATGGTCTCGACTTCGTAGGAGACCGGGGAGAAGGCGAGGGAGAGCAGGCCGCGTCTGGTCATGACGGAAACCTCGATGGTATCCTGTAAACCGATGCAGTTGTGCGACATTTACCAGGGCCTCGGCGACCAGGCGTTCCGTGATTTGTTGAAGGCGATTTCGCTGGGCAAGCTACGTACTTACCAGTTGTTTGAGCGTTTGAAGGTCCGGTTACGGCTAAATAAGCTGAACACGGAGTCGATGGCGAAATCTGCGCCGCGGCAGTGGGACCGGATTGTTTCCGAGCGCGATGACGCCTTCGCGATGGAACTGGGCCAGGCGGTGCTGGTATGCCACATGGACATGATCATCGGCGTGCTGGACCATCTGCAGATTCCGCACCAGGAAGGCTTCTTTGAAAAAGACGCTGACGTCTCGGCCTATTTGACTGGTGACTGGCAACAGCGGGCGTGGGACGCGTTCCATGAGACGCAGCCCAAGGCGGTGTTGGCGTTCTACTTGAACCATCTGGCTCTGGAGATGACCAAGGATCCGGTGTTGTTCAACCCCTTGGCAACGGCGGCACAGTGACCCCGGCGCAGGAGTTGCACGAGGCGATCCGCGTGGGAGACGAGGAGCGCGTCAACGCGCTTCTGGACGCCGACCCCTCCTTGGTGCATGGCGGCGGCGCGGCAGGCATGCCGCCCCTCCTGTTGGCGATTTATACGAAACGGCCGGTGATGGCCAAGCTGCTTCTCAAGCGCGGCGCGCAACTGGACGTGTTTGCAGCAGCGGCAATGGGCGAGACGGACGCCTGCCGCCGTTTTATTCAGACGGACGAAGTGCAACTGCAGATGGCCAACTCCGATGGTTGGACGCCGCTACATCTAGCGGGGTTTTTCGGCCATCTAGAGACGGCGGAGATGCTGGTGGGGATGGGCGCCGATGTGATGGCCCGGTCCGCGAACGCGATGCACAATACTCCGTTGCACGCGGCGACGGCGGGGCGGAACCAGGACATCTGCGCACTGCTGCTCTCCCATGGCGCAGAGGTGGGCGCGACGCAGCAGGCGCACTATACGGCGCTGCATTCGGCGGCGGCGAACGGAGATCTGGAGATTGTCCGGCTGCTGTTGGCGCATGAGGCCGATCCGAGGGCAAAGAGCGAGAAGGGCGAGACGGCGCTCGATATGGCGCGGCAACGCGGCCATACGGCCGTGGCGGACCTACTGGAAAGAACGTCGCGATGATTGAATCGAATTTGGAGGCGTTGGCCGTGTCGGCCAGGGCACGGATTGAGGCCGCCGTTACGGCCGAGGAGTTGGAAGCGGTCCGAGTGGAAGTTCTGGGCCGGAAGGGCGCCCTGGCGACCGTGTCGAAGGACATGGCCAAGCTCACCGGGGAGCAGAAAGCGGCGGTAGGCAAACTTCTGAATGCGGCCAAGCAGTCGCTGGAAGGGGCCTTCGATGCAAAGAAGGCGGCCTTCGACGGCGCGGCGCTGGCGGCGCGGCTGGAGAGCGAATGGGTAGACCTGACAATCCCTGCTCCGGAGCCGGGCCGAGGTTCGCTGCACCCGCTGACGCAGATCCAGGCTGAGATTGAAGACTTGTTCCTCTCGCTGGGTTTCACGATTCTCGACGGACCTGAAGTGGAATCCGATGAGCATAACTTCGACGCGCTGAACATTCCAGCCGATCATCCGGCACGGGATATGCAGGACACCTTCTGGCTGGAAGGCGGATGGTTGCTGCGGACTCACACGTCCCCGGTGCAAGTACGGGGGATGCGGAAACTAGGCCCGCCGCTGCGGATGATCGCGCCTGGGCGCGTGTTCCGGAATGAGGAAGTGGACGCTTCGCACGAGCACACCTTCTACCAGTTGGAAGGGATGATGGTGGACAAGGACGTTAGCGTCGCCCATCTGCTGTACTTCATGAAGACGCTGCTTTCGGCGATTTTCAAACGGGAAGTGACGGTACGCTTGCGTCCAGGCTATTTTCCGTTCGTTGAGCCAGGCTTTGAACTGGACATCCAGTGCCTGATTTGCGGCGGGCCGGGTTGTCCGGTCTGTAAACATAGCGGATGGGTGGAACTACTTCCCTGCGGATTGGTTCATCCGAATGTACTCCGGAAGTCCGGGATCGATCCGGAGGAGTACGGCGGGTTTGCGTTTGGCCTGGGGCTGACGCGCTTGGTAATGATGCGCTACGGCATTGACGATATCCGG
>DASTML010000055.1:0-35686 GCA_035714175.1 Bryobacteraceae bacterium | reverse complement strand
TTTCGCCGGACTGCCGGAATACCCGGGTAACCGATGGGATCAGCTTCACGCCGTCCTGCACAAGAGGGCTGATGTGATGGGCCTGTCCTTTGTCTTTCCCCGCGTGGAAAAGGGCCTCTCTCATCTCCGTGCGCTGGCTGCTCAACACCACGGAACTGATTGCGATGCGCTTTTCCTCTTTATTCAAGTTCGGAATCACAAACTTCGTCTCAAAGGTTCCCATCCGGCCAGTAACCGCATCTCGCGCCAGGAACTTAATCCTATATCTCCCCGGCAAAAGCGTGAAGCCGGAATCATATTCGATTGGCCGCTTCGAGAGCTCCCCTGCTGTGGCGCCAGAGAGTTTAATGTCCACCTTGTCGCGAACATTAGAAACTGTGGTGCCGAACTCATCCTTCACTTCTCCAATGAAATCGATCCGTGTGTGTTCCGCGCCTCCCCGCCGCGCAAGCGCCAACTCGCTGCCGGGAATTTTCACCGCCAACGGCACAAAGTACTCCGCGCGATTGAGCTGGAAGTAGTCAATCTCCATCGCAATGGGCAACTCGGTCACCGGATCGCCCAACAAGAGCGCATCTTCCAACTGTCGCTCCTTGTCCGCGTTCGTAAATTTACTGAACTCTTTGTTGGCATAATAACCCTGCCGGTAAGCGAGCGTAGCGCTTCTACCATCGGTTAGCGTGATCCGGATCTTCCGGAACTTTCCGTCTGGATTTGCGTTCGTCGTGTAGTAACCCAGGATGTAGTAGCTGGAGACCGAACGCTGCGCCTGCACAATTCCCTGGCCGAGATCGTTGGAATCCAAAAACGCCTTGCCCCCCGTATCCGCAGCCAATGTCCAAAGCGTATCTTGCGATCTCTGTAGATTCCCCACGGCATTGCCGGCCGCCGCTCCCGTATACATGCCTATCCCGCCAACTGAGCCGCGAGTCGCATCGCCCAGCGGCGCCTGCGCCAGAAGGCCCCGTGCATCCACGGGCCAAAACGACACGCCGGACCGGATGGCGGCGTTGATCGTCGCAGTCAATTGGGCCTGATTGTTTGTACCGTTCAGCCGCAGCCCACTGGCGAAATAGACCAGTGATTTTTTCTCCTGCAACCGCCCCAACATATTGGCGGCCGTCTGCAGCGCCGCAAGCTGACGATCGGTAAAAAATATGTTGAACTCGCTGTCGTTCTGTCCAAACGCCGAGCCCGTGTCGTTGGGCTCCTGGGGAGCATTCTCGTCTTCCCCGACAATCAGGGTCTCCAGGATGCTCAGCAACCGGTTCCGGTCCGCCGTAAAGTCTTGCAGCACCTGGACCGACCCACTGGAAAACGTCAGCACAGATACAAGGTCATTTCCGGACATTTGGCGGCGCACAAACGATTTCGCTGCGCCAAAGGCACGGATTTGATCTCCCGGCGGCATCGCCGTCAGATCAAAGTAGAGCGCGAGCAACCGGCGATCTCTGTAGCGCAGACCCCCAGTAGGTTCTGGCGCGATCTGGGAATGCGGCAGTCTGGGAAACAAAACAATTCGTTCGTCAACTGGAGCCGGCGCCTTCTCCGCATCCATGCGTTGGAATTCAAAGAATTTGATTTCCTGCGCCACCCCATCCTCGGCAATTGCGAAGTCCTTCGCCGTCAGCCCCGAAATCGCGTGGCCGTCTTTATCCGTAACGGTCACGGTTTCTACGACGAGTTGCGAACTCGTTTTGAAAGTGGCCCCGCCGCCAGGCTGCGTATTCTGGCCCACCTGTTGCCCGATGACCAGTACGGAAGCTGCGAGGGTGCAAAGTAGACGCATTCGGCTAGAACCTCGTCCGCAAGGTAGCCTGCAAGGTCCGCATCGGATTAGCCGTCACCGGCAACCCGAATTGCGCATTCCCAGCCACCGTGTTCCAACTCGGAAACCGAACGCTGTTGAGAGCATTCGCGGCATCAATGCGAACATCCACGCTGAATCGCTCCGCCGAACGGAAGGTACGTCCCAGGGAAGCGGCCAGGGCAAACTGTGCCGGACCATTGATCGAATTTCGCCCCGCATTTCCCCAGCTTCCGCTGGCCGGGATAGCCACGGCCAATGGATTCAGAAACAACCCGGGCGGCGCGTCATAAAGCGAGAGGCCGGTGAAATCCGGCCGCCGGTTGCCCATCACGCCAGTCCCTGGCGTCGCGGTGGGAAGAACCGGATGCAACGGCAACCCGGACCCGCCGGTGACCTGTGTACCTAGCGTCCAATCTTTCAACGCCTTCGCACGCCATCCGGTTGCCAATGCGCCTCCGCGAATTCCCATTCCCGTGGTGTATTGGGTCGACGCGCTCAGCAGATGCCGCTGATCAAATGGGGAGCGTCCTCGTTCGTCACGCAGGTCGAGCCAATTCTGTGCAATCAGCGCCCCGCTCTGATTGCGCCCCCCCAGGGCCGCATTGTCGAGCGACTTCGCATAGGTATAGGAGGCTTGTGCCGTAAATCCGCTCCGCAACCGGCGGCGAATCTGGATCTGGCCCGCATGTCGAATCGAGGCCCCGTTGGAAGTGAGAAAGGTGTAGCCGCTCGGCGGCGTGGCCCGGTCCGGAAAGGTGTTCGGAAGGATTTGTTGCTGCGCTCTTGTTCCCTTCCCGCCGTTATAGGAAGCATAGATTTGCAAGCCCGCTGGTAGATCACGCTGTAGAGAGAGGTTCCAATTTTGCGAGTAACCCACGCGCAGGTCCGGGTCCACGGCAAAGGTGGTCGCCATCGTCGCTGAGTCAGCCGGTGGGAATCCGTTCGCCAACGTCAGGGGTGTAGTGGGGGTATTGGCGATGCGCAGACTCCGGGAAAGGGGCGCCTGTTGCGCCATCTGTAGCGCAATCGCCTGATAGATGGAGGTGTCGTAGTAGATGCCGTAACCGCCGCGAACCACAAGCGACGATGCCGCTAGCGGCCGCCACGAAAATCCGATTCGCGGCGACCAATTGTTCCGGTCCGGATGCAACCGGGCTCCCACCACCGGCTGCGCTCCGCCGTCCAGGTTCACCAGCCTGCCGTACTTCTCGGCGATCGGTGTCCAGTAGTCCCACCGAATGCCGTAGTTCAACGTGAACCCGGGGTTTACGCGCCAATCATCGTTCACGAAGGCTTCCTGGATACTCCCCCGTAAGTACTTGTCCGCGTTGCCGAAGGCAATCGAAGAGGTATCGGGTACTCCCAGCAAAAAGCCGGCAAAGTCGCTGCCGGCGGCCGCTCCCGTGAACGCAAAGGTACCTCGGGCGTCTTGCTGGGAAAGTACGTTGAACTGCTGCCGCCGGTGCGCTCCGCCGAACGTAAGGTTGTGCCGCCCGCGGTTATAGAAGCTATCCGTCGTAAAAGCAATCGTCTGGTTGCGCAGCAGGGACGCCTGCGGAATAGTCAAAGGCGTCACTCCGCCGGTAAACTGCAGGGATGGGGGCCCCCAATTGACAGGTTCCTGGTTATTGCCCTGAATGCCCGCATCGCCGGAGATGTTCCGCACATGGGAGAAGAACGGCGTCAACTGCTCGATTTGCCGACTGTATTGAACACCCGTGTTGACAAAGAACCGCGAGTGAATGGTCCGGCGGTAATTTACGGTCGTGTTCAATCCAACGGAGCGGCCGGTGCTCAAGAATCCATACAGGTCCGGTGTGGAAGTTCGCAGCGACTCCCAATTGAACGCCCCCGAGTAAAAATTCTTGCGTTGCTGCTTGTTGATTCGAGTCTGTAGATCGTCCTGGTGCAGCCCACTGACAATCGGTGTCTGGAAGTTGTAGCGGTTGCTTCCGGCAAAGTTCGCTTCCGGGAATAGCCGTAGCAGGGCTGCGGCCTGCGGGCTAATACGCGACGCCGGAATCTGCCCGTTCGAAAAGGGAATCTGAGTCAGGGGGTCCCGGGCCGCGGGGATCGAACCGCTCCGTTCGGCCGCAGTCGGCACGAGACCGGACTGCGTCACTGCGTTTGTATTCCGCGTCCACTGGTAGTTGATGGTAAAGATGGGCCCGTTCCTGGGCAAGAGCCTGGGGATCCGCATTGGGCCGCCAAACGAAAACAGGCCCTGCAGTCGCGTATATTCCGGCTTGGGCGTGTTCTGGCCGGTCAGCGAGTAGGATCGTGCGTCAAATACCGACGAGTTCATGATCAACCCCAAGTTTCCGTTGTAGAGCGACCGGCTATTACGCCGGTGATTGCCGAAAGCAGGCAATTGCGCGAAAGGCGAAGTGGCCGCGTTGTGGACGCTCCCGTTAATGAGCAGCCCATCCGCTGCCCGCTGCGCCAACTCCGCGTCCGCTGTCGCCGGAGCGACCGGAACGACCGGGGCAACGGCGGCGCCCTGCTTCGCCGCCACCTCCGTCTTCTGAAATTCAGATTTCGTATTCGTCGCCGCCGGCGCTCCCTTCTTCGGATTCTCCACCGGCGCCGGGACTAAGACCGTTACCACCCGTCCAAGCGTCGCCGGTGGAGGCAGCATACGCAATTCCCACTGGCTCACCGATTCGCGCACCTCCCGGGATTCCACGGCAAACAGCTGCATCTCGACCCGCACCGTCCATTGCCCCTCCGAAAGCGTGGAAAACTGGTACATTCCCTGGCCATCCGTAATCACGCTTTGTTCTTTGCCGCCGTCAGTTAAAGTTACGGTTACGCCGGGAGCCGGCAATCCCCCGAACGTGACGGTTCCGCGATGCTCTGCCGCTAGCGCCGGGAACGCCAAGGCGAGCCAGAGTACCACCGTTTTCGTCACGCTAGTTCTCCGCCGGTTTCTCGATTTTCTCGATGACCACAACGTCCACCATTCCCTTTTTCGCTTCCAGTCGCAGCCCCAACTGCTCCTGAATGGCGGTAAAGAGAGAGGGCCGGTCACCATCGGCGGCGCCGTCTGGCGTCCACTGTAGCTCTATATCGAAATCGCCGGAAAGGTGAGTCTGGTCAACCACCGTCTTGCGTGTATGGCGTGACAGGGTTTCCGCCAGTTGCGACATTGGGATACGTTGTGCGGTCAGCGACGAAGGACTCATCCGGATATTCGGAAGACTCGTGCCTCCGGGCTCCGCCACTTTCATCTTGGGACCGCCCTTCGTGGTGACGAGCGCAAGTATGGGCAGTTCCCGCTGCTCTCGATGGAAGCGAAACCCAAATCGGTCCATCAGCAACGCCTGCGTTCGCTGCCGGATCTGCAATTCCATGTTGTGCCGCTGCGGATCGCTCATCGTGCGGAAATCGCCGGTGTCCGTCCCGTTGTCAAGCCGGCCTATGATGTCGTAGTTGGATCTGCTAATCCAGGCCGGACCGCCCGCAAGTTGCGATTCCCGCAACCCGTAGGCGAATTCAATCAATTGCCGCACAGGGATGTTGACGACGTTCAACCCGCCGCCGGGCACAATGTGAAAGCGGGCATTGATCTCTCCGGGGTTCGAAGGTCGAATGGAAACCACGTCGAAGGCCAACGGCCCCTGTGCCTGCACAACTCCCACAAGAATCGGGAGAACGGCCGCGGTCGCAAGCACGCCCGCGAGGATCGCCTTGCGGCCCAACGTCAACCGCCGCGCCGAGTAATCGCTCATGATCCTCCGCACACGTCCTTTCAAATCCGCCCCTGTCACGCCCGATGCGCACGGCAGGGGCGACTGTAGATAAAACGCGCAGACATTCAGGATGCCTTCGGCGTAGTCAACCGGAGCATAGCCCTGCCGGATTACCTCCTCATCGCAGGCCAGCTCCCGTTCCTCCTCCAGGCGCCCGGCAATCCACCACACCAACGGATGAAACCAAAAGACGGCCGTGACAACCATATGAACTGCCGCCCACAAATTGTCCCGGCGGCGCACATGACATAGCTCGTGCGCCAGGATGGCCTGTAGCTGACAGTCCGGCAGTTGCCGTACAATTCCGCGCGGCAACAGCAGCACAGGCCGCCAGATACCAAAGACTCCCGGCTCCAAAAGCAAGGCCGTTTCCAACACGGGAACAGCGGCTGCCGTCGATATAAGGCTAGCTTCGCGCCGGGCCCGCCCCAACTGTCGCCAGTTCTTTGCCCAAGTTCCGGCTGTCCAAAGCAGCCCCATACTCCAAGCGGCCAATAGTACCGCCGACAACCAGTTCGTTCCGGTTGCCATAGGAGCCGCCGGAAGCGGAATCAGCAGTTCACTCGCTTGGCTAACCGCGGCCGCCACCGGACGTACCTGGGTCACGCTTGCCGAAGGGTGCCAAGCCAACGCGCCCCCTAATGATGCCAATAACGAAAAGGGGAGCAAGAATTTGAGTGAAGCAGCCGTCCACAACCAGTGACGCGCCTGCGCCTGGCTGCTTCGCAATAGGCGGGTAAGCGCCGCCACGAGTATGGCAAACAACGTCGACTGCCACAGATGATTCGCAATCTCAATCACGGGAGTTCTTCTTTCCGGAAAGTTCCTGCAACAGTCTTGCCGCCTCGCTGACTTCTTCCATCGTCAACTTCCCGGTTTCCACCAAATGCGACATCACCGGTTGCGTGCGGCCGCCAAACAGACTCAACAGTTCATCGATTAATCGGCCTTGCGCCTCACCCCTCGAAATCAGCGCTTCAAAAATATGCGCATTGCTGATTTTCTTCGCTCGATGAACCGCGCCCTTCTCTTCCAACCGATAGACGGTGGTCTGCACAGTGGTATACGCAGGCCGGTCTTTCTCTGGAAATGCGTCCAGAATCTCCCGCACCGAACAGGCGCCTCTCGTCCACAGCGCCTCCATGATCTGCAATTCCAGCCGCGTCAATTTCGGTAGTGCCAACTAGATCTCCTATGCTTGTAGGTAAGACTACTATAGAACGATCAGCCCTGGCAAGAAGAGAAAATATTCCGATCAATTTTCCGTCGGCTTGGAAATTCGGTCGACAATCAAATTCTCCACCGGCCCCTTGGCCGCTTCCAGCCGTAGGCCCAGAACGTCCTGTATGGCTGTAAATAAGGACGGCCCAGACGTCTCACCCGCAGCAGCGGCCTCCGGCGCGGGGCCATTGCCGAGCGGCCCGCCGCCTTGTCCCGGTTCCGCCGTCCAGTGCAATTCAATATCGAAGGTCTCCGACAGGCCCGTCTTATCAATCACGGGTCGTCCCAGTTGTTGCGACAGCGCATTGGCCAACGCGCCCATGGTCGCCCCTTGCAAGTTCATTTGCCCGCGGCCCATTCGCATCATTTGCCGGCCGGGGCCCGGTCCCGCTGGGCCTTCGGACACTTTCATTTTGTGAGTCCCCTTCGCCAACACCAACGCATAGACCGGCATCTCTTTGGATTCACGCCGGATCTGCAATTGAAAGCGCTCTTCCAAAAGCGACTGCAGGTAAGGACGGAATACATCGGGCGGCAAGCGCTCCGGCAACCCCTCTGCTTTGGCCTGGATATCGAAACGATCGGTGGAGATCCAGCCCGGTCCGCCGCTAATCTGGAAGTCCTTTACGTTGTAGGCTTGTGCAATCAGCAGTTTTGCGGTGATGCCGGTCGCGGAAAATCCGCCGCCCGGCAGAATGCGGAACAGAATGCGGCGGTCGTTCTCCGCGTTCGGTTTAATGGTTGCGACGTCAAATTGCTTGGGAGCTTGGGCGGACAGAGTAAAGGCAGCGAGTAACAAAAGGGCCGGGCGCATATAGCGTTATAAACGCGCCCGGCCGGAAGTTCCCAAACATTTGCGATTTCGCCGGCGTCAGTAGACGGGGAGTTCTGGCTCGGAGTCGAAGCCGCGGAAATGGGTCGATCTAGTTCCCGGAACTTTCACTCGATATTCCTACGACAAACCTCCGCCCACCTCCCGCTTTGCGTCACGGTGTAGCGATCCTCTCCACCAGGTCCAGGTTCTTTCCGCCGGCCGCCCCCCCGATCACCAGCACTCCCGACGGTCCCGCCGCAATCCGGTGCGCCAATCGAGGCGTGCCTTTGCCCACGGCTTCCCACTGGTCCCCTGTCCGGTTAAGCCGCAGCAGCGTTCCGTCCGCGACGCTGACATAAAGCGCCCCATCGTGAACCCCGACGGCCGGGGCAAATCCCAACACGCCGCCAGGAGGGAGCTTCGGACCTTCCGCCCACTGCCCGGAAGCGGGATCGAAAATGGAGACATCGCGCACAACCTTGTTCTGATCCGTAATGCCGCCAACTACATACAGGCGCCCGCCGAAGGAGGCGGCCATCAGAGCGCGACGGTGAAACGGCTGGGGAATGGCCTTCCACGCCGCCGCCCCGTCACGCAACGAAAGGACAGCCATCGTGCTTGCCCACGCATTACCGCTCCCCTGCAAGTTCCACCCGCCCACGACATACAGGTTGTCGCCGATCACGGCCACGTCGTGCGAGGAGCGCGGCTCGGGAAGGTCTGGCAGTTCCTCCCACGTACGCGTGGTCGGCTGATAGCGCGCACACCCTGCGATTGAGTGATTGTCGGCAGGTTCGCCCGGAGCGTTGCGAGGCTCCATACCGCCAATCCGGTAAATCATCCCCCCATGCGCGGCCAGATTCAGTCCTTGCAGACCTGGCCCGCCCGGCAGTGGCTCCCAGGTTTCGCCGCCGGCAAGAGAAAGGCGATGGAAGCGGCCAGAGACCGCCTGCCTGGAATAGGTGTGTGTCGGGGCGGTATGCCCTCCGTAGATATAGAGCCAATTCCCGGCGACCACGCTTCCGAAACTGGACGCCGCTTCGGGCATCGTCGTAAATTTCGACGCCGCCGTCTGCTCCACCGGAACATCAAAAACGATCGTGGCATAGTGCCGGACCTCCTGATACTTCTTCCCGTCTCGTTCGCCCGGTTCGGTTTCCCAGTATCGTGCCCACGCTCCGTACCGTCCCGTCAGCCGCAGAGGCTCCGTCAATCCGTTCGCATCCGTCGTAAATTTGTGCTCGTTCCCATCGGGAAGCAATACTGCGACTTCGGCATTGGCCACGGGTTTCCCTCGCCCAAGCAGGCGCAGACGCATCTGTCCGGAGTGCCCCTCCGGCGTCAACTCCACCGGTACAGTTGCACCCAGTTTGGCGGCAGCCGCAAATGGATTGCCCAGTATGGTTTTCGGATAGTAGAGCAGGATGTGAGGTACGCTCTTTCCCCGCTGCGTATAGCCGAGGTCCAGGCTTCCATGCACCACCCGATCGCCGGAACCTGGGAGTGTCGTAAGGAAAAAGTCCTTCCCGTTCTCCATGGTGAGAAGGGTGTCCGAACCGCCGGCCCGCAACTGCAGTTTGACGCCCCCGATCATTCCAATTGGCACGTCTCCGTCCGGTTCCAGACTCTCGCTCAGAATCACCTTGGCCTGCTCCCCGCTGGGCTCAGGAACCACGAAGACAAAATGCGCGTGGCAAACCGCGACGGCCGTGAATAATAGCGCGGTGAATAAGGAGGTGCGTCTCACTCCATACCTCCTTGCAGCCTTTCCAGATCGGCTTCTGTCCAACCCGCGGGGCTCGCACAGGACGAGTTCCGCTCTTGCAGCCACGTCTCGAAATGCGCCGCGCTTGTGGTGATCATGTCCACCAACTGCATATAAGCCGCCGGTTCCAGCGTAATCGTCATCGGACCCACCTGGACATGAATGTTCCCGCAGGATCCACAGTCAAAAACTTGACCGAACCCGCTGATGGCGGCCAACGAAGTGCCTTTTGATTGCATGTTTACTCTCCCTTTCCGTATTGCCAGCGCAAACCCACCCGATAGGTCCGCCCATAGTCGGGGCGGTCAAATGTGGGGGATGCCAATGCCAATTTGCCGTCGCGGCTATTGGCGAAATTGTCGATAGTGAAGTAGCTCTGCACGCCATGACGCAGGTCTTTGGCCACATAGCAGTCCCATATGCCGTAACCCAAGCCGCGTGTGCCGGCGGCGGTGTTTAAATACCACCAGCTATAAAAGGCGCCGCGGACGTTGGCCGTCAGTCCCCACCTTGGGTTCGCAAACGTGGTTCGTACACTGCCCTGGTGCCGGTGCCGCTGAGACAATGCCAGACGTGTGCCCGTATCGCGCGCGTCCAGATAGGTGTAAGCCCCCGCCACTCGGACCATCCGGTGCACCGCATGTTCCCCGTCCAGTTCAAATCCGCGTGTGTAAATCTTCCCAAAATTCTGGTAAATAAAGGTCTGCCGGTTGAGCAGGGGGTTGAAGGACAGGGGAATCGAATAGGGCGCCAGGAGGGCCGTCAGGTCCGCCGCCGTGCGCGGCGTGCCTAGATTGATAGTGTCGATCAAATTCCGCACATCGTTGCGAAACAGGCTGACGCCCCCGCGGAATCGCCCCGACCGGTAGTCCAGACCCGTCGAAAAGCTCCGGGACGTCTCGGGCCGCAGCCCGGGGTTCCCGATCACTTGATAGAAACTGGCTGGATTTGCAAACCGGAAATAAAGCTGGCCCAAATCCGGAGCGCGAAATCCCTTGCCGAACGATCCGCGGGCGGTCCAACGGTCCGTCAATTTCACAACGAGTCCCGCTTTGGGCACAGCCCAATTGCCGAAAAGCGAGTGGCTGGTCACGCGGCCGCCAATGTTTAGCGTCGCGCGGTTCGACAAACGAATTTTATCCTGCAGCCAAACGTCGTTCGATGTCACCTGCTGCCCGGCGTTGTCACCCACCAGACGGTTTGCGCCCCGGTAAAGGTTCTGTGCCCATTCATAGCCGCCCTGCAGAAAGTTCCGGCTCCCCCACATATGAGATACCGTCCCGTCCATGCGCTTGTATCGTTCATTGAGATTCGCCAACGCCGCGGGGGCAGGTGCTCCCAATGAATCCAGTCGCGAATTTTCGTCATACCGGGCCGAATAAGCGCGGAACTGCATCGTCGTCCGCGCACTCGGGAATATGTCGCCCACCGCGGCATAATTCTGCACGCTGTCGTTGTAGAGTCCGCTCACCGGGCCCGTCTCGCTCGCGTTCCTGCCCAGTTCCCTGTTGTGGTAGCCATTCGCGCTGAACCCAAGCCGGAATCGCGGACCAAAGCTGTACCGGGTCTTGAAGAACAGGTCGTTCCGCCGGATCTCCGGCCCAACGGTATAAGTGCTATTGGGCAATAGCGAGTAGGCGTCCTGCCGGTGGTTCTCCAAATCCAGAAACAGCGTCAGGTTCTTGTAACGTGTGCCGATATCCCCGCGCCCATCGAAGGTCCCTAGCGACCCGCCCGAAAAATTCGCGTTTGCCTCCACTCTCCGTACCGGCTCCCGGGAAATCATGTTGATCACTCCACCAATGGCATCGGTGCCGTACAGTGCCGAAGCCGCCTCCTTTACCACCTCTACCCGGTCCAGACGCCCGGTCGATTGGCGATTCAGATTCAGGTTGCCGCTCTTGATTCCCCTCGCCCCAATCATCGGCAGCCCGTCCTGGAGCACCGCCACTTGGCGCGCGCTAATCCCGCGCACTTGCTCCGTCCCCACCGCGCCGGACGATCCGTTGCGCGTCACTACACCCGGAATCTCCGCCAGTACGTCTGTCAGTCGTTCATAACCCGTGGTCTGCATCGCGTCCCGTGTAATCGCTTCTACTTTTACGGGCGCATCGTCCTGCAACTCCTCCTGCCGGGAACCAGACGTCACCGTTACCTGCTGCGACAGGCCCGCGAGCGGAAGGGAAAGGAGCAACACCTGCGGTTCGCCCATCCACTCCACGCTCTTGGAGACCGCGGCCAGCCCTTCCGCCTGCGCCGTCAACACGTACGTCCCCACCTGCCGCGGTTGCAACTCCGCCGCGCCCTCCGCGTCCACGGCAGCGACCGCCGCCAGTCCGTTGCCTCGTAACGTCACGGTCGCTCTGGTCACCGGCAACTGCCCTGTGTCAGTAATCTGGACTCGCAGAGCTGCCTGTTGTCCGGCGGCGGCGAGGGAAAAGAGTAAGAAGGCGGCAAACGGCCGGACGGGGCAATGCCCTACCCGCCGTCGCGGTAGGTGACGGAAGACGGTCATACGGTTCCTTTATTTCTGGGAAAAGAAATGCTGTTGTGAACCGCGTCCCGCCAAACCTACACTAATTAGGATGTCGGCGGCCCGCGGGCTGTCGATACCAGAGCCCGGACGCGTCTCCGCCAAGAGTTTGCGCGTTCGGGCTCTTTGAAAAAGTAGGGCAGGTATTGCGTTCTCCGTACCCTCAAAACTATTTAAGACCGGAATGGTCGTATTGTCAATTCATTTCCGCAAATCATTTGCATGTGAATGCGGACGGTGACAATAATCATCGATTTTTCGATATTTCTACTGCAAGCAACTTGCCGGATAGCGGCTTCTATAGTGCCGGGCCGTGGCGCGGCCCGAAGGGTGAAACTTTTAGCGCCAGAAGCCTTGATCTGGAACATGGAAAGACATTAATGATTCGGAATCAATAAGTTGCGCGTCACGCGGAAGCTCTCCAGAGTCCATGGCATTTGTGATAATGTGCACAAATCTCCCTAACCGGTTAGAATGTCTCGCCCGGAAGGGGCCAAGGGTCCTTGTTGAATTCAGGAGGTCAGAAACAATGTCGTTACAATGGCGCAGAATAGCGCTTGGCTTGGCCCTATGGGCCGGTACACTTTACGCGCAATCCGAGCGCGGCACCATCACGGGCACCATTACCGATGCCAGTGGGGCGGTAATTCCTGGGGCTAAGGTTACGCTCACCAATACCCAGACCGGCGTGAATTTTAGCGCTCCGTCCAATCAGGACGGAGATTACACGGTTCCGCAGCTACAGGTCGGCATCTACACCATACGTGTGGAGAAACAGGGCTTCCGCCCCGCCGCCGTTTCCGGCATCGTCCTAAACGCTTCGGCGACCGTCCGCGCCGATGCCACGCTCGAAGTCGGAACATCCACGCAGGCAGTGGAGGTCTCGGCCAGCGCACTCGCCCTCGCAACGGAAAACGCGAAGACCAGCGTCACCATGAACAATAAGCTGGTTGACGAGCTTCCTCTCGTCGTCGGCGGCGCGATGCGCTCCCCGTTCAACCTCGCCGCCATCACTCCGGAAGCCAAAGCCATCGGCGGCGACAACGGCTTCATTCTCGGCGGCGGCCAGGCAGCCGGCTACGGCACCAACCTGGACGGCGTCTCAGCCAACACGTCGCGCGCGCTGTCGCAGAGCTGGGTTGCCGTCAACGCGCCCTCCATCGAAGCAGTCACGGAATTCACCGTGGATACGAACGGCTTCAAAGCTGAGTTCGGCCAGGCGGCGGGCGGCATCATGAGCTTTGCATCCAAGTCCGGTACGAACGAGTTCCATGGCACGGCGTACGAATTTCTGCGCAACCAGGTGATGGACTCGAACAACTTCTTCAACACCGGCCGCGGTATCAAGCGCCCCATCTATAAACAGAACGATTTCGGCGGCTCCTTCGGCGGGCCCGTTTTGATCCCCAAAATCTACAACGGGAAGAATAAGACCTTCTTCTTCACCAGCTACGAAGCCTTCCGGAATCGCGAAGGCGCCACCGGTTCCGTTACCACCGTACCTACTCCGGAAATGTACGACGGCGACTTCAGGAACTGGGTGGACGCGAACAATCGCCAGATTCAGATCTACGATCCGATTTCTCAATCCGTCGCCGCCAATGGCGTCGTCACTCGCCAGCCGTACGCCAACAATCAGATTCCCAAATCGCAGTTCGACCCCGCCGTTCAAAAGGCAATCGGGGTCTTCCGCAGCGGACCCATCCCGCTCCCAAATAACGGCGCCGCTCCCGGCACATTGAACTACGCCACCAACAACTACCTGATTACGCAGGGTACCCAAGTCAGCCCCAACACGAAAATCAGCGTTAAGGGAGATCACGTCTTCAGCGAAAAGAGCCGTATCTCCGGCTACTGGGGCTACAACCGTACCAGCGTCGTACCCGGAGCTAACGGGCCCAACGCCCTGCCCGGCCTCTTCGCCAACTACAACGACACCGTCCGCAACTCCGACGTCTTCCGCGGCTCCTGGGACTATGCCTTCTCCCCCACCGTCTTCAACCACTTCTACGGTGGCGGCAACAACTGGAAGGAAACCCACGATCCGCCGCAGGCCACCGTCCGCAGCGGCGTCGATTGGAAGGACAAGTTCTGTCTCGGCAACGTTCCTGATTGCGGCCAGAACCTTGTGAACTTTACTTTTTCCAACGGCTACGGCCAGTGGGGTGGTCCCGCCAACAACGGCAGTGAAAACCTCATCAAAATGTTCGCCGACGACTTGACCATCGTTCGCGGCAAGCACACCTACAAACTCGGCGGACAAACGCAGATGCAGTACTACAACGGCTTCGGCCGCCAATGCGTCGCTGGCTGCGTCAACTTTGACTTCAAGCACACCGCCCGGCCTCTTGCCGCCGGCGGTATCGACACAAACTTCAGCACCGCGGGCGGGAACCCCTTCGCCTCCATGTTGCTGGGACAGGCCAACAACGGCTCTATTGACACCATCCGCTACATCGGCCAGCAGTGGCCCTCCATCGCCGGCTTCTTCCAGGATGACTGGCGCGTCCGGCCGAACCTGATGATCAACCTCGGCGTACGCTGGGAGACCACGCTGCCCCCCACCGGTGAAAACGACAACTGGAGCGATTTTGATCCCAACCGTGCCAACCCCGGCGCCGGCGGCATCAAAGGCGCCCTTATCTACGCTGGCAACTGCAACGGCTGCGAAGGCTCCCGCCGCCTCGCCGACAGCTACTACAAGGCGTTCGGCCCCCGCTTCGGCCTTGCGTATACGTTCAAGGAAAAGACGGTATTCCGCATGTCCTATGGCCTAAGCTACGGCAACATCACCACTGTCACCGGATCGACACACACCCTTGGCTTCACCCTCACCGACACGCAGAGTGACGGTACGCAGGGCGTGCAGCCCCGCTTCCGCGTGCAGGACGGCCAGCCGCTCCGCCAGTATCCGCCCTTCGTCAGCCCGAGCTTCGGCAACGGCCGCGCCATGCCTTGGTGGCAAGGCCGGGAGGCAACCCGCCCCCCCGCCTACCAGAGCATGAACTTCTCCATTCAGCGGCAGTTGAGCCCGACGACCGTCGCCGAAGTCGCCTACAACGGCAGCCTCGGCAGTCGGCTCCAGGCGGGTCTGTTGACCTACAACTCGCTCAACCCGGACGTGCTCAATACCTACGGCGCCACGCTCCTTAACTCCCGCATCGATTCGCCCGCCGCGGTCGCTGCCGGATTTAAAGAACCCTTCCCCGGCTTCATCAACCTGTGGGGTTCCGCCGCCACCGTCCGCCAGGCGCTCCGTCCCTATCCGCAGTTCGCTGACATCGACACCCGTTCCGGCGGCGGTGACCACTCCGGCCACTCCACCTATCACTCCGTGATGGTTCGCTTCGAGAAACGCTATAGCAGTGGTCTGCAGTTCCAAACGTCCTACGTCTTCTCCAAACTCCTCACGGATTCCGACTCCTACTGGTCGGACTCCTTCGGCTACGCCATGAATCACTTCAACCGGAGCCTCGAAAAGTCCATCGGCCAGTTCGACCTGCCCCACAACTTCAAATTCAGCGCGGTGTATGACCTCCCATTCGGCAAGGGCAAGCGCTTCCTGAATCAGAATAAATTCGCCAACGCCGTCATCGGCGGCTGGCGCATTTCCGGCATCGCCATCTATTCCTCCGGCGCGCCGCGCGGAGTCAGCACCTCCAACGGTCTGCCGCTCTTCGCCGGCGGCAACCGCCCCATCATCAGCACCTATGACAACTGGCGCCCGGCAACCGCCGGCGGCGACTTCGACCCTGGCCGCGACCGTACCGTCCAACCGGCCAGCTTCTTCCCCGCCCAACCCGCCAATGTCATGGGCAACATGACCCGCTACAACCCGAAGTTCCGCGACTTCGGCAACTATAACGAGAACCTCTCGCTCTCCAAGTCGATTCCCATCAAGGAAGGCATTCGCGTCGACCTGCGCGCCGAGATGTTCAATGCGTTCAACCGCACGCGCTTCGGCCTAGGCTCTCTCCAGATCCAGTCGAACACGTTCGGTGTGCTCAGCATGACGGCCGGCGACCAGATCAACACCCCGCGCCAGATGCAGGTCGCGGCCAAGTTGTACTTCTAACCATCAACCCAACCAAAGAAAAAGGGCGGCCTTCGCGGGCCGCCCTTTTTCCGTCTACTGCCACTGTTCGTTGAAGAACCCGGCCGCCGCCACCTTGCCCGGATAGCGCCCATTCGCCGGAGTCGTCACATCGATCACCGCCCAATCGGGCAGCTTCGAAATCTGCCGTGCGTTGTTCAGGTTGTCGAACTCGCGGAACGTAAACCCGCTGTTCAAAACCACATACTTCTTCCCATTCAGCGGATTCGGATAGATCAACGACGGATAGTTCGTCGCCGCATCGTAGCGTTGCCCCTTTACGGTCAATCCCCCCGCGCTCCACTGTACCGGCAACCCGCCCATCACCTTCGCCATCACCGAGTTCGACGCCGGATCGCCCCACAGCACCAGGTTATGCGCCGCAATATCGGCATCCGTCACTTCGCTGTCCTTCTTCACCCGTGCATCGCCGCGGAACTGCCGCCGCCACTCCCGGATCGCCCGCTCCTGCTCGGCCGCAATCCGCTTCCCTGCCTCGCCCGCCGGCGTCCCGCTCGGAACCACAAAAAGGAACGAATTCATGAACGCATCGTCAATCGGCCCCTGGATTCCATGCCGCTTCACCTTGCCCTGCGGAGCCTCCGCGGCCACAGCCCACTTGCCGCCCTGCTTGGCCAGATGCACCGTCCAAGACCGGTCGCTCGCCGGCCCAGGTACCTGCACCGTCTGTCCATCCACGCGAATCGCCGCCTTGCCCACAAACTCCACCGGCGCGCCGCCCGGCCCGTAGTTCACCGTCACCGCCGACACATTCGCGGTCGTCAACTGCAACGTATCGCTGCCCGGAGCCACGGCATCCACCTGCGCCTTCTCCCAGTGCTTCTCCATGCCGTCGATCACCACCCACTTCATCCGGTTGTAGCGCAGCGTATAGGTCACGAACTTCACGCGCCGCGGATAGGCATCCCGGCCCCGCGCCGCAATCGCGTCCAGCCGGCGGTCAATCTCCACTTTCGAGTCCGGATGATACCGGTGCGGCGTATTGGGGCCAATAATATGCGTCATCGAAATACCCTCTTTTTCGAGGTATTTCGCCATCAGGTCCGCGGCCTGCTTCTGCCCGTCGATTTCGCCGCTATAGGCTACCAAAGGCACGTTCGTGAAATTCGCCGCATAAACCGTCGCATCATACATGCGCCACAGCGTCTGCTCCCACGCCGGCGTCTGCTCTCCGTTCTTCGCCAACTTCAGGAATTCGGCCGACTCGCTGAACCCGGCCCCCGGAGCCACGGCAGCCCAGCGCCCCGCATGATGCGCGCCGAAATGCCACGCCGCCGCGCCTCCCATGCTGAACCCGCGCACCAGCAGCCGGTCTTCGTCCACCGGATACTGTCCACGCAGCGCATCCAAAGCCTCAAACAAGTCCACCTCCCCGGCAAACTTGTTCGCATTGCAATACCGGCCATAGAGGTGTAGCACGATTGTGTCGTTCGGCGTAAACTCTCCCGGCCGCGTCATCCGTTCCGATAGAAAATTCACCTCGCTCAGCTTCTCCGCCCGCCCATGAAACCACGCATCCACACGCCACTTCCGCGGCAAATCCGCGTTGTAAGTGGCCGGAATCACCAAACCATACGGTTGCACCGACCCATCAATCTTCGACACATACCCGCGAACCACCAGCCCCGTCGCCTTCGTCCACGGAGCTTCCCCACGCAACAATTGATCCGCCCGCTTCTGCCCCTCGGCCAGCAGCGCCTTCGCCTTCGGAATATCCGGCGCGTCAAAGAACTCGTTGTAGGTCAGCGAGTACCGCACCGCTTCCCGGAAAATCAGAATATCGGGCAGCAGTTTATGCTTGCCCAACGAGTCAATACTCGCCGTCAACCGCGCCAACCCGGTCTCCAGGTCCTTGCGGTCATTCTCCGGCACGGCAACGCCGGGGGGCGGTACGGGTCGATCCTGCGCCGGCGCCATGCAACCGGCCAGCAGGGCCATCAGTAGAACGGCTGTTCGCCGGGGGGCCTTGTTTTCCATCGTCGATGTATCCATAACCATTGATCGGGGTAGGCTCGGATCGCGCGCTCCAACGCGCTCTGTATCCGTTGCGTGTCGATCAGCGTATTGCCGGTAATCCCGACAGGCTCATCGAAACGCAGCACGAATTTGCGCTCGTCCGGGCTCCAGATAGCATATCCGGGAATCACCACAGCCCCCGTGCGCGCGGCCAATTTCGCGAACGTCGGGCTCACGCAGGCCTTGTGTCCAAAGAAGTTGATGAACAATCCCTCGTCCAGCCCCACATTTTGGTCCACCAGAATCCCCACCGCGCGATTCTCTTTCAACGCCTGGAAAATCCCCCGCGTCGCCTCCTTTTTCCCCAGAATCACGTTCCCGCTCGCCGCCCGCCGCGCCTCGACAAACGCGTCCAACAGGGGATTATCCAACGGCCGCACCACCACATGCATCGGCTCGGCCATCAGCGCATGGCTAAACGCGCTCAGTTCCCAAGCGCCCAGGTGCAGCGTCGCGAACAGCACACCCTTACCCGCCGCCTTGGCCTTTGCAAAATGCTCGAACCCCTCGTACCGGATCCACTCCGCAACATTCGTCGCGTCAATTCGCCCCATACGCGCAAACACCACCAACTGCCGCGCAATCGACCGCCACACCCCCGCCGCGCACTCCGCCGGCATCCCCGTCTTTTCCAGATTATGCCGCGCCACCCGTGTCAGCTTCGGCACCGCCAGCCGCAGCACCTGCGCGTAGCACCACGCCAGCGCATAACTCAACCGCCGCGGCCCATACGCCAGTGAACCCAGCGCCGCGCGGGCCAGGGCATACTCCAGCCGGTTTCGAAACGGGGAACGTTGCGCCAATTCGTTAGTCTATCCAGCCGCCGCCCAACACCAGGTCGCCGTCATAAAAGACAGCCCCCTGCCCCGGCGTCACGGCACGCTGCGGGTCATCAAAAAGTACGCGCACCCGCGTGTCGTCGCCCACCGGGAACAACGTCGCCTCCGCCGGAATATGGCGGTTCCGGATGCGCACCTGCGCCCGCCGCGGCGCCTGAATCGCGGGAATCGAAATCCAATTTACCTCGCGGACCGTAAACTCCGCCGTCTGCAACTCATCGCCCCGGCCCACCACCACGCGCCGCGTCTCGGGCTCGGTGGCAATCACATACAGCGGCTCGCCCGCAGCCACGCCCAGGCCCCGCCGCTGTCCCACCGTATAGCTGTGGTAGCCCGCATGTTCGCCCAGCACTCGCCCCTCCCGCGTGACGATCTTGCCCCCCATATCGGCCAGCGGAATCTCCTGTTCCTTACAATAGGCCTCGATAAAAGCCTTGTAGTCGCCATTCGGAACAAAGCAGATCTCCTGGCTATCTCCCTTATCCGCCACCGGCAACTCGAGAGACTTCGCCAACTCCCGCACCTCGCTCTTCACCATCCCGCCCAACGGAAACAGCGTCCGCGCCAACTGCGGCTGCGTCAGGCCAAACAGAAAATAGGTCTGATCCTTCGACGCATCCGCCGCCCGCCGGAGTTCCCACCGCCCGGTCTCGGCATTCTGGGTAATCCGCGCATAGTGGCCCGTCGCCACCTTCTCCGCGCCAACGCCTTCGGCCATCTCGATAAACGTGTCGAACTTGATGAAGTTATTGCATAACGTACACGGAATCGGCGTCCGTCCATGCAAATAGTCATCGACAAACGGCCGCACCACGGCCCGTTCGAACTGGTCTTCGAAGTTCACCACATAGTACGGAATCCCCACCAACTGGGCCACATACCGCGCATCGTACACATCGTCAATCGAGCAGCACCGCCCCGTTGCCTTGTCGCTCGCCAACTCCGGCAACCGGCGCTGGTTCCACAACTGCATCGTCATGCCGACAATGTTCCGCCCCTCGCGCTTCATCAGCCCGGCCACCACCGAACTGTCCACGCCCCCGCTCATCGCAACCGCAATCATTGGCTCAGGCATAAACCGGCGACAGCCTCCGTAAGTGCGCGGCCGAAGCCGCCACCGCATCGATCAACGCGTCCACCTGCGCCTCCGTATTGCCCAACCCCAGCGAAAACCGAATCGATGACTTCGCCTCCTCCCGCGTCAACCCCAGCGCCAACAACACATGCGAAGGCTCCACCGCGCCGCTCGAACAGGCCGCCCCGCTCGATACCGCAAACCCGCGCAAATCAAGGGCAATCACCATCGCCTCGCCCTCAATGCCCGCAAAACGGATGTTCGTCGTATTTGGCACGCGGACTGCGCCCGCGCCATTCACCACAGCGTCCGGAACGCGAGCCAGAATGCCCGCCTCCAGCCGTTGTGTCAACGCAGCCAATCCCGCCCAATCGCGCGCCATCGCCGCCGCCGCGCCCAGCGCCACGGCTCCCGGAACGTTCTCGGTCCCCGCCCGCCGGCCCTGCTCATGACGCCCGCCCACCTGCCGGGCCTGCAAGGTCACGCCCTGCCGCACATACAGTGCGCCAATCCCCTTCGGCGCGTTCAACTTATGTCCGCTGATCGAATACAGGTCCACCTGCGATAAATCCACCGGAATCCGTCCGGCTCCCTGCACGCCATCGGAATGGAACGGCACGCCCGCCGCGCGGGCCACCGCGCCCAGCGCCGCAATATCCTGTACCACGCCCGTCTCGTTATTCGCGTGCATGACAGAAACCAGCGCCGTATCCGGCCGCAGCGCCGCCCGCAACTCGTCCACGCTCACCCTGCCGCGCGAGTCGCCTCGCAGGTACGTCGCATCGAAGTCCCGGCAAGCCGCCAGCACCGCTGGATGCTCCATCGCCGTCGTCACCACATGCGCGCCGGGCCCCGCAACGCCAAGAATCGCCAGATTGTCCGACTCCGTCCCGCCGCTGGTAAACACAATCTCCTTCGGCGAGCAGCCTAAAAACGACGCCACCTGCCGCCGCGCCTTCTCCAGTACCTGTTTGGCCTGCTGTCCCGGCTGATGGATACTGGAGGCATTCCCGAACCCGTCGCGGAGAACAGGCAGCATCGCGTCGATCACCGCGGGGGCAACCGGCGACGTGGCGTTGTGATCGAAATAGCAGCGTTCCACAGCCTTCTCCACCTCCAGTTTAGCAATGGCCACCCGTCAACCACTCCTCACGCTCACCACGGATTTCGGTACTGCGGATCACTTCACCGGCGTCATGAAGGGCGTAATACTCGGTATCTGCCCCTCCGCCCGCATCGTCGACATCACCCACGAACTCCGGCCCTTTGAAATCACCGAAGCCGCTTTCACCATCGGCGAGGCCTGGCGATGGTTCCCCAAGGGCACAATCCACGTCGCCGTAGTCGACCCCGGCGTCGGCTCCTCCCGCCGCCCGATCCTTGTCGAGGCCGCCGGTCAGTACTTCATCGCTCCCGACAACGGTCTGCTGACCTCTGCCCTCGAAACGCCCAAGGCCAAGGCCCGCGAAATCACCGCCCGCCAGTACGCCCTGCCCGCGGTCAGCGCCACCTTCCATGGCCGCGACATCTTCGCCCCCGCCGCGGCCCATCTCGCCGCCGGTGTCCGCCCCGCCGCCTTCGGCAAACTCGTCGCCGACGCGCTCCGCCTCCGTCTCGACAAGCCCACCCAAACCTCCAAGCGCCAGTGGACCGGCACAATCCAGAAAGTGGACCATTTCGGAAACATCATCACCAACTTCCGCCTGTCTGACTTTCCCTGGCTCGCCACCAACCCCTTCGTCTTCACCGTCGGCTTCGAACAACTCGCCACCATGGCCGCCAACTATGCCGCCTGCGAATACGGTGAACTCTACGCCATCCCCGGCTCCAGCGGTTTCATCGAAATCATCCTGCGCGAAGCCAGCGCCGCCAAGCGCCTGGGCGTCGCCGCCGGAGCGCCCGTAGACCTCATGGGCTGGGCCAACGAAGGGTAGCCCATGCCCGAAATGCCCGAGGTCGAAGCCGTCTGCCGGCGTCTCCGGGAGCAGGCGCTGGGAGCGCAGATTACTGGCGTCAAAATTCTCCGCCCACGCATGGTCAAGGGCGACATAGCGGCCGCCTGCACCAGCCAAAGCCTCAACGCAATCGACCGCACAGGCAAGTACATACTGCTCCGCTTCCCCACCGGCGGCATTCAGATCCATCTACGGATGACAGGCAGCCTTTACGTCATACCGGATTCCCGCTTTCTCGTTGCCACCGTCCGCGCCGTCTGGGATCTTGCCGATGGGCGCGGCATTGTCCTGGAAGACCCGCGCGCCCATGCCCGGTTGGAGGCCGTCCCGTCCGGCTACGAGCCCGATGTGGGTATCGATCCGCTCTCGCCCACGTTCACCCCACGCCGCCTCGCCGCGCTGGCTAAACAATCCCGCCGCCCCGCGAAGATTTTCCTCCTCGATCAATCGCAAATCGCGGGACTCGGCAACATCTACTCCGCCGAGATTCTCTTCGCCGCGGGCCTCCACCCCAGCCGTGCCATGAATTCCCTCACCGGCCCGGAGATCGCCCGGCTCCACGCCGCCACCCAACGCGTACTCACAGACGCCATCGCCACCGCCGAAACCTACTACCTCCGGCCCGGCCACTTCCAGGACCAAGAGAAGCAGCGGCTCACCGTCTACGGCAGAGAGGGCGAAGCCTGCCGCGTGTGCAAACACCCCATCGTGCGCATCGTACAGGCTACTCGCTCCACTTACCTCTGCCTCCACTGCCAAGAATAGTTCGGCGCAACGACTCTTAGACCGCCCAAGCTTCGCGATTCCGAGTCGATGGGTCCCCCTGTCTCTCCATGCAACGGAGTACCGAAGGTGTTACTCTCGCGTCTACAGCGCGCCTGTGGCGATAACACATTCCATGCAGGAACTGAGTACATTGAGTAAAGTGAAGAACTACTTCCTACTTATTGTTTGTACCGCCATGGCGGCGCAGGAACCGAAAATTGCAGATCTTGGCGTTTCCGAACTGATTGATTTTCTGACCTACCGGACGGATCGTGCGGACCGGAATCCCATGGATTTGGCAGTCTTCAGGTGCGGCCAAGAGGTCGCAAGTCTTGAAGCGGCGACAGCACTTCGAAACCACGGAGCCAACGCCATACCGCAGATCGAACTCGAAATTGCGGGAATGCTGAGCAGTACTTCCGGTAAGCCCGGCTGGTACTGGATCATCGGCGCCTATGTGTCGATTCAGGGAAAACAGGTCTTGCCCATGCTCAGAGAGGTTGAGGAAAGAGTCCGGCACGGCGGGCCCGCTTATGCTTTTGAAGACGCCATTGCCACTTCGCTCAACATCACATCGTATGTATCCGCGACGCGGCCGATCGGAAGAAACATCAGGTGTACGGGGGGTTCACCGCTGCGGGAGGCCCTGGACCGGGTGATACTCGGGACGCTGAGACGAAATCGCAGTTGGCTCGAGTCGGGAGTAGCTTTGAACCAGCATGGTGCAGCTAATGTATCTCGGGACAGGATCTTTGAGGACGAAAAGATGGAAAGTTGGTTCGCGCAGCCGATGGTCAACATCCAGGCCGTCGGATACCGACTGGAAGGCAATGACAGTTGGTCTGCTGCCCCACTTTTTTTGCTTGCGCGTACTTCGAAGGAGATCAAACCAGGACCATCTCTCGACACGGAGAGAATCAGCCGCAGCACGCAGTTTTACAACAGGGAAGGGGCAGTTTGCGGCGAGGTTACCATTTCATTTCGTCGAACCACGCAGGGTGACGCCTTTCCGCGGTTTGTTTTGGAGCGAGACCGAATCCAAGACATTGTTCAGATTGTTGTGAAGTGTGCAGCGTAGGAGCCAATAGTTAGCCCGCTATCACCAATGGCGCCTGGGCGAATGCACCGAAAATACACATATCGTCGCCGAACGCTGCAGGACCATAAGGATTGAAAATTATCGGCATTTCCGTTGGCGAGTCGCGCAAAATCGCAGAACAGTACGTCAAATCCTATCCGCATCAGTTCGCCATGTAATCGTTGGTTGAGCAGCCGCTGCCGGCGGCCTATCGGGCCGGCGCCTTTCCTGGCTATATCGTGGTCGATAGGGATGGAAATCTCGTCCGTTCCCTCAAAGGGGCTGAAGGCGACGCAGACCTCCGAGGCGTCCTGCCCCCCCCCAGGCTCGAAGCCAACGCATGGCTGCAAAAGCCCCCAAACCACCCAATGCGGTACACTCGGGTTAAAGCTGTTCTCCCGGCCGGGCCGCTGTGCCACGTTCTACGGCACGGGCATGTAAATTTCCCCGCACATGAGCACAGAGACAACGCCCGTGAATCGGGCCCAGGAATTCCGGCAGGCGCTCGACCAGGGCGTTCTCGTGGCCGATGGCGCCATGGGAACGATGCTGTACGAAAAGGGCGTTTTCATTAATCGCTGCTACGACGAATTGAATCTCTCTACCCCCGGCATCGTGCGCGAGGTACATGAGGCCTACGTCAAAGCCGGCGCCCAAATCCTCGAAACCAATACCTTCGGAGCCAACCGCGCCCGCCTCGCTTCCTTCGGCATGGCCGAGAAGCTGGAAGCCATCAACCGGGCCGGTGTACAACTCGCCCGTGAAGCCGCCAGGGACAAGGCCTTCGTCGCCGGAGCCATCGGCCCCCTCGGCGTCCGCATCGAACCGCTCGGGCCCACCAGCTTTGCCGAAGCCCGCGCCATCTTCCGCGAACAGATCGAAGCCCTGGTCAGCGCCGGTGTCGATCTCCTCGTCTTCGAAACCTTCTACCAGATCCAGGAACTCCGCGAAGCGCTCTACGCCGCCCAGGAAGTGGTGGGAGACAGCATGGCTGTCATCGCCCAGGTCACCATTAATGATGACGGCAGCATGCTCGACGGCACCGATACAGAAACCTTCGCCCGTAGCCTCAACGAGTGGCCCTGCGACGTCATCGGCCTCAACTGTTCCGTCGGCCCCAAAGCCACCCTCGAAACGCTCGAAAAGATCGTCGCCCACACCAAGAAACCCCTCTCCGCCATGCCCAACGCCGGGCATCCCGCCGAGGTCGAGGGCCGCAAAATCTATCTCTGCTCGCCGGAGTACATGTCCCAATACGCGCGCCGCTTCTTGTGGGCCGGCGTGAAAATTGTGGGTGGTTGCTGCGGCACCACGCCGGAGCACATCAAGCAGGTACGAAGCGAAGCCCGCAGTCTGCAACCCGCCCAACGCAGCCTCTCCGTCACCGTGGAAGAGCAGGCCGCCAAGGGTGAAGCGCTCCCTAAGGTGCCCGTCGCCGCCAAATCCAAGCTCGGCGAAAAACTCGCCGCCGGTAAGTTTGTCACCTTCGTCGAAATCCTGCCGCCCCGCGGCGTCGATCCCGCCAAGGAAATCGCCGGGGCCCGCCTCTGTAAGGAAGCCGGCATCGACGTCATCAACGTTCCCGACGGCCCCCGCGCCAGCGCCCGGCTCAGCGCGCAAGTCACCTGCCAGATCTTTCAGAAGGAGGCCGGCATTGAGTCCGTGCTCCACTTCTGCTGCCGGGACCGCAACATCCTCGGCATCCAGTCCGAACTGCTCGGAGCCCATTCCACCGGCGTCCGCAATCTCATCTGCATCACGGGCGACCCACCCCGCATGGGCAACTATCCCAGCGCCACCGCTGTCTTTGACGTCGATGCGATTGGCCTCTGCAATATCGTCAACAACCTCAATCACGGGCTCGACATCGGCGGAACACCTATGGGTTCCCAAACCGCTCTGCTCCTGGGCGTCGGCGCAAACCCTGGCGCCTTGAACCTTGACGAAGAGGTCCGCCGTTTTGAGTGGAAAGTGCAGGCTGGCGCCGAATACGTCGTCACGCAACCCGTATTCGACATCGCCTTACTCGAAGAGTTTCTGCGCCGCATCGCCCACGTCCGCATTCCGGTCGTCTGCGGAATCTGGCCGCTCACCAGTTACCGCAATGCCGAGTTCATGGTAAATGAACTACGTGTGCCCGTACCCGAAGAGTATATGGAACGGATGCGGAACGCCGCCTCCGCCGAGGCCGCTCGGCTCGAAGGCGTCGAGATCGCCCGCGACATGGTTCGCCGCGTCCAACCCATGGTGGACGGTGTACAACTTTCCGCGCCGTTCGGAAGATATCAAATGGCCATCGATGTTGCCGAAGTAATAGAGAAACGGGATTAATCGACTTGCCAACCGATCTGATCGTCATTGATAGGGAAGCGCCGGAAGAATCGGCGATCGAACGGGCCGCCGCCGCCATTCTTCGCGGCAAGATTGTGGCCATTCCCACGGACGCACGCTATACGCTCGTGGCCGATCCCTTCAACTTAAAAGCGGTGTCGCGAGTCTTCGCCGCCAAGGGCCGGGAATCGGCCCGATCCCTGCCCCTACTCGTTTCCGGCATTTTGATGGCCGAAGAACTGGCCAGTGAAATCTCGGCCCGTTTCCGTGTGCTCGCCCGCCACTACTGGCCTGGGCCCCTGACCATCATCGTCCCCGCCTCCGCCAAAGTGCCCTTGCGCGTCACCGGCAACACCGGCCGTCTCGCGCTCCGCCAGGCGCAATCGAAGGTGGCTGCCGCGCTGATCGAGCGAACGAACCAACCTTTGATCGCCACCAGCGCCAACCTCAGTGGCCAACCTACCTGCGCCAGTGGCATTGAGGTATTTGGCACCATGGACGGCCGTGTCGATCTCGTCCTCGACGGCGGGACCTGCCCCGGTCTCGGTTCCACCACTGTAGACATTACCGAACCCTTCTGGAAAGTAATCCGGGAAGGCGCCGTCCCGGAAAAGGAATTGGCGGAACTCCTGCACCGTTCCTGAGTTGCCTCTTCCGTCCATGAGCAACCTGCGTCTTGCCAACGAATCGGAACTACCCGTCGTCGATTACTCCCTCCCGCCGCTGTTCGGCTGGCGCGAGTTTTACGGCTTCCGGAATCAGGTAATCCAGACGCTGCGGCAATTCGGGTCTGCCGGTCCCTGTGGAATAGCGGACCTCTCCGGCGGAGACGATGACGGTCCGTTGTTCATAGACTATCTGGAGACGGAGCCGGACTTCTTCGTAGTCGACGATATGTACAACCGGCACGACCGCCTAAGCTTGGTGGAGTCGGAACCCCGGCACATCGCGGCGCCGTTGCTGGAAGCTCTCGCCGCAATGGCCGCGCCCTACACCGGGTGGCGCATTGTCCTGAATTTAGGAGACTGTGGCCTCAGTGTTTTTGGAGGCAAAGTAGTCGTCGGTGGACGTCGCTTTTGGGGCTGCCTAACAGTCGGCGATCTGGCGGCGCGCTGCGCCGCGCCCATTCAATATGGTCCCGCCGGCGCCCTGCCAGAGACCATGTATCCTCTGTGGTTTTCGGTAGTCACCGGATCGTACAGGACTTCCACAAATCACCCGGCCCCCACGGACCAGGAGTGGAACGAAGTGCAGCTTTCCTTGGAAGCGCTGGCACGGCGGGGAGAACCCGGTAAGCCCCTCAAAGAGTTCGCCTATGACAGGATTCGCGCCGATATTCATCCGCGCACGCGGGCTGCATTCGTTGCTCGTTTTCTCGAAAATACGGTCTCCTGCCCAAGGAAGAGCTTCCGGAAGGCAAAATCAAACGTGCTTAGGGATGCGGGCGAAGCCTTCGGTTCGCTGGAAACGCCCATCGAATGGCGCGCCTTGGCCCGCGCCGTCTCCGCCGCTCAATGTTCCATCGCCTCGTGGTCGGAGGCAGAGGATGTTGTTTTTTGGTGGCCTCACATCCTATACGTCGTTGGCGAGCCGTCCCGGGGTTTACGCGAAGTACTATCCAATGAATTCCGGACGCTCCTTACTGATCGGGATCCCTGGGTACAGCTATCCGCGCTATTCTGCTTGGCGATCCTTAAGGTGGAGGACATTGCGCGCCTCGTCGATCAGGTACGGACAGCGAATCCTGGTTGGATGAAGGTGGAAGGATTGCCTGGTTGGCTCAAAGAACTCCGGACGGGCGCGACGCTCTATCCCTCCATAAACTTCCCGAAGCGCAAGGTCCAGCGACAGGTCTCCAATAACCGCTCAAATCGGCCCCGGCGCACGTAACGCTCATCACAAGATGTGGTAAAGTCAGGGGGCGGTTGCTGTGTGACACCGACCTTTGAGGGCGATATGAAATATTTTCTTCAGCGAGATGGCCGCACCTATGGGCCTTACTCTTATGATGATTTGAAGCGGTACCAGGCCGAGAACCGAATCGGACCGAACGATCTGATTCGCAGGGAAGATAGTCAGCAGTGGGAGCCTTGGCAGCAGGCGTTGAACGCCGCGCCGGCCGCTCCGGCGGCGCCTTCCGTTCCGCCCGCGGCCCCGCAGCAGCCCGCTTTCGGCGGAGGCGGCTTTGGACAGCCGGCCGCGCCCGTCCCGCAAGTACAACCCCAGCCTCCCGCGTTTGGAAACAATCCCCCAGCCTTCGGCGCTGGCGGAGGAGGCTTCGGCCAGCAGCCTAACAACCCGCCCGCATTTGGGGGCGGTGGTTTTGGACAACAACAGCAGCCCCCGCAAGACCAGGGCTTCGGCGGCGGATTCGGTCATCAGGCGCAACAGGCAGGTTCGGAAGCGGCTGGCGCCTTTGGAGCCTTCGGCCAACAGGCTTTCGGCACGCAGCCTCCCCAGCCTGCTGGGTTCGGCATGCCCAACCCCCAGTTCGGCGGCGGAGCCGTCGGGCCCATGCCCCCGGATATGCAGTGGTGGATGGTCCTCCTCATCGGCATGTTCACCTGCGGCCTTTTCCTCATCTTCTGGATCTACAAACAGGTGCAGTTCGTGAAGAAAATTGATCCGCAGACCGAAGCGCCGAAGTTCTATAAGTTCTGCATCATTCTGTATGTCGTCGGCTATCTCACGATCTTTGCCGGCGCGATGGCCGCGGCCGCGTTGAATTCCGAGATATTTATGATCCTCCCGATGATCGGCCAGTTGATCTGCCTCGGCGGCGCCGCTTGCCTCATCATCGCTGCCTTCAAGATGCGTGCCTCCATCCACAACTACTACACGATGGTTGAGCCGATGGGCATCAATTTGATGGACACCACCGGCGCGGTGCTCACGTTCTTCTTCTCCGTCTACTTCTTCCAGTACCATTTCGCCAACATCGCCATGCGCAAGAAGGCGATGGGCCACCCGGCCGTCTAACTGGCGCGAGCAACCTGCGGGGCCGTGTTATCCTGACCCTTGGAGCGTTCCTGGGAGGCAGGTGCGGCCCCTATATTTGATCCGATGCCATTCGAAACGGAGTTCGTCTCGTTTTGCAAACGCCGTTGAGCAAGCTCCTGACCGTCCAAACGGTCCAGGGAGAAGCCTGCAGGTGTGCGGAGGACTCCACCCTTAGCATTTCCAGGGGTCAAGGCAGGGGGTAGTACGGCTCTCCTGGTGCGCTCCACCCTCCTTTTTCCTCCATGCACATACTGTTCATTGGCGACATCTACGCGTCGCCGGGGCGTCGCATCGTCTCCGATAACCTCCAGCGGATCGTGACCGAAGAGCGGATTGATCTGATCATCGCCAACGTCGAAAATTCGGCGGGCGGCTTTGGCGTTACGCCGCAAATCGCCGAGGACTTCTTGTCGATCGGGATTGAGGTGATGACCACCGGGAACCACGTATGGGACAAAAGCGAGGTACATGAATACCTGCCCCGCCAGCCGCGGCTCCTCCGCCCGGCCAACTATCCACCCATGTTGCCCGGCACCGGAGTGTACATCGGAAAAGCGCGAAATGGCGCCAAATATGCCGTTTTAAACCTCCAAGGCCGTACATTTATGGCAACAATTGACGACCCCTTTCGCAAGGTGGATGAATTGCTTGCCGCGATCCCGGAAGATGTAAAAATCCGCTTCGTCGACTTTCACGCCGAAGCCACCTCCGAAAAAGTCGCATTCGGCTGGCACCTGGACGGCCGTGTCACCGCCGTTGTCGGGACCCATACCCATATCCCGACCGCCGACACCCGGGTACTACCCGGAGGCACCGCCTACCAGACTGACGCCGGCATGACCGGGTCCTATGCCGGTGTGATCGGAGTGGATAAAGGCCCTATTCTCCGTAAGTTCCAGACAGCACTTCCAGTAAGAATGGAAGGAGCGAAAGGCAGCGTGGAATTCCACGGAGTCATCGTGACAGCGGACCCGGCTACGGGTAAGGCGATCGCCGCGAAGCGCTACCATTTCCGCGACAGTATTCTATAGGTTCCGCCTTAGTCTGCCGATATATTCTTTAATGGCGCTGGCGCACCCTTCGATTTCCCGTGTCCTGTTGGTGGCCTCGTTTTTGGCGGTAGCCTCGGCGGCCGGTTTGCAATGGGTCGGGCTGGCGGCGCAGACCGAGGCAGTCCGGCAGCAGGCGTCGCGGCGCAGGCTGGACGAATTCTCCAGTATTTTGAACAACTTCGCGAGCGCCCCCGCTAAAGAGCGGCCCGCTATGGCGGGCCGCCTCGCCGAAGTCGCTGAAATCCTTGCGCAGCAAATTCGAGGCGAATCGCTCGCCTCCGCTTCCCGGAGAGTAGTGGCGCTGGCCTCCTTTGAAGCCGGTAAAGAGCCTAGGGAGAAGGAGTTACAGGAGCGGCTGCGCGCGGAGGTCCGGGGGTTGGTGAGCCAGGCGGAGTCGCTGGAAATGGCCGCGTTGCACCGCGCCAAGTTCTTGATCAGCATCAATCAACTTTTGCTGGTGGTGGCCGTCGTCCTATGCGGCGCCCAGTGGCTGCGGGCACGGCAGATCCGCGCGGAAGCGTAAGCGGCCCTATGCACTGGTCTCCTCGCTTTCCGGCCTAGCCGGGGGCGATCTCGCTAATTTGGATGGTAGGCGAGGAGTTGGTGAAGTTGGGCATGTCCTCCATGATCTTGCCGGCGGACGCCATCAGGGCGGGCATGAGGGTTTCGACGGACTCGAACAGCAGATGCCCGCAGGCGAGGAATGGCGGCTCGGAGCCCGGGAAGGGCCCGGAAAGGCCCCGTTCGATCTCCATGCCCTGCAGCACGTCTCCCAGAATTTTCTGGACCAGCGGGCGATGGGTGGTCCGGTAGTAGTCGAAATCGAAGGTCTTTCCTTCCCCGGCGGGGTACAGAACGCTGACTTTGATCACCGGGTTCCTCCCACTGGAAGGGTCACTTTGTACACATAGCCGGTGACACGGTTCATGTCGGAACTGGTGAGGTAGAGGGTATGGCTGTCGGCGCCGCGTCCGAATTTGCAGTTGGTGAGCGCTTTCTGGGCCGTGGTGACCTTGTGGGTGATTTTGCCTTCTTTATTCACCCGATATGCGGTTCCGTAGCTGTAGCAGGTGAGCCAAAGCGCGCCTTCCTTATCCACATCCATCCCATCGGCCTGGCAGCCTTCGATGGTCACGAGTTCCTTCCGCGTTCCGGCGGCGTTCCCGGCTTCATCGAGCGGCCACATCTCAATCTTGCTGGTATTGGGGGCGGTGTTATGCGCGACGTAGAGGGTTCTCTGGTCTTCGCTCAAAAGAATGCCGTTAGGTCCGGTGATTTCTTCGCTGAACAACAAGGTCTTGCCATCGGTCCCAATCTTGTAGATGGTCCCGTTGGGCGAAGAACCGTCGTAGCCATTGGGATCCGTGAAATAGACTGCCCCGCTTTTTGCCACGACGAGATCATTGGGCCCGGTGGCGGTTTTGGGATTTTTCTCGAAGTCTTTGGCAACGACGGATACCTTCTTGTCCGGCGTTACTTTCAGCACCTGGCGTTCATTGGTCGCGGTGGCGTAGAGGTTGTCGGCGTCGTCCAACCACAGTCCGCCCGGTCCTGCCCCGGTGGCGATGTCGAGATAGCGCGAAGCGCCGTCCTTGGCGTTCCATTTCACCACGCCTTTGTAGGTTCCCCGGGAGGTGAAATAGAGATTGCCCTTCGTATCGAGCGCAGGGCCCTCGGTGTTGCCCCACGAGGCGTCCGAGGCGATGAGTTCCGCAACGGTCTCCGGTGGACCAGCCGGGGCCGTGGAGGCCGCAGGCGGGGCGGGAGAGCAGGCTGCAAGCAAAAGGAGGAGAGGCGCGGACGCGTAGACGGGTCGCATGTCCGCCGTATCATATCAAGGTGATACGACTCTGGCGCGTTTCTCTCCTTGCGGCGTGTTCGATGGCGGCACAAGTGCGGATTGTGCCGGGGGCGGTGAACTCTGTTGTGCTCCCGGACGGGAGCGCGATATATGGCGGGAAGTGGGCGAAGACGGTCCTGCTGACCCACACGCGGCGCGATGTCTTATGGGCGGCGGGCGATGCCGCGTTAACCGTCCCGGAGAAGGAGTCGAAAGGGCTGCAGGAGGCAGCCGCATTCTGGTCGCTGTTCCGGCAGACGCGATTCCACGACTATGCGCAGAGAACAACGAAGATGCCAGCGGAATCCCATCCGGTTGCCCGCACAGTACGCGGCGGCAACCGGGTTGCGCTGGGCGGCTTGACGGTAACCGTGCTCGATACGCCGGGCTTTACGCCAGGATCGGTGACGTATGTTTTCACCGATAGCGGCAAGAAATACGCCGCCACCGGGGATTTGATCTATAGCGGCGGCCGGCTACTGGATCTCTATAGCCTGCAAGATGCGGTCCCGGAGACGAAGACGCGGGGATATCACGGGTTTGCGGCCCGGGCGGGCCAGTTGATCGAGAGTCTGCGGCGCGTGCGGGAGGAACGGCCCGATGTGCTGATTCCGTCGCGGGGACCGGTGATTACGCGCCCCGCGGAGGACATAGACCAGTTGATTGGCCGGTTGCAAGCGCTGCTCGATAGCCACTTCGCTACCGACGCGTTGCGTTGGTATTGGGGCGAGGAGAGTTGGCAGACTCGCGGACGGCTGGCAATGGGGAAGGCTCCTTCGACGCCGATGCCGATGGCTGTAGAGCGGGACTTGCCGGAATGGGTGATCGCAATTGGCAACTCGCGGCTGCTGGTTTCTACGACGGGCGCGGCCTTCCTGATGGACGCTGGCTATCCACAGATTCAGGAGAAGCTGGAGGAGCTACAGGCCCAGGGGCGTTTCCGGAACCTGGAGGGAATCTGGGTGACCCACTACCATGACGATCACACGGATCATGTGGCGAAAGTGGCCAAGCGGTTTGGCGCGAAAGTGCAGTATCACGAGCGAATTCAGGACATTGTGGCGCATCCAGACCGGTACCGGATGCCATGCCTGACGACGCATCCGATTGACGGCGAGCCGATGGGGGAGGCCGCGCGGTGGCAGTGGCGGGAGTTCCAGATGGCGAGCTACTTCTTTCCGGGGCAGACGTTATATCACGGCGGGTTGTCGGTGGAACGGGAGAGCGGGGAGAAGCTGTTTTTTGTGGGGGATTCGTTCACGCCGTCGGGCACGGACGACTACTGTTTGCAGAACCGCAACTTTGTCCATGCGGGCGAGGGGTACCGCTATTGCCTGGATTTGTTGACGAAGCTGGGCGGGGAGCACTGGCTGATCAACCAGCATGTGCTGCCGATGTTCCGCTATGACGCGGCGCAGGGGGCTCGGATGCGGGCGGAGTTGGCCAAGCGCGAGGCGCTGCTTGCGGAGCTGACGCCGTTGCCGGATGCGAACTATGCGGTGGATGAGAGCTGGGCGCGGATGTATCCGTACAGCGTGAAGGCGGCGCGGGGCGCGACGGCTCAGGTGGAGTTGCGGGTGGAGAACCATTCGGCGTGGGCGCAGGAGTTTCGGGTGCGGTGGAATGTGCCGGCGGGGTGGGTTTTGGAAAAGGGGGAGGATCGTGGGACGATTGCGGGGAAGTCGGGCGGGGTGTTCCGGGCGACGCTGCGGGCGGTGAAGCCAAGCGAAGTTTCCGTGCTGACGGCGGATGTGGCTTTCGCCGGTTTCGATTTGCGGCGGTGGACGGAGGCTATCTTGGAGAGCGAAGGACAGTAGCGGTGTGAAGCCAACCGCCCCGTATTCCCCGTACTCGCTGGCTTCGGCTGGAGTCTTTTAGCTGACATCGAGATGTCCCGCCCCTGCATGCCCACTGCCGGTATCCGAACCGATTACAATTAACCCACACAGATATTTATGCCCTCGGTCAACCCGCCCTACACAAGAGAACAGGTGCACTCTCTCTTGCAGGCTTGTGTGAGTTACGCCGATACCTTTCCTGAAGACGAGTACTTCTATGCGGGAAACATCGCAGGTCGTGGCGAAGTAATCTCGGACAGCACCGCTGTCCGCAGAATGTTGGAATGGGTCTCGGAAAATGGTACGGGACTGATCGAAGATTGTGGCATCGGTATAGATAAAATCCGCTATTTCCGGCTTGGTCCCAATGGACGGCAGATGTTGCTCGAACATCAGCACGAAATAGAGCCGGGGAAGCTCATCAGCGGAGAGGAGCTCTTCCTATCGCTATCCGGGGGAGGTCTGCGGGCGACAATCTTTCATCTCGGAGTGATGCTCTTTCTGTCAACGTCCAAGCACCTAGACAAGGTACGGGGGATCGTTTCTGTTTCTGGCGGCAGTATCCTAGCAGCGCATATCGTAAACCACTGGCAGGATGCGACGGGTAGCGAGGAAGGCTTCGCCCGGGTTGCCGCAGACCTGATTGCATTCATTCGAACGGATATCCGGCACAGAGTGTTCGTCCCTTGGCTTTGGTCACGTCTTGTTCCATTGCATTGGTGGAGGCGCAGCAAGTCTCGCACGGCCCGACTGCGCGCCATTTACGACGAGCATTTTGGTGCACAGGGACTGGGAGGAATGGCCGCCGACAGGCGCCCATTCCTGGCTTTGGTGGCCACCGACTCGATCAAGCAGGAACGAATTGCGTTCACGCCGAAGGAGATTCTGAGATTTCCAATCATCGCCGCCACAGACGGCAGACCAACACCGAAGGATGCTGTGCATGGAATTATTGCGGGAGGAGTGCCGCTCTCTCTGGCAGTGGCTGCGTCGTCCTGTTTCCCGCCCGTGTTTCCCCGGCTGCGCCTTACGAATCATGATCTGGGACTGAACTACGAAGACTTCAAAGAAATACTTTCGGTGAACGACGGCGGCGTGACGGACAACCTTGGGCTTGAGGTGCTTCTCGCTCTCAAGGGCAAGGGACAGAATCTTGGTGATAGGGTGGTCGTCTGTGACGTCGAACGCCCCATGCGTGACAAACCAGGGGACGGGCCTATGGCGGATCAGGCAGCCCAGGCGACTGCGTTGAGCAAGGCGGCTGAGGCCAGAATTGTGGCGGAAGCAGGGCGCAGTTGTACCTTCATTCGCATTTCCCACCGCCCTGCATTGCCACTGGCGGTTCCCTTTGCGGTCCAGACCAAGCTCGCCGTATTTCGAACCGACTTAGATGCGCCTACCTGGCAGGAGATCCAGGCACTGCTGCTTCATGGCTTCTCGTGTGCGGCTGGTGCATTGGCAGAGGAGGACTACGCTTCGCTGGCTGCAGAAACCAGCCGCTCCCGCGTGGCCGAGATTTTACAGCTTGCAGGTTGCAAAGAAGATGTCCGCGAACCATCCGCGAGCGATCTTGATCGGAGCCACAGCCGGCCAATGAGACGAATCGCCATTCACGCCGCTCTCATACTCTCAGCGTTTGTAGCAGCAGCTGGCGGTGCTTATGCTGTCTGGGTCAAAACGAATGGCAGTTCGGACTCCACGGCTATCAATCTATCTTCGCTACGGAAGCCCGTACTTACAACCCCGGTTCCCGCCGAGGGAATGCGCGAGGCCACGTTCCTCCCCGAGATCGATTACCGTCCTTTCGAGATGAAAACTTTTGCAGTTTCCGTGGACATGCGGTTGTGGAAGCCGCATTTGGCAGCGGAGCTTGGACAGAAGACGAGCC
>DASTML010000054.1:0-22091 GCA_035714175.1 Bryobacteraceae bacterium | reverse complement strand
CGGCCGGTCCGTGGACAGAAAAGCCGCGCGGATCGCCCGCCGCTGCCGCGTATCCCTCGTCGCCCGCTCGCTATCGGCCCGCTCTGTTTCGGCCATCAACTCTCGCTTTCTCCTCTTCTATTCTGCCAAGGTCGGCGTACCGCCGCCAGATGGACGTACGAGGTTGGCGCTACTTCGGCAGCGTCACAGCGCCGTGGTTATCGCAGTGCCCGCCATGCGGATGGTGCAAGTGGCCCTCCACCAGATAATCCACATGGTCTCCGTGCGGCACCCGCTCATGCCCGCAATGCGGCCCGTGCACGTGGTCCGGCCCATGCGCCGCGCAGGAGTGGCCCGCCGTACAGTCGTCCGGATTCTGTTCGCTAACCCCCAGGGCGTGTTCCACATAGTGGTCGCCTTCATGATTGTGCATGTGGCCATCGTGCAGATAGTCCACATGTCCTTCATGCTCCACCGCCGTGTGCCCGCAACCCGGGCCGTGCACATGGATGTGATCGCTATCGGTGTGAATCGTGTGAGACATATGCCTTCGGTTCGTCCTTTCTGAATGGTTCTGAAGCGGGCCGCCCTTCCATGGCGTGCTCCAACGCATTGAAAATCAAATCGGCAACGTGACGGTCCGCCAGTCCATATAGGATGCGTTTCCCCTCCCGGCGGCGCGAAACCAGCCCCTCGGCACGCAACACCCGCAATCGTTGGGACACAGTGGAAAGCTCATCGCCGGCCCAGGCAGCCGCATCGCTCACGCACGCCTCCCCCTGCGCCAGCGTCACCAGCAATCGGAGCCGGGAAGTCTCCCCCAGCGCACGGAACAAACGCGCTGCCCTCTCTATCGCTGCCAACTCCCCGGCGGCATCCGGTAGGGATGGGGTGCACATTCCATCACTTGAATAGATGTTCAAGTGACAGACTATCGTGCGCAGGGCCTCCTGTCAATAGCCGGTTCGCCGCAACCCGTGTGATATTCTTGGAATGATTAATAGGAAGTTGTTGTCAATAGCGTAAGAATGAAAAAGGCACTGATCACAGGGATTACGGGCCAGGACGGGTCCTATTTGGCGGAGTTTCTGCTTCAAAAGGGCTACGAAGTTCACGGGATCAAGCGCCGTTCCAGTAGTTTCAATACGGGCCGCGTTGATGGGATTTACAGCGATCTGCACGAGCATAAGAATCGCTTCTTTCTCCATTTCGGCGATCTCTCCGATACCAGTAGCCTTTGGACTTTACTCTATGACATCCGCCCGGATGAAGTTTACAATCTGGCGGCGCAAAGCCATGTCCGGGTAAGTTTTGACATACCCGAAAGCACGGGCGACATAACCGGCATGGGAGCATTACGGCTCTTGGAGGGATTGCGCAAAACGGGTGTGCAGGCTCGCTTTTACCAAGCCTCTTCCAGCGAAATGTTTGGCTCCACGCCGCCTCCGCAGTCAGAATCCACCGAATTTCATCCGCGCAGTCCCTACGCTTGTGCCAAGCTCTTCGCGCATGCCATGACCGTGAATTATCGCGAGAGCTATAAAATGTTCGCCGTAAGCGGCATATTGTTCAATCATGAATCGCCGCGCCGCGGAGAAACATTCGTAACCCGAAAGATCGCCCGCGCCGCGGCTCATATCAAGGCCGGCTTGCAGGACAAACTCTACCTTGGCAATCTCGACGCGAAGCGCGACTGGGGCTATGCGAAGGAATATGTGGAAGCGATGTGGATGATGCTCCAGCAGGAGACGCCTGAAGACTATGTCATAGGTACAGGCGAAACGCACAGCGTCCGGGAGTTTGTCGAAGAGGCCTTCGGCCACCTCAATCTCGATTGGACGCGCTATGTCGACTTCGACTCTCGCTACAATCGTCCTGCCGAAGTCGACGCCCTCCTCGCCGATCCCTCCAAGGCCCGCAATCAACTCGGCTGGCAACACCAAGTGGGGTTTACCCAACTGGTACGTCTGATGGTCGACGCGGAACGGGAAGCCATTGAGCGGCAACGGGCCGGCATAGTGCAAGCGGCCGGACACAACGGGTAATGGCCATCCGGCCGGAGGAGTTTCATGTTGGATTTGCGCGGTAAGCGGATCGTTGTCACAGGCGGCGGCGGTTTCCTTGGATCTTTTGTCGTGGGGGCCCTGCGCCAGCGAGGCTGCGAGAATGTTTTCGTCCCTCGCCGCCGGGACTACGACCTGACCACCGCCGCCGGTATCGAAAAAATGTTTGCCGATTTCCGGCCCGAAGTAATATTCCATCTGGCGGCCGTCGTGGGCGGCATCGGAGCGAACAAGCAGAATCCCGGCTCGTTTTTCTATCAGAACGCCATCATGGGCATTCAACTGATTGAGGCGGCGCGCCTGCATGGCGTCGAAAAGATCGTCGTGGCGGGCTCCATCTGCTCCTATCCGAAGTTCACCCCCGTTCCATTCAAAGAGGAAGACCTTTGGAACGGATATCCCGAAGAGACCAACGCCCCTTACGGCATCGCCAAAAAGGCGCTCCTCGTACAGTGCCAGGCCTATCGCGAACAGTACGGGACCAACGCGATTTTCCTCATGCCCGTCAACCTGTATGGGCCTCGCGATAATTTCGATCTCGAATCCTCTCATGTCATTCCCGCCATCATCCGCAAAGCTATCGAAGCGCGGGACAGCGGAAAGAGGGAACTGGTCTGCTGGGGCGATGGCTCACCCACGCGCGAGTTTCTGTATGTGGAGGATGCCGCCGAAGGCCTCGTTGCCGCAGCCGAAAAGTACAATGGTTCTGACCCGGTAAACCTTGGCAGCGGCTTCGAAGTTTCAATCAAGGACCTGACGGAAAAGATCGCCCGTCTGACACGCTTTGAAGGAAGTCTTGTGTGGGATACCGCCCGTCCCAACGGGCAACCCCGGCGTATGCTCGATACCGCCCGTGCCGCCGCGCAGTTCGGATTCCGTGCCACGGTCAACCTGGAAGAAGGTTTAGCCAAAACCATCTTCTGGTACGAGAAGAACCCTGCCTGACACTCCGGGAGCAGGTGACTGTCCTGGAGACGGCGGCCAGAGAGCGGCGGCAGGGCATTGGCTCACACGGGGCAACGCCAGTTCACTTTGGACTTTCTTGTACTAAAGAAGGAGGGGCTGTTACACTCAATCGTCCGCGGGTACCGAACCTCCTGACGCGACTTCTTGGGTCGCCTAGGCACTGATGCGAATCGCAGTAAACTTACGCCAGTTTTATAAGGGAAAAATCGGCGGCATGGAGAACTACGTGCGCAATATTCTCGCGCGCCTCCAGCGGCATTCCCTGACAATCTGGGTCCATGAAGACGAAGTGGAAAACGTGCGGGCCTTCGCACCGCGTGCGGAAATTGTTGGCGTCACGCACCAGAACGGTGTACAGACAATCGAAAAGGCCGTACGCTCCGGCGGATTTGACCTGTTCTTCTGTCCGCTCCTGGTCCTGGAACCGCTGGTCGTCGATATTCCTTCCGCCGTCATGATGCCGGACGTCCAGCACGAATTTTACCCGGATTTTTTTGAGCAGGCCGTCCTTGACTGGCGCCGCCAGACCTATGGACCCACCGCGCTCAACACAGATGTTCTCTTCACTCTAAGCGAACACGCGAAATCGACAATTGTCGAAAAATTCGATATTGACCCGGGTAAAATAACCGTCGTCCACCTCGATGTAGACGATGAGTACCGCAAAACAGCGCAAAAAGAGCGCACAAATGCGTACTTACGGCTCAATTTGCCGCCAAAATACCTCTATTTTCCCGCTAATTTTTGGCCGCACAAGAACCACGGAAACGTCTTTCAAGCCCTCCGCCTGGTCGATCCGGACATTCACCTCGTACTGAGCGGTTCGCCCTCCGGCAGCGAAAAATGGGCGGAGGAAGCCCGGAAATTGGGCATACACAAGCGGGTGCATTTCCAGGGATATCTCGACAAGTCGTTGATTCCCGAGGTTTACCGCAACGCGCTTGCCCTCCTGTTCGCCACCAAGTTCGAAGGCTTCGGGATCCCTCTCCTGGAGGCGTTCCACTGCCGGACCCCCGTTATTACCTCTCATTCGGGGAGTTGCGTCGAGGTGGCCGCCGATGCCGCCGTCACCGTGGACCCCCTCTCGCCCGAGAGCATTGCCGCGGGCATCACGCGCCTCGCCGGGGACGAAACTCTGCGGCAAACGATTGTAAATAAAGGAATAGAGCGAGCCGCTCTATTCTCCTGGGACCGGGCCGCCGCCATTACCGAAGAGGCTTTCGCCCACGTCACCAGCCCCGCCTATGAGCGTCCGTGCCGCATTTCGGTCGATTCGTGGCCCAAGATCGGTATTGTCACCCCCACCTACAACATGGCGGAGTTCTTGCGGGAGACGATTGAAAGCATCTTGTCCCAGGACTATCCGCACCTGGATTACGTGGTCCGGGACGCGGGGTCCAAAGATGGAACTGTTGAATTATTAAAGAGTTACGGCGACAGAATCCGCTGGATTTCCGAGAAGGACGGCGGCCAGGGCGACGCCATCAATAAAGGCTGGCACGAGGTCTCCGGCGACATTTTCACCTTTCTAAACGCCGACGACACCTATCTGCCCGGCGCGTTGGCCACAGCGGCCACGCATTTCAAGGCAAACCCCGGCATTGGCATGATTTACGGCGAGGCCTATCATGTTGATATTACAGGGAAAACGATTGAACGGTATCAAAGCCAGCCGTACGATTTTCAGGCGCTCAATAAGCAGTGCTACATCTGCCAGCCCGCCGGTTTTATGCTCCGGGAGGCGTTTCGCAACGCCGGCATGATGGACACAAAACTGCATTATGCCCTGGATTACGATCTGTGGATCCGCATCGGGAAAATGTATGGCATCCGGAAGGTTGACGACTACCTGGCAACATCCCGTATGCATATGGATAATAAGACCTTATCCAGCCGGCGGCAGGTGTACCAGGAAATTTTAAGCACCGTAAAGCGGCACTACAACTATGCTCCCTACGAATGGGTGAATGGTTATGCGTGCTATCTGCTGGATAAAAAAGACCAGTACTTTGACCGCTCCCGGCCTACGTTCCGGTCGCATGCGCTGAGCCTGGCGCTCGGCATCTATCACAACCCACATCACATTCAGCGGTTTGTGGGGGAGTGGCGCGTACACACCGGGTTGAGCAGCCAGTTTAACGGCCGGTGGGAGGACGGGTGGATCTCGCGCCGGTGGGAGAGTGAACTCCGAATCGGCGAAGACAGCCGCGTGTTGCGGATTGCCGGGAAACACTTCGCACCCATCGAAAATCTGCGTCTCCGTATCCGGCTGAACGGGAATCTGCTGGGCGATAAGCGCTTGTCCAGTTCCGGGCCTTTTTTATTGGAATTCGCGATACCTGACGGCTTGCAGGGACGACCGTGTGAGTTACTGATTGAGACAGACCGCACATGGCGGCCCGGCGAAAACGGCGATTACCGGCAACTTTCCTGCATTATTGATTCGCTGGAGCAGGCAACTTCGTGAAGAGCCCGCTGGTCACCATCGTGACCCCGTCTTACAATCAGGGGCACTTTATCGCCGCCACGATTGAGAGCGTGCTGACGCAGGACTATCCGCACATCGAATACATCATTATGGATGGGGCTTCGACCGACGGGACGGCGGAGGCTGTCCGTCCGTATGCGGACCGCCTTACCTTCATTTCCGAGAAAGATAGGGGCCAGACGCACGCCATTAATAAGGGACTGCGCCGGGCTAAGGGCGAGATCGTCGCCTATTTGAACTCGGACGATACGCTTTTACCGGGTGCGGTGAGCCGGGCCGTGGCCGCGCTCGAAGCACATCCGGAGGCGGGGGCGATATACGGTGACGGCTTCCAAATCGACTACGACGGGAACGTGAAGCAGAAATTTCCGTTTACGGAACCGTTCAACCTTTGGAAGCTTACGTTCGTGCTGGATTACGTGTTGCAGCAGTCGGTGTTCTTCCGCCGCCGGTGCGTCGAAAGTGTCGGCTGGTTCAACGAAGAGCTGCACTTCGGGATGGACTGGGACATCCTGGTGCGCTTAGGAAAGCAATATGGGCTGGTATATATACCAGAGACATTGGGTTGCCTGCGTGAGTACGATGCGGCCAAATCGTTCGCCGGGGGAGCCAAACGTTTTGCGGAGCTGAGCCGGCTATTGCGTGCGCAGACCGGAGAGCCCTATCCGCCCGGCTGGTGGTTTTACGGCCTCGATACGTATGACAAGATATGGAGCGAGCGAATCCGCCGTTGGGCCCCAGGCCCGCTGGGCCGTTACGTTGCGATGCGGACGGTGCACGTTTGCCGGTATGTCATTGACCGGGAGCAGCATCATTCGCAGGGGTTATATGCAGACGGTTGGGCAGCCGATACCCTGCATTGGATGATGCCGGCCTGCTATCGGCGGGCGGTGGTGCGAGGGTCGATTCCTGACTGGGCGCCGGGCCTGCGGCGTCAACGGCTCCGTGTGTATGTGAATGGCGAATTGGCGGCCGAGCACGCCCCTGGCCCTGGAGAATTCACGATCCCGTTGGACTTGCACGGTCCAGGTCCGCCGCGAGCCACGGTGTTGCGCGTGGAAGCGGAGTTGGGGGTTGTACCGTCACGGGAGGGCGTGGGACACGACGGACGGCGTCTTTCCTGGCGCCTTTTGGGCGTGGACGGCTTACGCTGACCGGCGGCTACCGGGGAAGCTGATCCAGCATTTGCCGGGCAGCGGGATGGGCGGGTTCATAGTCCAAGACCGTTTCAAGGGACTTGCGGGCGGCGGGTATATCGCCGGACTGATATTGGGCGACGGCGAGATTGAGCCGCGCTCCAATCAAACTGGGCTGGCGGGACAAGGCGCGGAGCCAGAGCGCCATCGCCTCCTTCGGCCTACCTTGGCGGATTTGATATGCGCCCCAATTTGTCGCCGCAATGGGATGGCCGGGGTCCTTTTGGAGAATTCTCTGGTAGATTTCCGCAGCCGCCGCTTCCTCCCCCCTGGCTTCGTGCTGCTGAGCCAGTTGCGCTAGAACGGCTATGTCCTGCGGATGTGCGACTGCCGCCGCCTGCAACCGCTCATAGGCGCCAGCGGCGCCCGCGACGGCATAGGCAATGGCCGTATCTCTGGCATCCGCCTGTCCCGTCCAGAATTCCTTTAGCCCCTGACCCTGAGTCGCCCCTAACCCCGTGGCCGGACGGCGAGGGATGGCGTGGTCCGTAAACACAAGATGCGCCACCGATTCCCCGGCGCTCTTCGGCATATGGCACCCGGTGCAGCCGTTGCCCGCATTCGCTTTGCAAGGCTTAGTTTCATGGCAGGACTGGCACTTCCGGTTGTAGGTTTCCGACGAAGACGCCGCAGCATGGGGGGAATGACAGGTTCCACACCACAACTTGTCTCCGCTGGCCTGCTTGCAACGGCTGGCCGAAAGCTTCTCAAAGTGACTGGTGGCCGAGGTGGCCGCTGCTTCCGGCGTATCCCAGACGAAGACCGCGACCGAATCGCTGAGCAAGGAGCCGGCTTCAAACGCGCCACGCTCTTTCCCGGCCCTGGCTATACGCGCCGCTCCGGTGAGGTGACACTGCGCGCAGACGCTATCCCGTTTCGGCGGCGGCAATGCGGCAGGGTTCACGATGTTGTCCCGGCTGGGACGCGCGGCATGCCGATCTCCGGGGCCATGGCAACGCTCACAACTTACGCCACCCTCCAGAAAGGGTTGGGGCGCGGCGGCGGGCTGCAACTGGCTGGCATGGCACTGTAGGCAGGCGGACTCCACAAGGCGCGTCCATTCCGGGTAGGACTTCGATTCATAGCCGGGCGAGGTGTCCCACTTGGCCGGCGCCGTGTAGTAGGAGAGCGGGGACTGAAAGAGTTGACCCGCTTTCCGGAACAGGTAGCTGCGCCCGATATGACCGGAGCCGAGAAACCATTCCAGCCGGCGGGTTGCGGACCCGCTATGGAGAGTATAGTCCGGCGTGACGTTGGGATGGCCGAACTGTTCCCGGAATGCCCCCTGCCCGGTGCGGCCGGAGGTCTTGGCCATTCCGGTTTGTGTGTACGATTTCGCTTCCGCGGGGTGGCAGCGGGCGCAGACGGCGCTTCCGACGGCAGCGGATACCTGCCATGACAACGCCAGGACTAACAAGATCCGCATCAGGGAAGAGGCAGGAATTCAGCCGGAGTGAGAGCACGGGTGGAGGTGCGTGAGACGCGGATGGCGCCTTTGAAATAGTCCACCTTATTGATGCGCACGCCAACGGAGGTGCGGCCGGGGCCCTGTGGCGAGAGATTGATGACGGCTGCGTTCTGGAGCTTCCCGTTGACATAGTTGCGATATTCCTTGCCGTCGTAGACGGCGGCGACGTGATACCAACGGTCCGCCGGGTGGAGTTGCTTGAGATCCATGAGGGCGTGGAAGCCGGTGGAGGTATGAGCGAAACTGTCGAGCGCCCACTGCTTGTCGATGATACGGGTTTCAAAGAGCAGGCGGTGGTCACTGCCGGTTTCCTGCATGTGGAAGAAGCGTTGGGCAGGCGGGCCGTCGCTATCGGGCCGGAAGATCACCTCCCAGGTGAATGTCCTGGCTCCGGCCAACGGGTGCACGTCGAAGAAAATCGCGTCATTGACGCCGTTAAATTGGATCGCTTTGCCCTTCGGCGTATCGATGACTTTGGGGGCGCCGAGGATAGTCAGCGTGTGGCCGCCGATGGATTTCAGATTGTCGAACGTCCAGGTGATTTCGGCCGCGTAGAGAGCGGCGGCGGACAGGAAGGGAAGAAGCAGGCGCGGAGATAGCACGAAGCGGTTATATCACGACCGAGTGGTTGTCAACGGGTAATCGATTTCGATAGGATATGCGCACCCAAACCTGATATTTCAGTAGGGAGTAGGGTCTTAAAACCATGAAGACAATGAAGGCGATTGCGCTAGCAATCCTTGTAATGCCCATTCTATTGTCACAGACGTTTACGGGGACTATATCCGGCGTCGTGACTGATCCCAATGCAGCTACCGTTCCTGGCGCCGCCGTAAGAGCCCGGAATGAAGCCACTGGCGATATACGCCAAGTGAATACCGGCACCGATGGACTCTACGTGTTTTCCCAGTTGCCGCCCGGCAATTACGAAGTCAGCGTAGAGCACAGCGGTTTTCGCAAGAGTGTCCAGACCGGCGCGACGCTCCGTGTAAACCAGACGTTGGAATTGAACTTCGCCATGCAGATCGGCGAAGTGAACCAAACCGTTGAGGTGGCGGCGGCGGTGACGCTGCTCGATACACAATCCGCCAACCGGGCGGTGACGCTAGATCAACAGGCCGTGTTGGACCTGCCGACGAATGCGCGCAATCCGTTCCAGCTTGTCCACGTGAACGCGGGCGTGATTGCCGTACGTACAGGCATCTCCCAGGCGACGCAGGACCAGAACCACAACCGCTTTTCGATGAACGGCGGACGCGGCCAGGCGGGGTTGACACTGATTGACGGCGTACCGGCGTCAGCGGTGGACTGGGGCGGCCTAATCGCTTCGCCCTCGGTGGACTCCGTGCAGGAAATGAACATCCAGCGCAACCAGTTCGACGCGCAGTTCGGCAAGTCCGACGGCAGCGCGGTGAACATGATTACCAAGGGCGGGTCCAATGCGTTCCATGGATCGGCATACGACTTCCTGCGGAACAACAATCTGGACGCCAATAGCTGGGCGAACAACCGCTCCGGCATCAAACGGCCGAGCTTCCAGCGCAACCAGTTCGGCGGCACATTCTCCGGCCCGCTATGGCGCGAGAAGAAGTTGTTCTTCTTTACCGCCTACGAAGGCCGGCGCGAAGGCAACCCCGGCACGAACATTTCCAACGTCCCAACGGCGCTGCAACGCGCGGGCGACTTTTCCGAAACGCGGAATTCCGCGGGCGTATTGTCGCCGATTTTCGATCCGTTCAGCACCGTACCGAACCCCAATGGAACGGGTTTTGTCCGCACGCCGTTTGCCGGCAACAAGATCCCGTCCACGATGTTCGACCCGGTGGCGGTAAAGACGATGCAGCTTTTCCCGTTGCCGAACACGACAGGCGATCCGTTTACGAATGCACGGAACTTTGTCGCGGCCGGCAAGACGATCACGAACAATGACCGTCTGGACCTTCGCATTGACTGGGCGAAGAGCGAGAAGATGTCGATGTTCGGCCGGTTGACGAAGGCCTGGCAGGAAAACGTGGCGCCGAAGTTTTTCGGCAATGGAGCGGACACGAACTTCTCCGACGTCAACCCCCGCCATCAGGTGGTGATTGGCACCACGCTGACGCCGAGTCCGACCTGGGTCATCAACATCCTGCTCGGTTCCGGCCGGTGGAGAGAGAACCAGATTTCGCCTTCGCAGGGCCTGAACGGCACCGCGCTGGGCTTCTCCACAGCAACAGTTGGGCAGTGGCAGGCACAGACCTATCCGCAGTTCTCGTTCCAGAACTATGCACAGTTGAACAACCGCCGGTGGCTGAATTCCCCCCGCGAGACGCACAACTTGCAGGCCAACCTTTCCAAGGAGCAGGGATCGCACAGCTTGAAGTTTGGCTGGATCACGGAATTGGCGCGGCTGAACAGCACGGATTTCAATACGCCGGTGTTTTCGTTCGACCGCGGCATGACGTCCGGACCCGTGGCAGCGCAGACGTCATCGACATCCGGCGACGCGCTGGCCTCGTTCCTGCTAGGAACGGGCGCAAGCGGGAGCGCCCCGATCTCGGCGGCCACCGCAGTGACAGCGATGTACCATGGCGCCTACTTCCAGGACGACTGGCGCGTAAACCGGCGGCTGACGCTGCACCTGGGCCTGCGGTATGAACTGCAGCAGGCACGGACGGAACGCTACAACCGGCAGAACAACTTCGACTTCCAGATTGCCAGCCCGCTGGCGCAGCAGACCGGGCTGCCCTTGAAGGGCGGACTGGTGTTCAACGACGCCAATAACCGGGGCGCGTGGAACACGGACAAGATGAACTGGGCGCCGCGCTTCGGCATGGCGTACAAGATCACCGACAAGTTGGTGTTCCGCGGCGGCTACGGCATCTTCTACCCGCAGACGGGCGGCGGTACGCGCGACGGCTTCTCGACGACGACGACATGGGTTTCCTCTGTCGGCGGCGACGGCATCAACCCCAACCGGGCAGCGCTTTTGAGCAACCCGTTCCCGCAAGGCCTGTCGCAACCGATCGGCTCCAGCCGTGGTCTGCTGACGCAAACGGGCGACGCGGTGAGCGCGTTCTCCGCGCACCATCCGCTGAGCTACGTGCAGAACTTTTCGGCCGATTTCCAGTATGAGTTGAAGACTGGTATGGTGCTGGAAGTTGGCTATACGGGTTCGCAGGGGCGCAAGCTGTTGTACGGAACAGGCCAACAGGCGAACCAGTTGGACCCGCAGTATTTCAGCCTGGGCGCCGCGCTGGACGCTCCGGTAAACAACCCGTTCTTCGGCATTATTCCGACGGGCGTGTTGAGCGGCCGAACCGTCCCCCAGCAGCGTTTGCTGCGTCCGTATCCGCAGTTCACAGCGGTCAATCTGTCAGGTGACACGCCCGGCGCAAGCTCGTCGTTCAACGCACTGGTGATCCGCTACAACTGGCAGATTTCGGGCAACATGAATCTATTGACGACCTACCAATGGTCCAAGGCGATCGACAATGCGAGCGAATGGCAAGGCTGGGAAGTGAGCGATACGATGCGGAACTTCTACGACCAGAAGGTGGACCGTTCAATTAGCGCCCACGACTTGCCGCAGAGCTTTGTGACCGCGCTGGTTTATGACCTGCCGGTAGGCAAGGGAAAGAAGTTCGGTGCGGACATGCATCCGGTGGCGAACGCGATTATCGGCGGTTGGCAAGTATCGTCGATCGTGCGCTTCGGCAGCGGATTGCCGCTGGGTTTCACGGCTCCGAACACGCTGTCCAACTACGGCGTGCAGGTACAGCGCCCGAACGTGGCCGACACGAAGGCCGCGGCGGTGCCCAATCCGACACCGGACAACTGGTTCAACACGGCGGCGTTCACCGCGCCTTCCACGTACCAGATGGGCAATGCCGCCCGGTGGATCTCCAATATCCGTTTCGGCCCGACGAACCACGCGGACCTCGCGATTTTGAAGAACTTCAAGTTCCTGGAGTATTTCAAGGCACAGTTCCGCGCCGAGATGTTCAACTTCACCAACACGCCGCAGTTTGGACGCGCCAACACTACATTCAACGATCCGAACTTCGGCAAAGTGACCGGGACCACCAATATCGGGGCCAGAAACGTGCAACTTGGATTGCGCGTGCAATTCTAGCCGTCCGCTATTCTGCTTCTGCTACGGGGCCTTCCTTCGGGGAGGCCCTTTTTTTATTCGCGGATGTGGCGGCGGAGGGCGGCGTTGGCTTCTTCGAGTTCTTTATTGCGGCGGCGCAACATTTCCACTTCGGCGTCGGGGTGCATGGCGGGCGGAGGCGGCTCCGGCGGCTTGACGGGAGGCGGCGGAGCGAAGCCCAGATAGGTGGCGGAGCGGGAGAGAGAGGGCGCATCCGCGAAGTTGATCTGGAGCGTGACCACAACGTCCGGCGTAGCGGGAGAGACGACGATGCTGCCTTGGCGAGTGAAAGAGGCCGTGAGGTCCGTGACGCGCTCCCGCTTGCCTTCGCGGACAATGAGATAGGCCGATTGCGGGCGCATGGGCGTGGGGCCAAGGTCCCAGGAAGCGGCGAGTTCGCTGCCGCGAGAGCGGAGGTCCAAGGTGAGCGTGGGCGGCGTGAGAACGGGTTCCGGGTGGAGCGGCAGAAACTGAAGGCCGTAGAGAACCGCGCTGACAATTGCGGCGGTGAGCAGTGCGACGCTCACAAAAGCCCAGCGGGAGGATGAGGGCGGCGGCGGCACAGGAGGAACGGGGGGCTCGATGGCCGGAGGCGGAGCGGGCAAGAGAGGCGCCTCAAAAACAGGTGGAGGCGGGGCCGTGTCCAGCGGAACAGACTCCGTGGTTATCGCACCGTTGGGTTCGCGTATCCAGGCTATGGCTTCGTGGGCCAGGCCGCTGGTGGAATGAATCAGCAGCCAGAGAGCGGAGTGTTCGGCATTGGCGGCCGCCAGCAGACTTTCCTCCTCGGCAGTGGGGGCCGGGGCCTGGGCGGAGAAAAGACGATAAAAACCGACGAGCGAAGAACCCGCCGCGGAAGCGGCCTGCGAAAGAGCGTGCGCCGGCGCCCGTTTGAAGCCAGTAATGTGAATCGCATCCGCGGAAACAGTTCCCAGCAGAATGCCGGCCGGCTCCTCCCGGCGGCTGAGGACGCGTAGGCGCGCCTGCACATACGGGTGGATCACGATGACGGACCGGGTAGAATTTACCAGATTTGGGTGCATACGAATCCCTTTGTCTCTTAGTGCACGCAGCGTTCCAAAAATTGCCAAAGCGATTAGTATTGGGAATACCGGTTGCATCCGGCGGAAGCGGTATGTATGCTACGCATGGCCGTTGGCCGCGTTCGCAGCATTTCGCATTGGGGAATCCGCACTGAGGAGGTGCTTGTCTTGTCCTCGATTGACGTGCCGTTGAAAAATGGCGGGTTCGGGCAAACTTCCCGCCGGGACCGGTGGTGGCTACAGCCGCTTGCCGTATTCCTTGGACTGAGCGCTTTTATGGCGTATTCGACCTGGGCCGCTTTCCAGGGCGATCACTATCGCTTTGGCGGGTATCTGTCGCCGTTCTATTCGCCGGAGTTGTTTGGGTCGCCGGAGGCATGGTTCGGCGAGAAGCCGGCGTGGTGGCCGGGGTGGATGCCGTTTTCGGCAGCGCTGCTGATCCTGTGGGCTCCGGGGGGATTCCGCTTCACTTGTTACTACTATCGGGGGGCCTACTACAAAGCCTTTTGGGCGGACCCGGTGAACTGCGCCGTTGGCGAGCCCCGCAACTCGTATTGCGGTGAACACGCGTTTCCACTTCTGTTCCAGAATATACACCGCTACTTCCTCTACCTTGCCCTGGCGTTTATCGTGCTGCTGGCGCATGACGTCTGGAAGGCGATGTGGTTTGCCGATGGCTTCGGCATTGGCGTGGGCACGCTCATCCTGGCCGCGAACACCGCGCTGCTCGCGAGCTATACGCTGGGGTGCCATTCGCTGCGACATCTGGTGGGCGGGCGGCTGGACAGACTCGCATCGTCTCCGCTGCGAAAGAGCGCCTATGACGGCAGCACGTGCCTGAATAAGCGGCACATGCGGTTTGCGTGGCTGAGCCTGTTTTCGGTGGGATTTTCGGATCTGTATGTGCGGTTGTGCTCGATGGGCATCTGGCACGATTGGAGACTTTTCTAGGATGACTGAGTACCAGACACTGGAACACGACGTATTGGTGATTGGCGCGGGCGGGGCGGGACTGAGCGCGGCGGTACGAGCGTCGGCGGCCGGCGTGAAGGTGGGTGTGGTGAGCAAGTCCCTGCTGGGCAAAGCGCATACGGTGATGGCCGAAGGGGGCGTGGCGGCGGCGATGGGGAACGTCGACAGCCGGGACAGTTGGCGAGTGCATTTCGCCGATACGATGCGGGGCGGCCAGTACTTGAACAATTGGCGGATGGCGCAACTGCATGCGCAGGAGGCTCCGGAGCGGGTCCGGGAGTTAGAACAGTGGGGCGCGCTGTTTGACCGGACCAAGGACGGCGGGATCCTGCAGAGAAACTTCGGCGGGCACCGGTATCCCAGACTGGCGCATGTGGGCGACCGGACTGGCCTAGAGATGATCCGTACGCTGCAGGACCACGGCATCCACCAGGGAATCGACTTTCACATGGAAGTGACGGTGCTGACGCTTTTGCGGGACGGCGGGCGCATCGCGGGGGTCTTCGGCTACGACAGGGAACGCGGGCGGTTCAAGTTGTTCCGTGCGAAGGCGGTGATCCTGGCGACAGGCGGCATCGGGCGGGCCTTTCAGGTGACGAGCAATAGCTGGGAGTATACGGGCGACGGGCATGCCTTGGCTTACCAGGCGGGCGCGGAACTGCTGGACATGGAGTTCGTGCAGTTTCACCCGACGGGCATGGTGTGGCCGCCGAGCGTGCGCGGGATTCTGGTGACCGAAGGAGTCCGGGGCGAAGGCGGCGTGCTGCGCAACAAAGACGGGAAGCGGTTCATGTTCGATGATATTCCGCCGCTATATAAGAACCAGACAGCGGACAACGAAGAAGAGGGTTGGCGATATACGCAAGGCGACAAAGATGCGCGGCGGCCGCCGGAGTTGTTGACGCGCGACCATGTGGCGCGGTGCATTCAACGGGAAGTGCGAGAGGGACGGGGGAGCCCGCATGGGGGCGTTTACCTGGATATCGCATGGATTAAAGAACGCATTCCGAACGGGGCGGAGCATATCAAGCGGAAGCTGCCGAGCATGTATCACCAGTTCAAGCAGCTTGGCGATATTGACATTACGAAGGACCCCATGGAGGTGGGGCCGACCACGCATTACATGATGGGCGGCGTGAAGGTGGACCCGGATTCGCAGATGTCGCGGGTGCCGGGGCTGTTCGCCGCGGGCGAGTGCGCGGCGGGCCTGCACGGGGCAAACCGGCTGGGCGGCAATTCCCTTTCCGACCTGCTGGTGTTCGGGAGCCGGGCCGGAGAATTTGCGGCGAACTACGCGAAGGAGAACAGCGTTGGCGAAGTGAACTCGGCACAAGTGGAAGCGGCGGCGAAAGAGGCATTGGCCCCGTTTGACCGCACGGGCGGAGAGAGCCCCTACGCGGTGCAGTATGCGCTGCAGGCCATGATGCAGGACAAGGTGGGTATCGTGCGCGTGGAAGCGGAGATGCAGCAGGCGATTGAGGAGATTGCCTCACTCCGGAAACGCGCGGAAACGGTATTTGTGCCGGGCAACCGGGAATACAACAACGGATGGCACACGGCGATGGATCTTCCGAATTTGCTGACGGTGTCCGAGTTGGTCACCCGGGCGGCCGCGGAGCGGAAAGAGAGCCGCGGCGCACATTTTCGTGACGACTTTCCGGAGAAGAGCGCGGAGTATGGGAAGTTCAATATCGTATTGCACAAAGGCGCGGACGGCGAACCCGTATTGACGCGCGTGCCGCTGCGGGAGATGCCGTCGGAGTTGCAACAGATTATCGAGGAGATGAAGTAGCCATGGCGACTGCGACTTTTCAGATCTGGCGGGGAGAACGCGGGAGCGGCCGGTATCAGGAGTACCAGACCGAGGTGGAAGAGGGAATGGTGGTGCTGGACGCGGTACACCATATTCAGGCGCATGACGCGAATGACTTATCCGTGCGATGGAATTGCAAGGCGGGAAAGTGCGGGTCGTGTTCGGCAGAGATCAATGGGAAGCCGCGACTGATGTGCATGACGCGGTTGAATACACTGCCGCTGGACGAGCCGATTACGATTGAGCCCATGAAGACATTTCCGCACGTGAAGGATCTGGTGACGGACGTGTCCTGGAACTACCAGGTGAAGAGGAATATCCGGAAGTTTTCGCCGGCAAAAGACGAGAAATGGAAGGCCGTGCAGGACGACGTGGACCGGCCCCAGGAGTTTCGCAAGTGCATTGAATGCTATCTCTGCCAGGACGTCTGCCACGTGCTTCGGGAACACGGGTTGCACGATGAGTTTATCGGCCCGCGTTTTTTGGTCTACTCGGCGGCGCTGGAGATGAACCCGTTTGACGCGGCGGACCGGCTAGCCGATCTGAAGGAAAAGCAGGGGATCGGTTATTGCAACATCACCAAGTGCTGCACACAGGTTTGCCCTGAAGAGATCAAAATTACCGATAATGCAATCATTCCGCTAAAGGAGCGGGTTGTGGACGAATACTACGATCCTTTGCGGCGGCTTTTCAAAATCTTCAAGTAGCCATTCCTGCGGGGCAGGAAGGAGGGTTCCATGTTTGAGCTGAAACCCATCTCGCAGCAATCGATTCCGGAAGCGCTGTCCAAAGTGGAACGGTACCGTTTGCTGAACGAGTCGTGGCTGGCCGAGAGCATTTGCCTGGATATATTGCGGATTGAGCCGGAGAACCAGACGGCGCTCGTAGCGCTGCTGCTGGCAAGGACCGACCAGTTTCCGCAGGGCGCGGCTCCTGCATCGGCGCGGGAGATTGTGCGGCAGATTCGCGATCCGTATGAGCGGGCCTACTATTCGGGATTGATCTGCGAGCGAGAGGCCGCCACGACGCTGCGGCGCGGCTCTCCGTTTGCCGGCTATGAAGCCTACGAGTGCCTGCGCGAGGCGATGGAGTGGTTTCAGAAAGCGGAGGCGCTGCGTCCGGTTGGCAATGACGACGCGATTCTGCGTTGGAATACCTGCGCACGGATGTTGATGCGCGATCCCGCGCTGCGTATGCGGCCGGCGGAGAACGCCGAAGTCCTTCTGGACGATTAGTGTAAGTTAGCGGGATGGGTTTCACCAGGCGGCAGTTTTTGACCGTTACTACGGGCGCGGCGCTGGCCGCACAGGCTCCGTCTTCCCGGCGGCGGCCGAACATTCTCATCGTCCTGGCCGATGACCAGGGATGGGGCGACCTGAGCGCCCATGGGAACACCAATCTGCGTACGCCGCATATCGATTCCCTGGCGCGAGACGGAGCGCTTTTCGACCGTTTTTACGTATGCCCAGTGTGCGCTCCCACCCGCGCCGAGTTCATGACCGGGCGGTATCACGCGCGCGGCGGAGTACGCGGCGTATCGACCGGCGAAGAACGGCTGAACATCGGCGAACGGACGATTGCCGAGGTCTTCCGCGAGGCGGGCTACGCCACGGGCATTTTCGGGAAATGGCACAACGGCAGCCAACCGCCCTATCACCCGAATTTTCGCGGCTTTCAAGAGTTCTACGGATTTACGTCCGGGCATTGGGGGCAGTACTTCACGCCGGAGCTGGACCACAACGGAAAGATGATCCGCGGGAACGGCTACATTATTGACGATCTGACCGATCATGCCATTGGCTTCATCGAACAGAACCGCAGTAGACCTTTCTTTTGTTACCTGCCGTTCAACAGTCCCCATTCTCCGATGCAGGTGCCGGACGAGTTTTACGGGAAGTTTCAGGATGCGGCGCTGGGATTACGGGCGACCGACCCGATGCTGGAGGATATTCCGCATACGAAGGCGGCGTTGGCGATGTGCGAGAACATTGACTGGAATGTGGGGCGGGTGTTGGCGAAGCTCAAGGAATGGCAGTTGGAGCGGGATACATTGGTGATCTATTTCAGCGACAACGGACCAAACGGGTGGCGCTGGAACGGGGGCATGAAGGGGAGGAAGGGCACCGTAGACGAAGGCGGCGTACGCGCGCCATTTCTGATTCGCTGGCCGTGGCGAATCCCAGCCGGGAAAAAAGTGACGGAGATTGCGGGGGCTATCGACATTCTACCGACGCTGACGGAGTTGGCCGGTATCCGTTGGCAGGCGCCGAAGCCGCTGGATGGGCTGAGCCTGCGGCCGTTGTTGACAGGCGCGGCGGGGCGGTGGGCCGACCGGATGATCTTCTCCCAGCAGCGCAACCGGTTCAGTGTGCGCACACAACAATACCGGCTGGACGGCGACGGAAAGCTCTACGATATGCAGGCAGATCCCGGACAGATGCGCGACGTGTCCGGGGAGCGGCCAGAGGAGGCGGAACGATTGCGCGAAGCAGTGCGGAAATTCGCGGAGGAGGTGAAGCCATTTGTAGGGCCGGACGACCGCGCCTATCCGGTGGGCTACGCGGAGACGACGTGGTTGCCCGCGCGCGACGGGGTTGGCCATGGGGGGATTCAACGTAGCGCCAAGGCTCCGAACTGCTCTTTCTTCACGCACTGGACATCGGCCGGGGACCGCATCACCTGGGACACGGAGGTATTGCAGACCGGCGAGTATATGGCCGAACTCTATTACACCTGCGCGGCGGCGGATGTAGGCTCCGAAGTGGAGCTGCGACATAACAATGCCGTTGCGGCCGGGAAGATCTCCGTGGCGCACGATCCGCCGCTGGAAGGCAAAGAACACGACCGGGTGGACCGGGGCGCGGAGTCCTACGTGAAACGGTTCCGGCCGCTGCGATTGGGAGTGATCCGTCTGGAGAAAGGCCGCGGATTGATGACGCTGCGGGCAACAAAGGTGGCCGGGAAGCAGGTGGCCGACTTGCGGTATCTGATCCTGACGCGCGAAAAGGAAGGGTAGCGTATGCACCTACGATTGGCACTTTTGCTAGTAGGCTTGGCGGCGTGGGCCGGCGATATCCGGCTGCATGGTTCGCTGGTAGGAAGCGTGGAAGCCAGCGGCGACGTGCGGATTCGCGGCCGGCTGGTGGGCCGGTTCGAAAATAGCGGCGATATACGTGTGCAGGGAAACTTGGCGGGGAAGATCGAATCGGACGGATCGATCCGGAAAAGCGGTTCGCTGGTGGGAAAAGTGGAGAGAGATGGAGACGTTCGGGTGCAGGGGTCCCTGCGCGGAAAAGTGGAGAACGACGGCGATGTCCGCAAGGACGGATCTCTGATCGGGTCGGCACGCGGCGTTCCGGCGGCGCAGGCGGCCTGCCTGTTCTTTTTCGACTTCTTCGCTCTCCGCTAGGCAAAGGCTTTGCGGACCTTATGGAGGAAGGCGGTGACAACTTCAGCCGGGTCACCGTCGCCCAACGCCTCAATGGGCGCAAAGCCGCGATAGCCGACTTTGTCGATGATGGCGCGGAGGCGCGGCAGATCGATGTCCGTCTTTTTCGTGCCGTACCAGACGTGTTCTTTGATCTGCCAATTGCTGGCGTACGGCAGCAACTTTTCGATCTCCGCGTAGGGGTCACCCTGGCGCAGGCTTCCGACATCGAGGATGACGCTAAACCATTCGGAGTTCACCATCTTCGTGACACGAATGGTTTCATCCGCCGTTTTCAGGAAGTCGTCGTGATGCTGCAGGCCGACAATCACGCCGTGCTTGCGGCCATATTCGGCGCACTCCTGGAAGGCGGGAATCATCCACTGCAGGACTTGATCGAAGGTGTAGCCCTTTGGTACTTCCTTGCCGGCGAAGACGCGCACCATATCGCTGCCCAACTTGGCGGCCACTTCGATCCAGTCCTTAACCAATTGGATGTGTCCGCGGCGGCTGGAGGCATCGGTAAGCGCAAAATCATTGCGGACGCCGGTACCGGTGATGGTTACACCATTCAGAAAGGCATGACGTTTCAGGCTGTGGATGAGTTCATCCTTCGGCGCGGCGGGATAACCGGGGAAATAGTAGCCGGTCATGTCCACGCCGTCGATATCGTGTTGCGCGCAATAATCAACTACCTCATGCACGTTCATTTTGCCGGCCATCAACGGCTTGTTGAAGGAGTAAGCATTGAGCCCGATCTTGATGCGCGTGCCGGCGCGGCGGCGCACTTCTCCGCCGGTAGCGGCGGCCCGGACCGGAGCAAGACTTCCGGCAAGTCCGGCCAACAGGTGACGGCGATGGATGAGCGAATGCATAGAGCCTCCTAGGCCAGGATTTCCTGGAGGACGCGAGCTGGGGTGACGCCCACCAGCGATTCGTCGCGGCCCTCGTAAAAGAACGTGTTTTTCTTGTAGTCAACGCCCAGCAGGTGCTGAATGGTCGCGTGGATGTCGGCATGGCCGACGCGAAATTCCGGGACTGCGGCGTAGCCCAGGTCATCGGTCTGGCCGAAGTCATAACCGCGTTTCAGACCGGCGCCGGCCATCCACATATTGAAGCCGTAGGGATTATGATCCCTGCCGGGCGCGGAATTGCGAGCCTCGATAGTCGGCAACCGCCCGAACTCGCCGGACCAGACAACCAGCGTATCGTTCAGCATGCCGCGTTGATCGAGGTCGATAAGCAGCGCGGACATGCCCTGGTCAATGTATTGGCAGAGGCCAGGCAATTGGCCCACGATGTTGCTGTGGGTATCCCAGTTTCCGCCTCCGCCGCCGTACACCTGCACGAAACGCACGCCGCTTTCCACAAGGCGGCGGGCCATTAGGCAGAGCTTGCCGAACTGCCCGGAAACTTTGTCGTCACAGCCATACAAGCGGCGAGTGCCGTCCGATTCGGACGAAAGGTCCGCGACGCGCAGCGCCTCCACCTGCATGCGCGCGGCGAGTTCATAGTTCGCGATGCGCGACTCCATGTCCTGGTCGAGCGGGTGGCGGCTTTTTTGTTCCCGGTTCAGTTCCTTCATCATGTCAAGCAACTGCGCCTGCTGCGCGCTCGTAATGTTTTCCGGGCGTTTGATGTCGTAAATGGGCGTGCGCGCGTCGGCCCGCATTGCGGCGCCGCTGTAGACGGGAGGCAGCCAGGCCGAGGAATGGGCACGGGTGCCGATGCTGGCCCCTTCGCCCAAGGCAACGTAGCCGGGCAGGTTTTGATTCTCCGAGCCGAGCGCATAGTTCACCCAAGCGCCGAGGCTGGGGAACCCGGTGAATCCCCGGCCGGTGACGAAGGTAAATTGGGCGGTGGAATGGTCAATGCGATCCGTCTGCATGGAACGGACGAAGGTGACCTTGTCGACTACTTTTTGGAAATGGGGAAGCAAGTCCGAGATTTCACGGCCGCTCTGCCCGCAGCGCTGGAAGGCCCAAGGGCTGGCCATCACCTGCTGCGACCCATTCAGCGCGCGGCCCTTGATTTCAAAGGGCGCCGGCTTGCCGTCGTACTTGCGGAGCAGCGGTTTGGGGTCAAACATATCGATGGTGCTGGGACCGCCGCCGATATAGATGAAAATGACGTTTTTCGCCTTTGGCGCGAAGTGCGGGCGGCGTGGCCGAAGGTCGTAGGTGCGGGGCTCAGCGCCCAGCGCCAGCATGGAGTGCAGAGCCAGGCCGCCGAACCCGAGGGCTGTTTGCCGGAGCGCCTGGCGGCGCGACGAATAGCGAGTCATAACAGTTGTCCCTCAGTAGCTATATAAGAAATCATTGGCGCCAAACAGCGCCTGCAGAAACAAGCGCAATCCTTCTTTTGCATCCGGTCCCGACGCGACGGCGCGCCTTCCGATGGCGAGTTCGTTGTCTGTTGGAGGCCGAGTGTATGCGGCCTGCACGGCGAGGCGGAGCGCCTGGTCCGTATCGCCATGGCTCTGCTCCAGCACCTGTTCCGCGAACGCCTGGGAAGTGCGCAGCAGCAGCGGATTGTTCAACAGAG
>DASTML010000053.1:0-20282 GCA_035714175.1 Bryobacteraceae bacterium | reverse complement strand
TCAATAGCCGCTGGGACTTCATGTCCGCACCTCGGCCTCTACCGCTTGTTCTACTGCCGCGGGCACTTCGATGGTAAACCTCGCTCCTGTGGGGGTGTTCTCTTCTACGCGTATTTGCGCGCCATGATCCGTCAATATATGTGCAACAATTGCCAGGCCCAGGCCGGTTCCCCGTCCTTTTGTAGAAAAATAGGGCAAAAATAGCCGTTCCCGGTCTTCCGGTGAGATGCCGATGCCGGAGTCGGCGACGACGAGTTCAACGGTATCCGGGGTCGGGGACTGCGTACCGATGGAAAGATGGCGCCAAGGCACATCTTTCATCGCTTCGGCTGCGTTATCAATTAAATTAACAATTACTCGCTTAAATTGTTCCCTGTCCACATTCACGACGGGTAGGCCCTGCCGCAGGGACTTGTGAATGGTGATGCCCTCCAGCCGGCCGGAGAAGACGGCCAGCGCGGATTCGACCACATCATTCAGATCGGATGGCTGCGGCTGGGCGGCGGGAAAGCGGGCGAATTGGGCGAATTCGTCCACGAGGGTCTTCACACTGCCCACCTCTTCCTGAATGATCCGCGTGCAGTCGCGGATGATGCGGGTGAACTCCGGCGAGGTGACGTTGCGCTCCAGGTTGCGGGCGATGCGTTCGGCGCTGAGGGAGATGGGGGTTAACGGGTTCTTGATTTCGTGGGCGATACGGCGGGCCACTTCGTGCCAGGCGGCGGCTTTCTGCGCGCGGAGCAGTTCGGAGGTATCTTCCAGCACGATGACGTACCCGGAGGTGACGCGTTCATCGATTGGCGCGACGGTGATAGAGAGGTGCAGCGTTTGGCGGTTGTGGGCGATGTCCATCTGCCTGGCGGCGACGCCGGTGCGGCGGGCGCGATTCATGAGATAGCGGATCTCCATGACATCGTCGTCAGCAAAAAGTTGGTCGAGGCGGGCGGCGGCGCGGGCGCGCTCTTCGCCGAACATGCGGAGCAGCGCCTGGTTGATGGTCTGGATGCGGCCGTCACTGGCTACGGAGATGACGCCGGTGGGGATGGACTCGAGAATCGTTTCGGTGAAACGGCGGCGGGCCTCCAACTCACGGCTGGAGGATTCGAGGTCCTGCGTCATTTCGTTGAACTGGCGGACAAGGGTTGCGAGTTCATCGACGGCGCCGACCTGCACGCGGTGCCGCAGGTTGCCGCGGCGGACTTCCCGGGCGGCTTCCAGGAGGGCGGCGATGGGGACGGTGATCTGCCGGGCGAGGAAAAGAGCGACCCAGATGGCAACAAACAGGATGAAGAGCGTGATGAGGGCGAGATAAAGAAGATAGAAACGGCGGGTCTCCTGGCGGTCCAAGCCGAGTTGATTGTACTCGCTGACGTAGCCGGAGATTTCGCGTTCCTTCTGTTCGAGATCGACCGGGAGATGGTTGGTGAGGATGAGTTGGCCGCCGGTGCGGATGGCGGCGCTGGCGACGATGCGGCGGGCGGAGTTGGAGCGGTTGCGGGCGTCCCAGGAGCAGACGGTGAGTTTGCCGCGGGCGGGGGACACGATGTGTACCTCGACGATGTCGTTTTCGTCGCAGATCTTTTCAAAGAGGTCAATATTGGCTGGGCCGCCGTGGGCGAAGACTTCGACTTCGGGGAGAGAGGCGAGCCAATTGGCCTGGGCGCGGGCGCGGATTTCCGATTCGCTGGTGAGGGCGACGCCGGTATCAGAGAGGGCGAGTTTGACGCTTTCGGCAGGGCGGGAGAACCACTGCTTGATGTTCATGTTCAAGACCTGATAGCTCCACAGGACCATGAACAGGACGGGGAGGAACGAGAGCAGAAGGGCGCCGGTGACGAGTTTCGTCTTGATGTGGGAACCTTCGTGCTCCTGGCTACGCTCGATGTAGAGCTTGACCATCAGCCGGAAGAGCATGAAGGCGAGCCACACCATGAGCAGGAAGACGAGCGTCGACATGGCCCAGTACAAATAGACTTGGCCCACGTTCGCCGGACCGAGCTTGCCCATGTTGAACGAGCCTTGCCAGATCACGAGGCCAACCAAGATGAGCAGCGTGATGACGGCGGCCGCATTGAGCAGACGCTTCCGCATGAATACTACGATTATAGGCGTAGCGTATTCGCTGCACCTTGTACCGGGCGTTCCGCATCCCAACAAGGGATGGCTTCTCCCGCACTTTTTACCTCCTACTCCCTACGGGGAGTGACTTTGCCGAACCGTATTGCCGTTTCGCCGATGTGTGAATATTCGAGCGTGGACGGGTTTGCGAATGATTGGCACCTCGTCCATTTGGGCAGCCGCGCCGTGGGTGGGGCGGGACTGGTGATTGCGGAGGCGACGGCGGTGGAGCCGCGCGGCCGCATCACGCACGGCGATCTGGGCATTTGGAAAGATGAACACATTGAGCCGCTACGCCGGATTACGGCCTTTGTGGCCGGGCAGGGAGCAATACCTGGGATTCAAATTGCCCATGCGGGACGGAAAGCGAGTACTGTATTGCCCTGGGAAGGCACGGCGGCGATTGCGCCGGACGCTGCGAATGGCTGGCAGGTGGTGGGTCCTAGCGCGATTCCATTCCGCGAAGGCGATCCGATTCCCCATGCTCTGACCGTGGAGGAGATCCGGGAAACCGTCGCCGCCTTTGCCGCGGCAGCGCGGCGGGCGTTAGCGGCCGGGTTTCGCGTGATCGAGATTCACGGGGCGCATGGATACCTGATCCATGAGTTTTTGTCTCCGCTTTCGAATCACCGGCAGGACGCCTACGGCGGGCCGTTTGCGAATCGGGCGCGCTTAGCGCTGGAAGTGATTGAGGCAGTGCGAGCGGAGTTGCCGGACGACGTGCCGCTGCTGCTGCGGATTTCAGCGACGGATTGGGCTGAAGGGGGATGGGACATTGAAGAGTCTGTCGAATTGGCCCGGTTGGCCGCGGCGCGCGGCGTAGACCTGATTGACGTTTCGACGGGCGGGAACGTAGTGCACGCGAAAATTCCGGTCGGGCCGGGGTACCAAATTCCGTTTGCGGAGCGAATCCGAAGAGAAGCAGGCGTGCCGACTGGGGCTGTGGGCCTGATTACGGGAGCCGCGCAGGCGGAGGCCGTGCTGCAGGACGGGCAGGCTGACCTGGTGTTGTTGGCGCGGGAACTGCTGCGGGATCCGTATTTCCCCATGCATGCGGCGCAGGAGTTGGGCGCCGTGGTGCGCGCGCCGAAACAATATGTGCGGGCCTTTTCTAACAGCGTTGTGCGTTAACCGGCTTGTTGTATCGTCTCGGCGTAGGCAGTTCCGGCCGGGTCGTCCTGGTGCATGAAGAATAAAAAAACGTCGCGGCCGGTATTGCGGAAGCCGGCCGCCTGCTGCTGGATTTGCCCTAGTGCGGCGGGGGTGTAGCTGGTCTTGCGCAGACGGGCATAGACGAAATCCGTGGTGAGGACAGGGGGCGTTTCCAGGCGCTCGGATTCGGCCAGACAGAGAGCGGCGGCGCGGCTCTCCAGCAAGCGGAAGATCTCATCGGTAAACCAGGATTCGTGACGAAATTCGGCGGCCATACGGACGCCGGCGGGGGCGGCGCTAAGAAGGTCCGAGAGCAGCGCGGGATTGACTGGCGTCCTGGGGGAAAACTGCAGCAGCACGGGGCCCAGGCGGCCGGACTGCCCGAGTGGCTCAAGGGCCTTGAAAAACAGGCCTGCGAAGTCGACGGCTTCCTCCGGCTTAAAGTGCGTCATCCGCTGGTGTGCCTTGACGGCGAAGCGGAAGCCGTCCGGCGTATTGCGGATCCATTGTTCGATGGTGGCGGGGGAGGGCAGGCTACGGAAGGTGTAGTTGCTTTCGACGGCCGGGAGGCGCGTGGCGTAGTGGGCGAGAAACTGTTTGGCTGGCAGTTTGGCGGGGTAGAAGCCAGGTTTCCAGGTGGGGTAGGAGTAGCCGGAGGTGCCGCAGTAGAGTTGGCCGGTCATGACTGTTGCAGTGTACTGTATGGGGCCTCCGTTCCCGTGGCGGAGGCCCCGCGCAGTCTATAGAACGACGCCCAATTCGTCCCAGGAAATGACCGATTGGTTGGTCATCGCCATATGGCCCATGATGGCGGTCAGTGCTGCAGAGGCGCCGACGGTGATATCGGCGGGATTCTTTCCGTTCTTCGTGATGCAGTCGTAGAAGGCGGCGGTGTGGCCGTGCGGCGCTTCCTGCCGCGTGGCGGCGAGGACGACGGCCGGGTCCTTGCTGCCCAGCTTGTACATATTGGTGGAGTAGAGCAGATCCACCGCGCCTTTGGAGCCGAAGAGGTGAATATATTGCCCGCCGGAGGGCATACCGGACGGGTGGAATACGTTCAACGTGAAGGAAAGTTTGGCTCCGCTGGGATAGTCGTACGACAGAACGTTGCAATCGAAAATATCGCGGCGGGGCGGGTCGTTCTTATAGAGCAGCGTGCCGCCGAAGCCGGAGGCGCGAATCGGGTGTTCGCCGAGCGCCCAGTTGCAGGCGTCCAAGTTGTGCACGGACTGTTCGATCAGATAGCCGCCAGACTTGCTGGCGTCGAAATACCAATCGGCCGATGTGCCTTCATGATTCAGATCGGAGCCCGCGTGGCGCTGCGCCTTCACCATCAGAACATTGCCGATAACGCCGGCGCGGATCTGGGCGACGGCTTCCTGAATCTGGGTGAAGGACCGCATCTGCTGGCCAGCAATGAAGACTTTCTTGCTATTGCGGGCAGCCTTGACAACGTCCCGCACCTGCTCCGGCGTCACTCCGATGGGCTTTTCGCAGTAGACATGCTTTCCGGCCTGGAGCGCCGCGACGGCCATTTCTGCATGTAGATGGGGAGGCGTGGCGATGAAGACCACCTCAATGTCCTTGCGGTCGATAATGGCGCGCCAATCCTTGTAGGTGGCTGGCTTGTCTGTGGCGGCCGCGGTGGCGGCTGCGTCCAGGCGGTCCGGTTTGATGTCGCAGAGAGCGGCGACGGCTGCGTTGGGCTGTTCAATTACGCCCTTGAGAACGTGGGAGCCGCGGTTGCCTACGCCGATCATGGCGGTGGGAATCCGGGCGGTCTTGGGTTGTCCCAATAGGGCCGATTGCGCCGCGGCGGCAGCCGTTCCGGCGAGGAGGTGTCTGCGGTTAAGGTCCATGTGGAATGTCTCTTTCAGGATTAGCGTTCAGGATTCGCGGCAAGCCCGGCCAGCACTGCTTCCAGGAATTCACGGGAGCGGCGGGCAAGGCGGTCTACGCCTTCCGGCGCTTTCGGACGGGCGACGAGAGGCTCAAAGATGTTTTCGGCGGAGATGGGCATGGTGAGGCCTGTCCGCATGACGGGAGCGAAGAGTTTGTAGTGGTCAATTTCGCCGAAGCCGATGCCGCAGTCTTCGTCTTTTGGGAAGTTGCGGTGGTCCTTGAGCGAGAAGGATCGAATGTCCCGCCAGCATTTCTGGATATCGGGAATGGGGTCGTGGTTTTCGTAGTCGAGCACGTTGCCGGCGTCGTAGCACATCTTTACGGAGGGATGCGCCACGTCGGCGATGATACGGGAACAGTGCTCTCCCGTGGCGGTGTTGCCGCCGTGCTGTTTCAAGGACAACAGGACGCCGGAGCCTTCGGCAAAGCGGGCGGCAGCCTGCAAATTCTGAATCACCGCATTGTAGGCGCCCGCGCTGGTTTTACCGAAGACGATGATGTGTCCGATACCCGCGGCTTTGGCTTGCTCAATGCGCTTTTTGTAGACATCGACGGCGTTTGCGTCTTCAAAGTTGACGCCGGAAAACATCATGACCGGCTGCAGACCGAGGTCCTGGCAACGCCCTGAGAGCGCGGCGGCTTCCGTGGCCGGCGCGTTAGCCTCCAGGACCGGACGTTTTACTCCGGCGGCATCGACGTGCGTGGTGCCCCAGGCGACGAAGCGGTAGCCGGCGCCGCGGATGCCGGACAGGGCTCGCTCCAACGAAAAGGCGGAGTAGGGCAGCGTCATGCAGGCAACCTGGAACTGCGTGGGGCCCGCTTGCGCCGGAAGGGCGGCCGCGGCGGCCGGCAGGGCGAGGAAATCACGGCGCCGCATTAGGGGAGCTCCTTGATTTCGATGTTGCGGTAGAAGACGGGCCAGCCTTCCGATTGCAGGCAGATGTTGCCTTCGGAGGGCGACGCGCCGGTCCCCTCGTTGACGACAACGCCATTCAGCTTCACGGTAACTTTTCCTTCTTTCGAGGTGATTTCATACCGGTCCCAATCGCCGAAAGGAGGACGGCCGTCCTTGACGATGACGCCGCGCTTGGCTCCGGTGATTTTGCCGCCGCGAACGCCGAAGACGCTTCCCACCTCACCGAAATGGCCTTGGACTTCGAGCGACCGCGGCCAATCCTTGACGGTCTCCTGCGCATGAATGAAGAAGCCCGCGTTCGGCCAACCATCTTCCTCCGGACGAGGCGTATAGCCGCCCTGGAATCGCCATTCAGCGCGGAGGATATAGTTCTTATACTTCTTCTTGCTGCGTAGGAAGCCGTTCGGGATGCCGGTGCAGCGTATCTCGCCGGTCCTGGTGAGATACCAGGCATCGGCTGGCGTCTTGCCTTCCACGGTCCAATGTTCCGCGATATCGCGTTTCGGCATCAGGGAAGTGAAGCCGTCCTTGGCGAACAGAAAAGAGCTCGCCATGGCCAACAGAATCAGAGTTCTCATAATCCGCTCCGTACGCCGCACCAGCGGCAGGTGAACGTCAGCAGGACGGTCGCCGCTTCGATCAGAGAATCGATTTCGACGTACTCATCCGGGTTATGGGTGTTTCCTCCGCGCGGACCCCAGAGCACAGCCGGGATGCCCATTTCGTGGAAGAGATATAGATCGCAAGGGCCTTCGATGCCCTGCACCAGCGGAGCTTCGCCGCGTTGATCGTGCGCCGTCTCTGCAAGAAGTCCAACCAATTCGTGCCCGCTGTCGAGCGCGGAACCGGGCAGCCAACGAATGGGGAACTCCACCGTGGGCGTGACGGCAAACGCGTCCGGGTGCGTGGCGAGCAGGGAAGAGAACCAAGCCTGAAATTCCCCGTCAATGTCCTGCAGAGTTTCGCCGGGCATCGCCTCCCAAAACATTTCGACGCGGCACTCCGACGGAATGTTGGCCGGCTCGCCCGTGCCCCAGGGAGCGGAGACGACGCGCGTGACCGATGCAGGAACAGGATTGGGGAGATGGCGATACAAAGAGTGCGCCTGGACACGGCGTTGCCTCTGTTCCTGAAATCCGGTCACCGCATCCAGCAGCAGGCGCAGTTGTTCAATGGCGCTGGCGCGTGACGCGCCCAGAATGCCTTGGTTCGGCGCGTGTAGAGTGATGTGTACGATCCGGCCGCCGCGCTGCGCTGGGCAGATGCGAAGCGAGGTGGATTCGGTGACGACGGCCGCGTCGGCGGTATAGCCCATCAGGCGTCCGGCGAGAGTGCCGTTGGCGCCGCCGAACTCTTCATCGACCACCGATTCAAAGATCAAATCCCCTTGTAGCTGCACTCCCATCCGGTGCAACGCTTCCACCACGAAGAGGTTCATGGCAATTCCGCTCTTCATGTCGTTGGACCCGCGGCCATAGAGACGCCCGCTGTCCACCTTGCCGCTGAATGGGTCGACGCTCCACGGCGCGGAACCGGCCGGGACCGTGTCGGCGTGGCCGGAAAGTATCAGGGAGCGGCCCCCGCCCGTGCCGAGGATACGAGCATTCACGTTGGGGCGGCCGGTGTAATCGCGGCCGGGCCAATAGCCGGGATGTCCAACTATTCCCGGAACGCTATCCGGCTGATAGACTACCGGCGCATGACCGCAGGCCCGCAAGCGGTCCGCAATGAAACGCTGCACCTCTCCTTCGGACCCGTGCGGGGCCTTGTTTTCGGAAGGGATCGCGACTAACTTTTGCAGGAGCTGCACTAGTTCGCCGGCATGCTCTTGCACGTACTTGCGTAAATCTGTGGCAAATGCCGCCGTCATGAATACTCCAATTGTTTGACCGGAACACGGAAACCTCGCGTTAGCGCGGCCAGGTACAGAATCCCCAGGAACAACCAGGTGAAACCAACCGTTTTGGCGCGTTCTCCGAGATTGAGCCATACGAGGGCGCAGACCACGACGCCTCCGGCCGGAAAGATGAGATTGCGCAACAATCCTACGCCCGTGCGTTCGCCGAGGCGCAAGTAGTAGTGGCGAATCACGCTGAGGTTCACCAGTATGAAGCTGGTAAACGCACCGAAACTAACCAGTTCCACTACGGTTTGAAAGTTGAGGATCAGCGAGCCGGCCACCGTGAGCCCGCCCATGAAATAGATGCTGCGAGTTGGGGTGGCCCGCTTCGGGTCCAGGTAGCCGAATAGGCGCCGGGGCAGGATGCCGTCGCGGCCCATGCCGTATAGGAGCCGTGAAGCGCCAGCCTGGCTGGTGACGGAGCTGGCAACGGCGGCGACCAAAAGGACCGCACTGGTAAAGGTGAACATCGCCTGTCCGCCCACTGCGCTGCTGACGTCGAGAATGGCCGTTTCCACGTCAGGAAAAGGACGCGAGGCGGGCCATACAACGGCCGCCAGATAACTGATAAGTACGCAGAATACAGTTTGGATGAGGCATACCCAGACGGTGGCCGAGCCGATGTCCTTCTCCGGATCTCGCGTGTCTTCGGCGAGCGTGGAGACGGCGTCAAATCCGAGGAAAGAGAGCGTGGCGACGGCCGCCGCGGCTACCAACGAGGAGAGAGAAAAAGTTGCGGGGTTGTAGAAGGCGACCGGTTCATAGAGACCAGAAGCTCCGGACCGGTTCGCGACGGTGTAGGCGGCTAGAACGACAAAGAGGACAGCGGAAATCGCCATGATCAGCGTCATGAACCGGCTGGCGCGCGCGGTTACCTGGATGCCGTAGAGATTCACCACGGTCACGCAGGCCGCGAACAGGAGCGGCCAGACGGCATGAGGGACGCCCGGGAAGAAGCGGGCCGCCGTTAGGGTGACATAGACGGCGCTTAACATGGGGACAAGAACATAGTCGAGCAGCATGGCCCAGCCGGCAAGGAAGCCCGCATAGTCATGCAACGACCGCCGGGCGTAAGTATACGTAGAGCCGGCGGAAGGGAAGGCGGCGGCCATGCGTCCGTAACTCAGCGCCGTGAGAAGCATAGCTACCACGGCCGCCAGAAAGCTGAGCGCCGCGTGACCATGCGACATCTGCTGCAGGATGCCGAAGACTGGATAGGCTGCCGTAGGCGTGATGATGGTGAGGCCGTAGATCACAAGATCCGTGCGGGAAAGTACGCGCCGGAGCGCGGGGGCGTGGGCCCCCTGCTCCGGTAGAGCGTCCGGCTTACCAGACATATTTCAACGCGAGTTGAGCGGTGCGGGCGGGAGCCGCCTGATCCACGGCGCCGAAGTTGCCGTCCGTCATGGTTGTGCGGACGCGCGTGAAATTCACCTGGTTAAAGGCATTGAACAGTTCCCCGCGGAACTCCAAGCGGCTTTCGCGGAAGACGGTGAAGCTCTTGGTCATTGCGAAGTCTGAGGTGATCGAAGCCGGACCGGTGAGGATGCCGCGGCCCGCGGAACCGTAGGAACCGGTTTGCGGACGTTGGAATGCGGCGGTGTTGAAGAACCGGGAGATGAGGTCCTGCCGATTCGCATGATCCCGTTGCGGATTGGCAATCAGGTTCGGATGCTGCTCCGATCCGTTGCAGATATCGACGGCCAAGGCCACGTCGTCGCCGTTATAGAAGGTGAGCGGATAGCCCGTCCGTACACGGTGCACGCCGGAGCCGTTCCAGCCGGAGAACAGAGCGCCGAAGAAGCCGCGGCGCTGCCTTACCGGCGTATAGAACCACGAGACGGCCAGCGTGTGCCGGGCATCGAACTGGGCGCGGCCGCGGTCGGCGCGCAGGTCGTAAGGGTTGGCCACGCAGCCGCCGAGGCTGATGGTGGAGCTGTTGTCGATGGATTTGCCCAACGTATAAGATCCCAGCACAGAGAATTTGCTGGAGAACCGTTTGTCCACGCGGAGTTGCGCGCCATGGTAGCTCTGATCAAACGTTCCGGACATGGCGATCATTTGCGTGCCGTAGATGCCGGGGAGGAATGGGGCACGGCTGCCCGCGTTTTCCAGCGTGGAGAGCGGGTTGCCATTCGCATCGTTGCCGGGCTTGTAGATAGCGGCGTTGAAGGGACGGAACGCCGGCAGTTTGTGGCCCACCTTGCCCACGTAGGAGCCCTGGACAATGAAGCCTTTCGGCAGCTGCCGTTCCAAGGTGAGGTTCCACTGTTGGACATAGGCGGTGCGGAGAGTGAGGTCCGTGAAGAAGTTGTTCAGCGGGAGAATGAACGTCTGGTTCGAAGCGTCCGGCACGACGGGCGGAAGTACACGGCCCGCGGCGGGAGTACGCAATTGCCCGTTCTGGTAGGAGGTGGAACCGGCGAAGGGCGGGTTCTCCTGTGCGACGGTATCGGCGTTGTTCATCTCAAAAAATACGCCGTAGCTGGCGCGGACGGCGGTGCGTCCATCGCCGGTGACGTCCCAGGCCAGCCCCACCCGCGGTCCGAAGTTGTTGCGGTCCGTCTGGACGAGACCGCGCGGCAGGTCACCCACGAACAACAGATTCGGCGGCGCATTCGGCACTACCTTTGACTGCGCTCCGGGCGTCGGGTCTACCGTGTTAATACGATCAAATTTGTCGACCCAAGGCATCATGACTTCGTATCGCATGCCGAGGTTCAGCGTCAGGCGGCGCGTCATCTTAAAGTCGTCCTGGAAGAAGCCGGCATAGTAACCGCCCAGCGAATCGTTGTTGCGGACGCCGTAACCGAATGCCAGGTTGCGGTAGGAGCCGGTGAGGAAATCGGCCAACGGATTGCCGGTGCGCGTGCCATTGAAGGTGAACGTGCCGGGGCCGAGATAGGTTTGGAAGAAGCTGAGATCGAGATACTGGAAGCCCGCTTTAATCGTATGGCGGCCCTTGATCCAGGTGAGCATCTCATTGAAGTCGTAGTTGTTGGATACGAAGCGAACGGGTCCGCCGGAGTTGAGGTTAAAACGGCCGGAGACTTGGAACTGCAGAGAGCCGCCGTTGGTGTAGTCCGGTAGACCCTGAATACCAAGATCGGCGTTGGTGCGGGTGATGGTGGGCAAGTCGCCGGAAACCGAGCGGGTATAGCCGAGCGTCACCTGATTGATAAGCGTGGGGCTAAAGATATAGGTGTGGTTGATGCCGCCGTTCTGATTTCGGACGTTCTGGCTGCGGCCCGCCCAGCCGGGAACATTGGTTCCGAAACCGAGGTCGCCCGTTGTCATGTCGTTTTGGTTGACGTAGTAGTGAGCGAACATGGTCTGCTTGCTGGAGATGTTCCAATCGACGCGCGTCATACCGAGATGGGCGTCGCGGGGAGCGCTGGCAACCGCGGACAGGCGACCGCCGGCAGGAGCATTAGGAACGAATTGCAGCAGGTTGCTTGCCACCGGGTCAAACCGGCTGGCCGGAATGCGATTGCCGGGGAAAGGCGTGTTGGTGAGCGGGTCCACCAGGGCGGCGGCAACAGCTGAAAAATCTCCCGCCCGCTCCGCGGCGGTGGGAGGAAATGCATTCACTTCGGTGGCGGCGCGGCGGTCAAAGATGCCCTCATAGGCGCCAAAGACGAATAGTTTGTCGCGGAGAACACGGCCGCCGGCGGTAGCTCCGAACTGATTCTGACGTTCTTTGGGCTTTGTGGGCAGGAAGAAGTTGCGGGCGTTCATGGCGCTGTTGCGGTGGAACTCCCAGGCGGCGCCGTGAAAGTCGTTTGTTCCGGCGCGCGTGACGACACTGACTACCGCGCCGCTGTTGCGGCCCCCATCGGCGGTGAAGTTCGATGTTTCGACGCGCACTTCCTGCACGGCGTCGGGGGGCGGAACATTCAGGCCCGTATTGCGGGAGGGGTTGGCGAAGAACGTTCCATTCAGAGCGTAATAGGTCTGGTTGGCACGGCCGCCATTGACGGTCATCGTCGAACCGCCCCGGGCGTTGGTGACTTCGCTGTTCGACGAGGCGGACACTTGCGTGACGCCCGGCAGCAGTCCGGCAAATGCGATGACGTTGCGGCCGGAGAGCGGGAGGTCCACCAGTTGCCGCGTGCCGATCGATGCGGCGAGAGTGGACGACGTCGTATCGACGCTGACAGCCGATCCGGCGACTTCCACTTTCTCGGTAACGGCTCCGAGTTCCAGCGAGACATCGGCGCGCAGATTCTGGTCCGTTGCGAGAATCAAATCGTTCTCAATGAAGCTCTTGAACCCGCTGCCTGCGACGGTGAGGGAATACTTACCCGCTGTGAGGCCCAGAAATTGGTAGAAGCCATCTTCGTTGGCCGCCGCCTCGCGCCGCAGACCCGTATTCTGTTCTTGGAGTGAGGCCTTTGCATGGGGGACTGACGCGCCCGTGGCATCCCGTATGTACCCGCTGATTGTTGCTTTGGTCTGTGCGTGCGTGAGCGGCGCGAATACGCCGCCTAGCAGCGCCATCATCGTAGCCGTGATGGTCCTGGATAACTTGTACATGGTGTTCCTTCGTTCAATGGCCGGATGCCGCCGCAGTTCCAGGCAGAACATCGGAGGCAAGCTGCGAGGCCAGTTGTTCATATGCGGCCGGTAGCGCCGTATCGACGGCGCCCATCAATACACCTTCCTCCCCGAATCTTGCCTGTTGAACCTTCGGGGACCAGGGGACGGTGCGCGACATGAGTTTTTCGATTGCGGGCAGGACGTACCGGAAGATTTCGCCGGAAAGCAGAACGGTGTCCGGATCGTAAGCCAGCGCCAGATTGGCAACGGCGAACGCGGCGTAATTTTCGATCGGCGCCGCGAGCGCTACCGCGACGGGGTCCCGTTCCGCGGCGGCTGCAAACAGGGCGGAGACTGGCGTCAACGTTTTCAGGAAGCGGCGCAAAGTAAGCGATCGCCGCGCCGCGCTCTGTACCCGCCGCGCGATCTGGTCTTCACCCAACACCGATTCCATCTGGCCGCGCGGGCTTACCTCTTTGCGAGAGGGGGCCTCCGTGGTGAGGTGGCCGATCTCGCCCGCCGCCCAGTGTGCGCCGTGATGGATCCGCCGGCCAATTGCGACCGCGGACCCAATGCCCGTGCCTGCCTGGATCAAAACGGTGGTCTCTGCCTCTCTGCCTGCTCCGCCGTGGAGTTCCGATGTCAACGCGACGTTGACATCGTTATCGACGCGTACCGGACAACCGAAGCGTTCTTCCAGTGCGGACCGCAGATCTACGTTCCGCCACTCGAAAACGTTCCCCAGTTCCAATACGATGCCCGAGCGGCAATCCACACGGCCAGGGACGCCAATGCCGATGGCCCGTAGCGTATGCTCCTCGCCGCATAATGAGACCAGCGCGCGTTCGATCTGCTGCCGGACCCTGGCTGGGCTCTTATCCGGCCGCGCCGGTACTTTCATCTGCCGCAGTATCTTGCCTTCCAGATCTGCAATCGCAAATCGCATCTGATCAGCGCCGATATCGACCCCAGCGACTTTCCCCGCCGCCGCGTGAAAACTGACCAGCGTGGGCCGCTTGCCGCCGCTCTCGCTCGACTCGCCCTGCCCGATCTCTATGACAATTCCCAACCGGATCAATCGCCCCACCTGTTCGGAGACCGTCGGCTTGCTAAGACCGCTCAGCTTGGAGAGATCGGCGCGGGAAACAGGGCCGCGCGAACAGATGAGATTCAGCAATTGGATGCCGTTCACGCTCCGCATATCCGGCGCGTTCATGCGCTGGCCAGTCAGATTGGGAAATGGCACGATCAAGTTAGTTAGGTTACCTTCCTTACCGCAGATTGAAACACAACGGAAAAAAGGAATCAACTGGCTCCACATCGAATTTTCTTGTTCGACTGCCAAAATTGCTCTACACTGAAACGCAAGACCCCTACCGGAGTCCCCATTCCTGTGAAAAATTTCCTGTTGATCACGTCTGACACAACCGGTGTTCTGGCGCGTATTACTTCCATCGTCAGCGCCGTTGGCGTCAATATTGCTGCTGTTTCCGCCTTCCCGTCGGGAAAGGAGGGCACAGCGGTCGTCCACCTCCGGCTCTATGCGGATGCTATTGAGTCGGAACGTATTCGCCGTCGTTTGTCGAAATTAGTGGACGTACGAGCCGTATACAATGGCACGGAGCCGGTGAACGCGGCGTGAATTGTATTGCGGCCTACGGCTTGCGCTTTTCGGCGGATTCCCGCAAATACTCCGTGAATGCCTCCAGCGCCTTCGAAAGATATCGAAGTTCGAGACGGATGTATCCGATCCGGCGGCTGGCCTTGGGCTCGATTTCCAGCAGACGACATCCATGGCTCAGTCCGCGCGCCATCTGCGGCACAATGCTGACGCCGAAGCCCGCCCGGATGAGTTCGAAAATGGTCAATACCTGGTCGGCCTCAAACTGCCCGGAAAATCGGGCGCGAGCTTGGTCGCAAACGGCTAGCGTCTCGTCCCGCAAACAGTGTCCGTCTTTCAAGATGAGCAGTCGTTCTTCGGAGACGCGCCGCAATTGCACTTTGGGCGAGGCGGTGAGCGGATGCCCATCGGGCACGGCCAGGTAGAGCGGGTCACGGAACAATTCCCGCATCACCAGGCCCCCCGCCTCGACGGGAAGACTCAGAACGGCGAGGTCAATCATTCCTTCGAGTACCTGCTCCACTAACTCCGCCGTCGTGCCTTCGCGGACGTGGAGGTCCACATCGGGGAACCGCTCCGTAAATTCTTTGAGCAAGGGCGCCAGATAGTAAGGAAGTATCGTTGGGATCGCCCCGACGCGCAGCGGACCGCGGACTCCCTCCTGGACTCGTTCGAAATATTCGGGCAGTGCGGCCGCATCTTCCAGTAGCGCCTGTGCTTTGCCCAGAATCGCCTGCCCGAGCGGCGTTAACTCAATCCGGCGATTCAGCCGCTCGAACAGCGGCGCCCCGAGTCCCTTCTCCAACTTCGCAATCTGCTCGGAAAGCGTGGGCTGCGCGATTCCCAATTCATCGGCTGCTTTCGTAAAACTCCCGGTCCGGGCCAATGCGCAAAAATACTCCAGTTGACGCAGGTCAAACCCGCGTACACGCAGATGCTGTGCCATAGGAAAAAACGATCCGTACGATAGTCGCAATCGTATTGAACTATGTCAAGTACGCGCCTAGACTGGTCGGTATGATGATCCATTTCAACTCGCGACGCACTGCCTTCGCGGTTGCGGCCGCCGCAGTCGTAATGACGACCGTGGCCGGTGCGCAAGAACCGCAGTCGAACAAGTTTTGGTGGCCGGAGAAACTGGACCTTTCGCCGCTGCGGCAGAACTCAGCGGAGTCCAATCCGCTTGGCCGCGATTTTAACTACGCCAAGGCGTTTGCGTCTCTTGATCTCAAGGCAGTCAAGCAGGACATCAACAAGGTGCTGACGACGACGCAGGAGTGGTGGCCCGCGGACTATGGCAACTATGGGCCGTTCTTCATTCGAATGGCCTGGCACAGCGCGGGCACGTATCGTACATTGGATGGCCGCGGCGGCGCCGACGGCGGTCAGCAGCGTTTCGATCCGCTAAACAGCTGGCCGGACAACGCTAATTTGGACAAGGCCCGGCGGCTCTTGTGGCCTGTGAAGCAGAAATATGGGCAGAAACTATCCTGGGGCGACTTGATGGTGCTTGCAGGCAATGTCGCATTGGAAAATATGGGGTTCAAGACGTTTGGTTTTGCTGGCGGGCGTGCCGATGATTGGGAGCCGGAACTGGTTTACTGGGGCCCCGAGCAGAAGATGCTGGATGACAAACGGTACAGCGGTAGCCGGAATCTGCAGCGTCCGCTTGCCGCTGTCCAGATGGGATTGATCTATGTCAATCCCGAAGGTCCCAACGGCAACCCTGACCCCTTGGCCGCGGCCAAGGATATTCGCGATACGTTTGGCCGGATGGCGATGAACGATGAAGAGACGTTGGCGCTGATTGCCGGCGGACACACGTTCGGAAAGGCCCACGGCGCCCATGCGCCCGGCAAGTGCGTGGCTGCGGAACCAGCCGCGGCCGGCGTGGAGAAACAGGGGTTGGGCTGGGAGAACAAGTGCGGCAAAGGCAATGGCGTGGATACCGTCACCAGCGGGTTGGAAGGCGCTTGGACGGCCACGCCCACCAAGTGGACGTCGCAGTATCTGGAGAATCTATTCGCCTATGAATGGGTGAAGACCAAGAGTCCGGCGGGCGCGACGCAGTGGATCCCAGCCGACAACAAAGCTTCCGACCTGGTTCCCGATGCGCACGACGCTTCCAAGCGACACGCTCCCATCATGTTTACGACGGACCTGGCTCTCAAAATGGACCCGGCTTACCGCGCCATCGCGATGCGGTTCCGCGAGAACCCGGAAGAGTTTCGCCTTGCCTTTGCGAAAGCTTGGTTTAAGTTGACGCATCGCGACATGGGCCCGCGTGCGCGCTATGCCGGTTCCGAAGTTCCTCAGGAAGATCAAATCTGGCAGGATCCGCTTCCGAAGGCCAACTACAAAACGATCGACACAAAGGATGTCGCCGCGTTGAAGGCTAAAATTCTTGCCTCCGGACTGAGCGTTCCGGAACTGGTACGGACCGCATGGGCGTCGGCGGCTTCTTTCCGAGGAACGGACATGCGCGGCGGCGCCAACGGAGCTCGCTTGCGTCTGGCTCCGCAGAAAGACTGGGCGGTGAATAACCCGGCGGAAATAAGCAAGGTTTTGGCGAGGTTGGAATCCATTCAAAAGGAGTTCAACGGCGGGAAGGCAGGCGGCAAGCAGGTCTCCCTGGCGGACTTGATTGTGTTGGGCGGTACCGCGGCGGTGGAGAAGGCGGCGAAAGATGCCGGACATTCCGTACAGGTCGCCTTCGCGCCCGGCCGCGTGGATGCGTCACAGGCACAAACGGACGTCGCCGCGTTCGCTGTGTTGGAGCCCGGGGCTGATGGATTCCGCAACTATTTCAAAGCGGGACAGTCTCATTCCCCAGTCGAAATGCTGGTGGATCGTGCCCGAATGCTCAATTTGACGATTCCGGAAGTCACCGTACTCGTCGGCGGATTGCGTGCGCTGAATGCCAACTCGGATGGTTCTAAGCAAGGCGTGCTCACTGCGCGGCCCGGTACATTGACCAACGACTTCTTTGTCAACCTGCTGGATATGTCGACCAAATGGAGCAAGGCGGCAGGTGCGGAGGGAGTCTACGAAGGCGTGGACCGCAAGACGGGCCAAGCGAAATGGACCGCATCCCCGGTGGACCTGATCTTCGGGTCTAACGCCGAGTTGCGCGCCGTGACTGAGTTCTATGCCGCGGCCGACGCCAAGGAGAAATTCGTCCAGGATTTCGCTAAGGCATGGACAAAGGTGATGAATCTCGATCGGTTCGACTTGCGCTAGTGGTCTTGGTTGTCGGCCTGCGGCTTGCAAAGAATAACTTTACTGGGCGGCGCGTTCTGCGCCGCCCTTTTTATTGAGGGGATCATCGGCGATATGATGCGAGTTGGCGGCGCAAGGATAGCGGCGTTAGCCTTGTTTCGAATATAAGGAGCGGATGAGCATGAAGCCCAAGAACACGATTTGCCTCTGGTTCGATAAAGACGCGTTGGACGCTGCGCGCTTCTATGCCGCGACGTTTCCCGATAGCGCGGTGGGGGCGGTGCACAAGGCGCCCGCCGATTATCCCAGCGGGAAAAAGGATGACGTTCTGACCGTGGAGTTTACCGTTCTCGGCATTCCATGCCTTGGTCTCAACGGCGGTCCCGCGTTCCGGCATTCCGAGGCCTTTTCGTTCCAGATCCTAACGGAGGATCAAGAAGAGACGGACCGTTATTGGAACGCGATCGTCGGCAATGGGGGAGAAGAAAGCCAGTGTGGATGGTGCCGGGATCGTTGGGGTCTATCCTGGCAGATCACCCCGCGTGTGTTGGCGGAAGCGGTTACGGCCGGGGGCGGCGAGGCTCAACGCGCCTTTGCGGCGATGATGAACATGCGCAAAATCGATGTGGCGGCCATCGAAGCTGCCCGGCGGGGGTAGCGAGCTGCCCGGGCGGAATAGTCGAACTGCCCCGATTCCCTGAGCCGGCGCCGGCCGGGGGTATCTGCGGCAAGGCTATCTGCGCGTCATAGTGATTGGGCGGAGTGAAGCCGGTATAGCCGCTGCGCGCCTATACCGCACAAGCTTTGGCGGCGTCGGCACAGCGGCGGCAAGGCGTTTTCCTGGCTGCCGCCGGAGACAAACCGATAGTGCATTCCTGGAAATAGAGCGGGTTGGCACTTGTCGATGCGCGGCCTCCCGACCAAGCTATTTCACGCGGCGGTACTTCATCGTCAGGAATTGCATCCAACTTCCGTCTGGATTACGCATTTGCGAAGTGAAGATTCGATTGTTCGCATCGAGAATCTCCATAGAATCCCGATACATCGCTATGGTTCCGTCGCCCGACATGCTGGGGCCTTCAGCGTCCATATGTAAGGTATTGCCTTCTCTGGAGCAATCGTATACCCATAGCTTCGCCATCATTGAACCTAGCCATGTCGCAACAAATTTGTTGCTGTCTGGGTCGTACCCGGCCGTAATGATCATGGTAGCGGGCTTACCATCCGGCATTGTTCCCCGGCCCTCTGCCAAGATCCAAAAATCACCAATTGTCCGGACCGTTTCGGTTCCGCTGCTGTGCAGGGGAGGCTTATCTGGACCCATCAGCACTTCGGACTCATAGACCCACTCTCCAGCCCATTGCTGAAGCCATATGTGTTCTTGCTGTTGTTTCACCGCTTCCACGGACCTATCTTCCTATAAATTGCTGTGCGTTGTCGCTCGCCAGCTAGCGGCGCCTGCGGGGGCGCGGACCTGAACCCTCATGGCGTGCCGCTTAAATCCGAAGCTCCACAACCTATAACTCTCCACTTAAAATGCGAAGGAACGATCGGTTGCCGCATTCCTACAGGCATACTTATCTCTAGGAAATCTGCCGCGGCTCATCCGTAGGGTCTGCAAACTCCGCATCTACCATCTGTCGAATGTGCCGGAGCACCTCCTCTCTATCGTGCCCTTCGTTGGCATAGGCGTTTGCAGCATGCCGCGCGATATTGGCCAACATGAGGCCCCCAACGGCAGGATTTTTCCATGTGGACTTCAAAACTACCTCCTGTGCTTCACCGGGTGCGGCCCACACGCAAAACTTCGACTGACTGATCGTTAGAGGATGCGATTGGCGGAAGTTCCAACTCGCGCGATGCTTTTCTTTTGAACATGATCTTCGTACGTTACATTGTTAGGGAGTCCGAAGGTACGACAGGTCGCGTTCGCTTGTATGGCTCCCCTTGGTGGGCAACTATCGAACCCTTTTGTCATGAAAACAGCGGACTTTCGGAGCTTCGAGCCAGTCTGCCTATGAGCGTCTATGGCCATCTCGGGTCAATCCTCCACATGCTTTCTAACAGCAACCATTCCTGTATGGCGCAGCACAAATGGGATACGCTGATCCTGGGAGACGGATAGTGGATGCAGATGACTCGTTTGACTTGCCGCGCTTCATGCTCGCCAACTTCCCACGAGTAGACTTCGGTGGGAATTTATTCGGCCAATGGCCTGTCGGAATCCGGTTCGAGATTGGGTTGGATCAGCTCGCGCGAGCGACAACCCTTTACGAGTCTATGTTTGGCACTGGTGAGGATTGTGTTCTCGTTTCTCAGGACTGGCCGTCAGATGAAGGGCCCCCTGAGCGATTCACGCCTCTCTTCTTAACGCTTGGTATCTTTCCCGATGTTCGTCCCGCTCAGCTCCAGACCGTGGACATTTTTCCCTTTGACGAAACACCCCATCGTTTAACCTGGGCGCGGCTGCCCCTGAGTTGTATTGACGCGAATCGGATGTTTGAAGCGATCGCGAATGGCGATCACGGCCGTGTCCCTTCGATTGCGGGGCGCGTTTACATCATCCAAGACGACGCGAAACTACTCATGCACATGTATGACGACCGAGGGCTTGATGTGATCGCCAGCAGCCATGCGACGCTGCTCCCGGTGTACAAGCAATTCGGTGACTGGATTCTCGACTATCAGCGTGACATAGTAGATTTTCGTTTCAAGAATTTTCTTGCCGAAGCGCGGTCATCGGAAGCAGACATCACGACAGACCCGAACGAAAACTGAACCGAGTTCGAATCCACGATGGGCCTGCATGATTTCATGAGATTAGAGCCAATGGAATCAGCGGGCATTGTGTGGCTCCCTTTCGTGAGCAATTATCGAACTTTTCTGATCAATCCAATCCCCGATTGCGCCGAACT
>DASTML010000052.1:0-2505 GCA_035714175.1 Bryobacteraceae bacterium | reverse complement strand
CGCAGAGATCCAGATTCCGGCCTCCAATCAGGCCAAGTTCAAGCCCGGCAAGGGCCTGAAGGACGCGATCAACTAAAAGCACCGCTTTTAGCGCTTCAAACAAACGGTCCCGCGTTCACTCGCCGGGGCCGTTTTGTTTTTTGGGGGCAGCGGGCCGGGCCTTCGCGCGCGTGCTCCCATCCCAATCCCCTCCGTCGAGGGGAGTGATTGCTCCGGACCGCTCTGCCCTCTGATTTCCATCCACGGTGTCATTCCCGCGAAAGCGGGAACCCCTGTTTGAAACGGAGGTCCCCGCTTTCGCGGGGATGACACATAGAAAGTGAAAGCATCCGCGTGCGTCCAAGGGGAACAGGCCCTCCGCCAACGGGAGGCACTGCACCGAGACGGAGACGCGATTTGCGCGATATACACTACGCCGCGACCCGGTCTCCGCCCGCCATCCCCACAGCTCGAACCGCCCATCGGCAAATTGCCTGTTGACGGGCAAGGGCAGGGGCCCTAATCAGAGCGCCGTTCCAGACCATTGTGTCGGACGGGCGATTAGCTCAGTTGGTAGAGCGTCTCGTTTACACCGAGAATGTCGGCGGTTCGAGTCCGTCATCGCCCACCATTTTTCGTTTCCCGACCACTTCCGCCCAGCCGGAGGGGGCGAAACGGAAAATCAGATGCCGTGGCCTGCCACGCGCGTCGGCAAAGCCCCAATCCTTCTTCATCTCAGCCACAGACACCCCGGCCGATGCCCTTCGAGAGCGCATCAGCTCGCGTTCCTGTTGAGAAAACGCGCCTTGTGGCTTGAAGCATAATAGTTTTCCACAGGCTCAGACGCCTCTGTGAAGTTTTTATGCCGGATGCGGAAAGGGGCGCTTGACTTAGTCAGGGGCGCTGGGTACATCAGCGTCACGTTCAGCGGGCCACACGGTTCGCCGATGCGGGAGTAGCTCAGTTGGTTAGAGCGCCGGCCTGTCACGCCGGAGGTCGCGGGTTCGAGCCCCGTCTCTCGCGCCACCCTTTCTAGAAGGTGTGGCCACCACGGCGCCCATCGGGCGCCTTTTTTGTTTGCTCTCTTCTTTGTGTGTAACGCGCTGGATGCGGCCACCGTATCTGCTGGTAGAATAGCCAGTAGGAAGGTGCTCCAATGTCGCCACGTTTTCCCGATTTTGCGTTTTCCCGTCGTAGCCTGCTCGGCGGACTTGCTGCGGTGTCGGTCCTCGGCTTTGCGGCAAGACCCAGCGCGGTCTTTGCGCAGGAGGAGCCCGTGGCCATCCCGCCGCCCGACAAGGATCTTGTTGAATCAGCAGCCTCCGCGGTCGCCGTTTTCGCCGGCGGATGCTTCTGGGGCGTGCAGGGCGTGTTCCAGCGAGTGAAGGGCGTCACCAATGCCGTATCCGGCTATTCCGGCGGCGCGGCCAACACAGCCACATATGAGCAGACGACAAGGGGAGACACTGGCCACGCCGAGACGGTCGAAGTCACCTACGATCCCAAGACCGTTACCTTCGGCAAGCTGTTGCAGATTTTCTTCTCCGTTGCCCACAATCCGACCCAGCTCAATTTCCAGGGTCCGGACCGTGGCACGCAATATCGCTCGACCATCTTCCCGGTAAACGAGGATCAGGCCGAAGTCGCCAAGGCCTACATCGCCCAGCTCGATGCCGCGAATCTCTTTTCTGGCCCGATCGTCACCACGCTTGAGCCTTTCCAAGCCTTCTATCCTGCGGAGCAGTACCATCAGGATTTCCTGACGCTTAATCCGACCTGGCCCTACATCGTGCGGAACGACCTTCCCAAGATCGCGGCCCTCGCGGCTCTGTTCCCGGATGTCTATCGCACCGAACCCGTACTGGTCGGGGAGTTGCCCGCCGCCTGAGCGGTGTGACTCCAATGCAACGGCGGCGCGGTGCCTTGTTTTGGCCCCTCAATGGGCGGCTTGCAGCCGGATTGGGTGGCGAACTTCCTTGCCGGTCGCCGGAGTCGGTGTTGCACATCGGCATCGCCCGGCGGTCATGGAAAACCAGTGGTGGAACGCGCGGATCATTCTTCCGTTCTTCTCCCACCTGCTGGTTGTAGTGCTAAGGAGAAACGCGATGCGCTCGTCTCACAAGATCGCCCTGGCAACGCTTGCCACCGCCCTGATGTCGGGCTCGGCCTTCGCCGCCGACTTGATTACCGTGCCCACGAGCACACCGGCAGCATTGCCCATCTATGAAGAAGCAGCCGGCTTTGACTGGAACGGTTTTTATGCCGGCGTCTATGGCGGCATCCAGAATAGCCCGGTTGGCGGCATGCAATATGGTGCCGGCGCCATGGCCGGTGTGAATGCCCAGTTCGACTTCTACCTTCTGGGTGCTGAAGTTGCGGTACAGGGGATCACCGGCGGCAACACCAATACCAGCTATGGCCAGATTCTCGGTCGTGCCGGTCTCGTCGTTTCCGACAATGTCGTCGTTTACGCAGCCGGCGGCTATGGCATCGATCTCGGCGTTCCGGAAGAAGATGACGTCCTGC